>JACQDQ010000312.1 GCA_016201015.1 Pseudomonadota bacterium | reverse complement strand
CCCGGTCGGATTGTTCGGCGTCGCCGCGATGACGATGCGCGGTGCCGGCGAACATGCGGCCAGCATGGCGTCGACATCGTTGGCGCCGTCGGCATCGACGGGCACGACCACGACCTCGGCCCCGGCGATCTTCGCCGCCGACTGATAGGGCTGAAAGGACGGGTTAGGAACCACGACGCGGGTGCCGGCCTCCATGAAGGCCGGGCCCATCAGCATGATCAATTCGTGGCTGCCGTTGCCGAAGACGATGCGCGAAACCGGGATCTCCGTCCGGTCGGCGATCGCCGCGGCCAGCGCCCGGGCCTTCGGGTCAGGGTAGCGGTTGGCGCCGGCGACTGCCGCCTGCACCGCCGCGATCACCTTGGGCGATGGTGAATCCGAGGACTCATTCAGGCTCATGCGCCGAAGCGGCACATTGACCCCGGGGAAATCTGCTTCGATCTGCGGGCCACGAAAGGCAGGCAGGGCGGCGACGGCGCGGCGGAGAACGCCGGCAACGCCGCTCGAGTCTTGAGACATTTTTGACAATCCTCGGCGATCGGGCGGAGAGACTAACCCAGGCCTGAGGATGCCGGTAGATGCAGCCGGACCAGAGCCGAGAACCCACCGTGAGGCCGTCGACGCTGGTCCCTCACGATGGCTCTCAGTGGACGTGCACGAACTCGCCCTTGGCCATGGCGAGATGATGCGGCTGGTGGTGCGCGCCGCTGACCAGCAGTCCGATGAAGCCGAGGCCGCTTATATGCGCGACCTGCTGCGGATCGCTCGCGGTGACGATCAGCCGCGTCCCGTTCGTCAACGCCTCGGTCTTGGCGCTCCAGCCGTTCATGCGGTCGAGCTCCTGCGCATGGGCCGGGATCATGCGTTGGATCGCGGCGACGGTGCGGCCGCTGCCGGTTACCGCGATATCGAGGCCGCCGTCGATCGGCCGCGCCGCCGCGTCGGCCGCCAGCGTCACCTCGTTCATGTCGATCAAGTGCTGGCGTAGCGCCTCGAGCCTGATCTTGGACCAGTCGGTCTTGGGGTCGGCCTCGAGCATGCGGACGATCTCCTGAATCGCGCCGAAGGCATCCTGGCCCGGCATCGTCGGCATCGCGCCCGACGCGGCCGGCTGGCCGTGCATCTCCATCATCCCCGGGTGCTGTTGCATCGTGCCCGGCATCTGGCCATGGCCGGGCATGGTCTGGCCCATCATCGGCGGCGTGCCGCCGACGTCCTGCGGCGATGCGGCGCGGATCGGCGGGATCAGCGCCGCGGCCGATAGGGCGATGACCGCGGCAGCCGCCGCGATCCCGAGGTTACGGGTGGAGCGCTTCATGGGAACCTCCTGACACAGAGAAAGAGAAACCGCGCGACAGCCTATCCCGAGGCAACGCGCGTCAATATGATTTGAATCATGTATTCGTTGCGTAGCCCGATGCTTGGCCGGGTCGCGTCATTTTGGAAATCCAGGAGCGGACAATTGGAAGAAATGGGCCACGAAACCCGGCCGCGAATCTGGGGGCCATTCGCCACGCTCCTCTGGAGCGCCCTGGTCATCCTGTTATTCGTCGTCGCACAGATCGTGTGCGTGATCTTCTACATCGCGGCCGGTCGCGGCACCCCCGCGCCGACGGAGATTTCCGGGATCGTGACAAGCTTGGCGGAGGACGGGGAGTTGCTATCTCTCTCCACGTTCGCCACGACGCTGGTCACTGCCGCCGCCGTCACCGCCATCATCAAGCTCAGGCGAGGGTCCGATCTCAAGGACTATCTCGGGCTCGTTCTTCCCGGCAGACGGCAATTGTGGCAATGGGTCGCGGCGATCATCGCCTTCAACGCGCTGTCGGACCTGCTTTCCATCGCCGTGGGAAAGCCGCTGGTACCGGAGTTCCTGTTGAACGCCTATTCGTCGAGCGAATCGACATGGGCATTTTGGGCGGCCGTGGTCATCGCTGCGCCGCTGGGCGAGGAGCTGCTGTTCAGAGGATTTCTCCTCAGAGGGCTGTCGGCGTCTCGATTGGGGGCTTACGGCGCCGTCGTGGCGACATCGGTCGCTTTCGCGTTGATGCATGTTCAATATGACTTTTACGGAATTGCCACGGTCATTGTCTTGGGGCTCTTTTTAGGCATGGCGCGAATCAAGACCGGCTCGATCTTTCTCGCGATGATCATGCACGCGCTGGCAAATCTTGAGGCGACGGCGGAAGCTGCCTTGTCGCTCGCCTATGCCTCGCCGATTTGATGCTGGGGAGCGCAACGGGGCTGTTGATGGGATCATGTACGGAACTCGAACGCGGCGCGGCGGGGTGAGCCCTCGACTGGCATAGTGCCAGCCCCGCTCGCCTCTTCTTCCAGCGCGACGGCGGATCGCAACGCGAATGATGTCAAAGCAATATTCGTCCGATGCCACGCGCACCTGGCGCGCGCGCTACGCCGCCCTTCGCGTCTCGTAAGGCTGCACCAGCACGTCCGTCGGTATATCCAGCAGCGCGCTCAGCTCGCGCACCATGGGCAGCGTCAGCGGACGCTTGCGGGTGAGCACTTCCGAGACGCGGCCGCGACTGCCGATCGCCGGCTCAAGATGGCGCCGACTCAGGCCCTTCTGCTCCATCATGAACTCAATCGCTGCGATGGGATCGGGCGCCGGGATCTGCCAATGCTTTGCCTCGTAAGCCTCGATCAGCGTCACCAGCACGTCCACACGGTCGCCCGCCGGCGTGCCCGGCTCCGCATCCCACAGACGCTCCGCCTCCTTCAATGCCGCACGATAATCGGCCTTGGTTCGGATCGGACGAATTTGCATCGTTGGTCTCCTCATACCGTCTCTGCGCCAATCTTGTCATAGTCCTTGTGCGTGCCGATGAACCTCACATAAATCCGCTTGCCACGGTAGTGGATGGCCGCGACAAGCCGATACTTATTACCCCCGATGTTAAAAATCGCACGACTGTTTGGCAGAATATCGGCATTGCGAAACGTCTGCTTGATGTCTGTCGGCTTCGACCAATCCGCTGCGGTAACGACATGGACCCACGCGCGCAATGGCTGTTCTGCGTCGCCGCGACCGGGCCGGCTCCAAAAATCGCGCAAGGTACTTACAGCGATGATCCGCATCGGTTGCGTGCCGCGCCACACTCGGTTGCCGACATAGGCTAGGCTAGCATGCTCTCACTTTGGGAGCAAGATCATTGTTCTCACTTCGGGATCAGCCGGGAAGCATGGATGGTCGGGCTTCGCGGCTTCGCCGCGGCCTGGCCATGACGCAACGAATGAAGGCGACGCCGGTCTGTCCGGTCTGACGCAGCGACGATCACAGCCGCCGCTCCCTTCACCCGGCAAACGCCTTCGGCGTTTGCCGCCTCTCCCCAAGGAGAGGGATTCGGAGCGCAGATTCCGCCCCGATTGACAGCGCAGGCCGGGCGCCCAATGATCGCGCCATCCCGGCCGCTTCCCGCCGGGGCTTTAGGTCGTCAACATGATCCTCTGCCTGCAGCAGGTGCTGACCGCCGCCGAGGTCAGAAGCGTTCTCGACGCGCTCAAGGACAAGAGCTTCGTCGACGGCCGCGCTTCGGGCGGCCGCTCGGTGCAGGGCATCAAGCACAATCTCGAGATGCCGCATGACGAGCCGCGCAAGCGCCTGAGCCAGCTCATCCACCAGGCGCTGGCCCGCCATCCGACCTTCGGCTACGCCGCGCGGCCGCGCAAGCTGGCGCCGTTCCTGTTCAGCCGCTACGAGCCGGGCATGTATTACGGCGACCATGTCGACAACCCGTTCATGCTCGACGGGCCGGAGCCCATCCGCAGCGATTTGTCGATGACGATTTTCCTCAATGATCCGGCCAGCTACGACGGCGGCGAGCTGGTGATGGACGCCGACACCGCGCCGACGCCGATCAAGCTGCCGGCCGGCGACGCGGTGGTCTATCCCTCGACCACCTTGCATCACGTCGCGCCGGTGACGCGCGGCGCGCGCTGGGCGGCGGTGAGCTGGGTGCAAAGCACGATCCGCAACGCCGGGCAGCGCCAGATCCTGTTCGACATGCAGCTCGTGCTCGACCATCTGTGGCAGGAACGCCAGCGCGCCAACGACGAGAACGGCCCGGCGGCGGCGGCGCATAAGCGCCTGCAGAAGACGCAGTTCAATCTGCTCCGCCTGTGGGCGGACGTGTAAGGCGCACGCCGTCAGGGCAACAGCACCAGCGACCCGGCGAAGCTGCGGTGCTCGACATCGCGATGCGCCGCCGCCGCGTCGCACAGCGCATAGCTGCGGCCGATCTCGACCTTGAGGATGCCGCGCGCGACGAGATCGAACAGCTCGGCGCAGGCGGCGCGGTAGGTCTGGGTGTCGGCGATATAGTGACTGAAGCCCGGGCGCGATACCGACAGCGAGCCCTTCTTGCTCAATAGGAGAAGGTCGAGCGGCGGCACGTGGCCCGATGCGTTGCCGTAATTGACGATCATGCCGAACGGCCGCACGCAGTCGAGCGAGGCGGTGAACGTGTCCTTGCCGACGCCGTCGAATACCGCCGCGACGCCTTGCGGCACCAGCTTCCGCACCGCGGCGACGAAATCGACCTCGCGATAGAGGATCGCGTGGTCGCAGCCATGCGCCGCCGCAATCCGCGCCTTCTCCGGCGAGCCGACCGTACCGAGTACGGTGGCCCCGAGATGCTTCGCCCACTGGCATAGCAGCAGGCCGACGCCGCTGGCCGCGGCGTGTATGAGGATCGCGTCGCCCGGCTGCGGCCGGAAGATCTTGTTGACGATCATCGAGGCGGTCAGCCCCTTGAGCAGCAGCGCCGCCGCCTGCGCCTCGGCAATGCCGTCCGGCAGCCGGATCAGGCAGGCGGCCGGCACGTTGCGCTCCTCGGCGTAAGCGCCGGTATTCTCGTAGAACGGGCCGCCGGTGCCGACATAGGCGACGCGGTCGCCGGGCTTGAGATCGCGTACGCCGGCGCCGACGGTGGCCACGATGCCGGCCGCCTCGTTGCCGAGGATCAGCGGAAACTGCGGCGGCCGTGTCATGTAGAAGCCGCCGCGGCGCACATTGACGTCCGAGAAGTTGAGCGCGATGGCGGTGTGACAGATGCGCGCCTCGCCGACGCTGGGCAGCGGCAGCGTTATGTCCTCCCAGCGCATGACGTCCGGGCCGCCATTGGCGTAGATGCGGATCGCTTTGGTCATGGTGGTCCCTGCTGACGATGGACGGCAAACGGCCGCCCTGGAGATGCTGGTACCGGGAGTCGCCGGTTCTTGCCATAGCTCCCCCACCTCTACCGCCGCCGCGCTTGATCGCCACACGCGTTCACGATATGTTCTCAGCATTCAGTTCGCATGGAGGCGAGCATGGAGTCGCGGATGCGCTTGTTCTCCGGACCATTGAGCATGTTCGGCGCCAAGGCGCAGATCGCCGCACTGGAGAAGGGCTTGGAGTTCGAGCTGGTCATGGTGCCCTTCGACATGACGCGGCTCTACGAGCCCAAGCATCCGGAGGTTTTGCGGATCAATCCGAAGCGGCAGGTGCCGATCCTGATCCACGGCGATCTGGAGATCTTCGATTCCACGCAGATCTTCGAATATCTCGAGGATGTGCAACCCTACCCGGCGCTGTGGCCGACCGGAGTGGTTGCGCGGGCGCAGTCGCGCCTGCTCGAGCACAAATCCGACGAGGTGTTCTTTCCACCGATCATTCGGCTGATGGGTCTGCAGGCGGCGCCCGAGGACCCGGCAGCGATTGCCGCGCGCGAAACGGCCGCCCGCTACTATCGGGAAATGGAAACACTGTTGGCGGATCGCGAGTTTCTCGCCGGGCCGTACTCCTTCGCGGATATCGCCTTCTACATGGCGCAACTCTTCGGCGCGCGGATGGGCGCGCCGATGACTGCGGCGACGCCGCGTTTGCGCCACTGGCGCGACCGCATGACCGCACGGCCGGCGGTGCGGCGCGTCGTCGGTCCGATGGCGGAATTTCTCGTTGCCCAAGGCCGTCCGTTGCCGGACTTCCTGTCCGCCCTCGCGCCGCCCGGCTGTACCGTCGCCCGTTGAACGCAGGATTGGCCAATTCGGCGCCGCGAATAAGACAATCGCCGCTGCCCTCACTCTCTTACCGCTTTTTTGCGCGGCTTCTTCTTTTTCGCATGCGGGTAGTACATCGCCTCGAGCTTCATGCCGTCGGGGTCGAGGAAATAGACGGCGTAGTAGCCGCCTTCGTAATACTCGCCCGACGGATCGACGATCTTCACCTTCTTCTTCTCGAGGAATTCGCCGAGATCGTCGACATCGCTGCGCTTCGCCAGCTCGAAGGCGTAGTGATGGAAGCCGATATTGCCGGCGCGATGCGGATGCTTCTTGCCTTCCGCGTCGGCCTCGCCGATCCAAAACAGCGTCTTGCCGTTGCTCCAGCCGGCGCTATCGCCGAATTCGTATTTGAGCTTGAAGCCGATGAACCCGAGCACGTCGGTGTAGAAGCGCTTCGACTTGGCGAAGTCGCCCACCCGGACCACCAGATGGTCGATGCCGATTGTGCGCACCATGGCGATACCCTTCTCGTTTTTTGAGGCGCGTAGCCCGCACGCGTCAGACGCGGGCATCGACCGCCGAATGATTAGACCAAGGATGCGACTGCGCGACAAGCGCGCGCCCCTCGCCTGCCTGGACCGGACAGGTTATAAACGGCCATTGCAGCAATTGGCGGAAGAATAGAGCAATGGCCGATAAGGTTCGAACAATTGAGTTCCACGATTTGCGGCACAAATTGTCGCGCCGCTACGGCGACGCCATGGGCCTGAAATCGGAGCGGCGCACGGTCGTCGTGCGCGTCGCCACCGAGGACGGCGTCGTCGGCTGGGGCGAGTTCTACGGCCAGGGCGTGGTGCCGGATCAATTTCGACTGGCCGCCGAGCTGGTCGAAGGCGCGTCGCCGGTGGCGAGCAATCCCGTGGTCGACAAGCTCAGCGTCGTCAACCCGCGCATCGCCGCCGGCATCGAGATTGCGCTGTGGGACATTCGCGGCAAGATCGCCGGGTTGAGCATGGCCGAACTGCTCGGCGGCCCCTATCGCGCCGCCCAGCCCGCCTATGCCTCGTTGCAGAATGTCAGCGAGGCGCCGGACGTGGCGGCCGCCGCGGTCGAGGAGGCGCTGACCGCGATCGCCAAGGGCTATTGCGCGGTCAAGATGAAGATCGGCTGGCATGCGCCCGCGATCGATCTCGCCTGGATCGAGCGCGTGCTGCAGGCGCTGCCCGCCGACGTATTGCTGGCGATCGATGCCAATCGCATGCTCGATCTGCCTGTCGCGCGGCACATCGCCGGCGCCATCCGCGCGCCGGAACGCATCGCCTGGTTCGAGGAGCCGGTGAGCCGTGCCTGGCCCGCCCCTTACCGCGAACTGCGCGACAGCACTGCGATCGCCATCGCCGGCGGCGAGAGCATGCCCATCGCCATGCTCGAGCAGGTCATCGCCACGCGTGCCATGGACATCATCAATCCAGATCTGGTCGGCCATGGCGGCGTCGGCCGCATGCAGCATCTCTTCGCGCTATGCGCGACGCAGGGCGTGCGGCTGGTGCCGCATGTCTTCGACGGCCAATTGGCGCGCGTCGCGACCTTGCATCTGCTGGCGGCACAGCCGGCGTGGAGCGAGCGGCAAAGCGCCTTCCAGGCCGCTCCGCTGGAATGCGACATTTCGCCCAACCCGCTGCGCGACGACCTGCTCGAAATCGCGCTCAAGCCCGACGCCGCTGGCTGCATCGCCGTGCCGACCGCGCCCGGGCTCGGCATCACGGTGAACGAGACCATCCTCAGGACCCACGCGATCAAGCTCGCTGCCTAGGCGACGGAGTTCAGCAACGCGCTTTTTGGGAGGAGACATATGAATAAATGGATGATCACAGCGGCGGCGCTGCTCCTGACGACGCCGGTTATGGCGGCGCAGAATTTGACCGTGTGGACGCGCATTTCGCAGGAAGGGGCCAAGCCGTTCTTCGACGAGTTCGAGAAGCGCAACCCGGATATCCGGCTTCAGGTCGAATACATTCCCGGCGGCAAGAATCACGTCAACAAGCTGGTCGCCGCCGTCGCCGCCGGCACGCCGCCCGACGTGACGACGCTCGACGTGATCGCCACCGAAGGTTTCGGCCGGCTCGACGCCCTGCTGCCGCTCGACGACCTGGTCAAGAGCAACCCCAATCTCGCCGAGAAGCTGTTTCCCCAGGGGCCGCTCGGCACCGGCCGCTACGAGGGCAGGCTCTACGCGCTGCCGTTCGGCGGCGACGGCTCGCTGATCGTCTACAACAAGGCCATCTTCAAGGAACGCGGACTCGATCCGAACCGGCCGCCGCGCACCTGGGACGAATTCACCGAGGCAGCGCGCAAGCTCACCTTCAGCCGCGGCGGCGGCGCCAAGCCGGACGTCTACGGCTTCTACTACATTCCGTCGCAGCCCTCGCTGACGACGTTCCTGTGGCTGCCGTATTTCTGGATGGCCGGCGGCACGTTCAACGACCGCGAGAAAATGGCCTTCACCTTCAACAGCGCGGCCGGCGAGCGCGCGCTCGGCTATCTGATGGACCTCCATTTGAAGCACAAGGTGGTGCCGCCGTCGGCGATCGGCGCCGCCGGCACGGCCGACAACATGGTGGAGTTTCTCCAGGGCCGGGTGGCGATGGCGTTTGCCGGCCCCACCGTCATCGGCCGCGTGGCGCGCGACGCGCCGACGATGGAGATCGGCCTCATGCCGCATCCGACGCCGACCGCCGACACGCGCAGCACCACGTTCTCGGGCGGCGACAACGTCGCGATCATGAAGGGCATCTCCAAGGACAAACTGCCGGCGGCGATCAAGCTCATGGAGTGGCTGGTTTCGGTCGAGGGCCAGCGGCTGTGGCAGCAGACGAAATTTTTCCTGCCGGTGCGCGTCGAGCTGCTGCAGGACAGCTACTACGCCACGCGCCCGCTGGAGAAAGCGGCGCTCGAGATCTTCTTGACCGCGCATGAGCCGCCGGTGACGGCGCATTACGTCGAGGTGCAGCAATATCTGCGCGACGCCTTCGAGGAGACCGCCTTCGGCCTGGCGACGCCGAAGGAGGCACTGGCCAAGGCGGCGGGGCGCGCCAACGAGCTGGTCAAGCGGACTGGGAAGCCTTAGGACCAGCTATCGGATATTCGTGACTCGCCCCACCTCTCCCGCCTCAACGCCTTCGGCCTCTCGGCCCTCTCCGCCCCCCGGGGCGGAGAGGGAGCGAACGCAGTGAGCGGGTGAGGTGGGGGCCTTACGACGTTGAGCGTCGCGTCTCAGCAGGCCGCGCGCCTGCGCCGACCGCGCGGCGATTCCTGGGGCGCGGCGATCGACCGCGCCGCGGGATTTCTGCTGTCGACCCCGGCGCTGGCGGTGCTGGTCGGGCTCATGCTCTACCCGCTGCTCTACGCGATCTGGCTGAGCTTCGTCCAATGGCGGCCGGCGGCAAGCGCGTGGATCGGCCTCGCCAATTACGAGCGCCTGTTCGCCGACCGCATCTTCTGGATCGGGCTCGGCAACACGGTCTTCTATACGGCGTGGAACGTCAGCGCTGGGACGACGCTGTCGCTGTCGCTGGCGCTGCTGATGAACCGGCCGACCATGGCCGCGCGCTTCCTGCGCTTGGCGATCTTCATGCCGGCGATCATCTCCGCCCCGGTTGCCGCCATGGCGTGGCTGTGGGTCTTCGACAGCGATTACGGGCTGCTCAATCAGACCTTGGCGAGTCTCGGCCTGTTCGAGACGCCGGTCCCGTGGCTCAACTCGCCGTTCCACGCCCGCTGGTCGATCGTCATCGTCAATATCTGGCTCGGCACCGGTCTCTCTTCCATCCTGTTTCTCGCCGGGCTGCAGGACATTCCGAAGGAACTGCATGAATCGGCGATGCTCGACGGGGCCAACGCCTGGCAGCGCTTCTGGGCGATCACATTCCCGCTGATCCGACCGACCCTGCTCGTCGTCCTCGTCATCAAGCTGATCGGCTCGTTCAAGACCTTCGACCAGATCTTCATCATGACCGGCGGCGGGCCGCTTTATCGCAGCGAGACGATCCTCATCTATCTCTACCGCCAAGGCTTCGAGTATTTCGATTTCGGCTTCGCCGCCGCCGTCGGCGTCGTCTTCTTCATGATCGTCGCCGCGCTGAGCCTCGCGCAGAGTCTGCTGCTCGGAAGGTCGCCGAAGTGACCCCCGCGGCGCGTTACAGGACGCGTCGGGCGGCCATGCGCGCGCTGCTCGATGCCGTCAGCCTGGCAATAGCCCTGCTCTGGCTCGTTCCGTTGCTGTGGATGATCAGCACGGCGTTCAAGCCGAACCCGGAGATCTTCCGCTTGCCGCTGCATTGGATTCCCGAACAGCCGACGCTCGAGCAATTCTGGTCGTCGCTGCGGGTGGCGCCGTTCGGCCGCTACTACGCCAACAGCCTGTTCGTCGGCGGGCTGTCGACGCTGCTGACGCTGCTGTTCGCGTCGATGGCCGGCTATGCCTTCGCCCGCCTGCCGTTTCGCGGCCGCGCGGCGCTGCTCGGCGGCATGCTGTCGAGCACGATGATTCCGTTCCAGGTCCTGCTCATCCCGTTCTTCATCCTGATGACCGCGCTCAAGCTGGTGAATACGCCCTATGGCCTGGTGCTCGCCTACGTCGCCCTCTATCTGCCCTTCGCCGTCTTCATGTTCCGCGCGTATTTCCTGAGCCTGCCGCGCGAGATCGAGGAAAGCGCCCGCATCGACGGCTGCAGCTGGTTCGGCGTCTATTGGCGGATCGCGCTGCCGCTGGCGCGGCCGACGATCGCCGCCGTCGGCATCTACACCTTCGTCGAGGCGTGGAACGAGTTCTTCGTCGCCCTCGTGCTGACCAACCGGACGGCGACCCGAACCCTTCCGGTCGGGCTGGCGCTCTTGCGCAACGACGTGAACGGCATCAGCTGGGGCCAGGTGATGGCCGGCTCGGTGATGGCCTGCGTGCCGGCGATCATCGTCTTCCTGCTGCTGCAGCGCCAGATGATCGCCGGCCTCAGCCGCGGCGCGGTCAAGGGTTAGCGGCAAGCGCCGGCTCAAGCGCCCGCAGAAGCCTTCGCCTCCTGCCTGGCGATTCCGCCCCTGCCGCCGGAACGCGACTGCCGGTAGGCATCCATCTCGGGAACGACCGGGCGGCCATTCGGCACATCCAGCCACAGCCGCAGGAGATGGCGCTTCCGCTCTGGCTCGTCATGATCCTGGAAGGCGGTCCTGGCGTGCAGCACCGTGAAATTGCTGGTGAGCATGATCTCACCGGGCTCGAGCATGAAGTGGAGGCGCAGATCCTCGCGCGCGGCCACCGCGTCGAAAAAATCCAGCGCCTCGACCAGATCGGCCGGCATCGGCGTTCCCATCTCGTCCGCCGACATCTGCATGAACTCGCGCACATAGCGGCAGCTGACAAGACCGTCGACGAGACAGAACACGGGCACGTCATACGGGGTCATCGCCGGCTCGCCCGGCTGCTGCTGCCCGCGGCGATGATAGGGAAAGCCGCGATACAAATGCGCCAGCAGCTCCGGTCGCTTGGACAAGATCTCGTTGTGGATGGCGAGCGCGCTCGATAGCTGGCTGTAACCGCCCGACTTCGCCTTCTGGACGCTCATCAGGCCGATGATTTCGGGACTGTCGGTGTGGAGCGTGAGTTCCCCCAGGCTCTGATAGGCGCGCTTGATCGGCATGCCCGGCGTGTTGCGGACATGGCCGATGCGGTCGCCAAGCACGCTCTGCGACACCGCGGCGCCGAAATGCGTGCCGAAGCCCCAGAACAGGCGGGTGAAGTCGTCCTCCGTGTAGCGCGCCGGTGAGCAGCCGTCGACGATCACCGCGCCCCGGCCATGTTGGATTTCATCGAAGACTTGGCTTAGGAAGTCGTTGAGCACGGGATGGTCGAAGTCCTGCCGTGAAATTGATTCGCACGGCAATGTCCGCGTCCGGCGCAAGACCTCGTCCACGGCGTCCAGGTGCCGCTCGGTCAAGCGGTAGAAGAGAGCTTCCTTGCCGGAGAGAGCGCCACTCCGCCATGCGCAGCGATCGTCGATGATTTTGCGATAGATATCAGCCATTTTCCCGCCTTCGGGTAGGTTGAACGCACGGCTTGGCCACGCAGCCGCCTATTAGTCAGTATACCCCTTTATTTCGCCGCCCGAACATGATTTGTTAGATCATTGCGGTGGACATGGATCCACATCTTTGAGGAGTTGTCGATGCGCTCTAAATTGCTGCTCGGCGCCATGGCGCTGCTTGTCTCCGCCTCATCGGCCGGCGCCCAGGCGCTCAAGATCGGCCTCGCCGCCGAGCCGACATCGATGGATCCCCATTTTCACTACTTCCTGCCGAACAATGCCGTCACATCGCATGTCTTCGACATGCTGGTCGATGCCGATAGCACCGCCACCTTGCGGCCGCGCCTCGCCTTGTCGTGGCGTGCGATCGACGACAAGACTTGGGAATTCAAGCTGCGGCCGGGCGTCAAGTTCTCGGACGGATCGAATTTTACCGCCAACGACGTCATCTATTCGATCTGCCGCGTCCCGACGATCGAGAATTCGCCGGGCTCCTTCGCCGGCAACACGCGGCCGATCGCCGGAATGAAGGCCAGCGATCCGCTGACGCTGCGGATCGCCACCGATCAGCCCTATCCGCTGCTGCCGAACGGCCTCTACACGATCGCCATTCTCTCGGCCACGGCGAACGGCGCCGGCGACGCCATCGAGTTCGATCGCGCCGGTTGTCGTGGCGTCGGGACATTTCCCAAGAGCGAGGACTTCAATTCGGGCAAAGCGATGATCGGCACCGGCCCCTTCAAGCTCGTCCAGTACGCCAGGGGCGAGCGGATCGTCCTCGAACGCAACGAGGGGTATTGGGGCGAGAAGCCGATCTGGCAGGCCGTGACGTTCCTGCCGTTGAGCAAGGGAGCGTCGCGCGTCGCCGCATTGCTGACCGGCGATGCCGATCTGATCGAGCAACCGCCGCTGCAGGACCTCGAACGCATCAAGAAGAGCCCTGCCCTCAAGCTCATTTCCGGCCCGCCAAGCCGGCCGATCTATCTGCATTTTGACCATTCGGGTGAGCCGAGCCCGGGCGTGTCGGGAATCGGCGGGAAGAATCCGCTCAAGGACCGGCGCGTGCGCGAGGCGATCTCTAAAGCAATCGACCGCGAGGCAATTGTCGCGCGGGTGATGGAGGGCTTCGCCGCCCCGGCGGCCGAGATGCTGCCGCCCGCGCTGTTCGGCGCGAACAAGGACGCCAATCCGGACAAATACGATCCCGCGACGGCAAAAAGACTGCTTGCCGAGGCCGGCTATGCCAATGGCTTCTCGCTCGTGCTCGGGACGCCCAACGACCGCTACACCAACGACGCGCAGGTTGCCCAGGCCGTTGCCCAGATGCTCTCCCGCGTCGGCATCGCCACGTCCGTCGAAGCGCTGCCGGGCAGCCGCTTCTTCGCCAAGCGGAACAAGGGCGAGTTCTCGTTCTGGCTGGCCGGCTGGCTGTCGGATACCGGCGAGATGTCTTCGGCGCTCAAGCCGGTCCTCGTCACGCCGAATAAGGACAAGGGCACCGGCACCGTCAATTCGGGCGGCTACTCCAATCCCAAGCTCGATACGTTGTTCGAGCAGGCGATCGCGACCATCGACGATACCGCACGCGCCGCGCTGCTTGCCGCGGCGAGCCGCGAGGCGACCACGGACTACGGCGTCATCCCGCTGCACTTCGAGATGACCCTATGGGCGCTCAGGAAGGATCTGACCTACCGGGCGCCGCTCGATCAGCGCACGATCGCCACGTTCGTCGGCCGCGCCGCCCCATAAGTGGGCAAGACGCATCCAAGAAGGCCGCCGCCGTGTGACTGGCCGCGGCCCGGCAGCCCCCTCGGACGCCTGGCACCGGACCGCAACTACGCGTCCTATGCCCATGACCGGTATGCATATTTCTACAAATCAAGTTGCGTTGGGCTCGTATCGGGAGGCGTGATCGGCTAAGTTAGCCGGCCGCGCAACGTGCAAACGACCCCAAGTCTCATGACACCTCCCAACGGCCATCTCCCCACCCCCGCTTCCGTCGACGATGCGCTCGCCCTGCTGCGCGCCGGCAACTATGTCGCCGACCGCAGCCTGGCCACCGCCGTCTATCTCGCGCTCAAGCTGAGCCGACCGCTATTCCTCGAAGGCGAGGCCGGCGTCGGCAAGACCGAGATCGCGCGCGTGTTGGCCGGCGCGCTCGGCCGACGCCTCGTGCGGCTGCAATGCTACGAAGGTCTCGACACCGCCTCGGCGGTCTATGAGTGGAATTACGCGCGGCAGATGATCGAGATCCGCCTCGCCGAGGTGAGCCATGACAGCCGGCAGACCGTCGAAGAGGAAATCTTCTCCGAGCGCTTCCTCATCCGCCGGCCGCTGCTGCAGGCCCTCTCGCCCGATCCGGCCGGGCCACCGGTGCTGCTGATCGACGAGCTCGACCGCGCCGACGAGCCGTTCGAAGCTTATCTGCTCGAAGTGCTCGCCGACTATCAGATCACCATCCCCGAGCTTGGCACGATCAAGGCCCCCGCCCCGCCGCTCACCGTCATCACCTCCAACCGGACGCGCGAGATCCACGACGCGCTGAAGCGCCGCTGCTTCTACTACTGGGTCGACTATCCCGACGCCATGCGCGAGCTGGAAATCCTGCGGGTAAAGGTGCCAGGCGCCGCCGCCGCGCTGTCGCGCCAGGTCGTCGGCTTCGTGCAGCTTCTGCGCGGCGAGGAGCTGTTCAAGCTGCCCGGCGTTGCCGAGACGATCGATTGGGCCAACGCTATCGTCGCGCTCGACCGCGTGACTCTCGATCCCGAGACCATCGACAACACGCTCGGCGCGCTGCTCAAATATCAGGACGACATTGCCAAGATTCGCGGTCCCGAGGCGGCACGCCTGCTCGGACAGGTCAAGGCCGAGCTCGCCACCGCGCCCGCCGCGCGATGAGCCGGCCCACCCGCACGGCCGCGACGGCACGCGATGGCGCAGAATGACCGATCCGCGCAGCCGCATTGCCGGGGCCGAAGTCGCGCGCTTTCGTGACCATGCATTGGCGCTTGCCGACGAATCGCGACGGCAGTTGCGGGCGTTCTTCGTCGGCAGCTTCGAGATCAAGCACAAGCCGGACGGCAGTCCGGTCACCAGCGCCGATATCGCCGTCGAGGAGCGCCTGCGCGAAATGATCGGCCGCCGGTTTCCCGATCACGGAATCGTCGGCGAGGAGCATGGAGCGCACAAGCCAGCGGCGGAGTTCCAGTGGATCCTCGATCCCGTCGACGGCACCGAGGATTTCGTGCACCGCGTCCCGACCTTCGGCACCATCATCGCACTGCATTTTCGCGGCGCGCCGGTGGTGGGGGTGATCGACGTGCCGATGCTCGATGCCCGCGTGCATGCCGCCTTCGGGCTCGGCGCCTTCCGTGGCGCGGAACGGTTGCACCTCGCCGATCTCGATCCGGCGACGCCACCCGCCGCCATCCGCATCACGCTCAGCGCGCGCACCAACTTCACGCACCACCGCGACGACGGCGCGCTGTTCGAGGCGGTCACCCGCGAATTTCCCAATCATCGCATCTACCGCAGTTGCTTCGCGCATCTTTGCGCCGCCACCGGCCAGGCCGACGCCGCCATCGACGTCGGCAATCCAATCTGGGATTTTGCCGCAGCCCGCATCCTGGTCGAAGAGGCCGGCGGCGCTTTCCGCGTGGTGCAGGACTATGCGGTCGGAGCGGATCGGTTCTTCAGCACCATCTTCGGTCGGCCGCGCGTCGTCGAGCGGCTTGCCGCCCTGTTCGCCGGCGCCTGACGGCGCCGGGCGCGGCGCCCGCACGTGGGTGGGCCGTGCCACCGGAACCAACGTCCAGTGGCTCGCGGCGCCCCGATCGGTTAATGTAGCGGTTCGAAATAGCGATCTAACGGCCTGTTAGACATGAAATCTGCCAACGGTTCACGCCCCGCTTCCGCCGACGACGAGCCGGCCGGACAATGAGCGTCCCGACGACGCTCGATCCGGGCGGCACGCTCGCCGCCAATCTCATGCATTTCGCCCGGATTCTGCGCACCGCCGGCCTGCCTATCGGACCGGGCCGCGTGCTCGACGGGCTGCGCGCCGTCGCCGCCGTCGGCATCCAGAACCGCGCGGATTTCTATTGGACGCTGCACGCCGTATTCGTCAGCCGCCGCGACCAGCGCGACATCTTCGATCAGGCGTTCCGCCTCTATTGGCGCGATCCGGCGCTGATGGAGCGCATGAAGTCGATCCTGCTGCCGCCGGCGCTCGGCAGCGGCGAGGCGAAGCAGCCGGCGATGAGCCGCCGCCTGGCCGAGGCGCTGCACCGCGGCGAACGCCCGTCGCGCCCGCCGATGGCGGAGCAAGAAGACACCATCGACATGGCGATGACCTGGTCCGACCGCGAGCTGCTGCGGACCAAGGATTTCGAGCAGATGTCGGCGGCCGAGCTCGCCGCGGCGAAGCAGGCGATGGCGCGGCTCAAGCTGACGTTGATGCAGGCGCCGACGCGCCGCTTCAAGCCCGACCGCAGCGGCACCCGTGCCGATCTGCGCGCCACCTTGCGCGCCACGCTCAGAAGCTGGGGCGATGTCATCGCCCTCAAATTCCGCGCGCGGCGTCGGCGCCCGCCGCCGCTGGTCGTGCTGTGCGACATCTCCGGCTCGATGGAGCGGTATTCGCGCATGTTCCTGCACTTCCTGCACGCCCTCGCCAACGACCGCGACCGCGTGCACACTTTCCTGTTTGGCACGCGCCTCACCAACATCACGCGGCAGCTCCGCTACAAGGACGTCGACCGCGCGCTGGAGAAGGTCGCGCACGCGGTCGAGGACTGGTCGGGCGGCACCCGCATCGGCAAGTGCCTGGCCGAATTCAACCTGCGCTGGGCGCGGCGCGTGCTCGGCCAGAACGCGGTGGTGCTGTTCATCAGCGACGGCCTCGACCGCGACGCGGCGCAGGGCCTGGCGCCGGAGATGGAGCGGTTGCACAAATCCTGCCGCCGCCTGATCTGGCTCAATCCGCTGTTGCGCTTTGCCGGGTTCGAGCCCAAATCATTGGGCAACCAGGCGATCCTGCCGCATGTCGACGATTTCCGGCCGGCGCATAATCTGCAGAGCCTGGCCGAGATCGCGGTGGCGTTGAGCGCGGAGCATCCGCGGCCGGTCCGCGGCAAGATCGGAGCGATGGCGGCATGAGCCTTGTGTTGAACTACTTTTCTCGTCATGCCCGGGCCGTCCGCGCGCAGCAGGCGGACGAGTCCCGGGCATCCACATGTTCTGTTCAGCCTGCAAGAGAGATATTCGGGATGGCCGGGACTCGCGCATCCGCGCGGCCCGGCCATGACGACCTTGGAGTGGCGAAGTAGAAGGAACAACGTCATGAGCGAAGATATTTTGCGCGAAGCGGCCAAATGGCGGAAGGACGGGCGCGGCGTGGCGCTGGCCACCGTCGTCTCGACCTGGGGCTCCTCGCCCCGACCGGTCGGCAGCCAGCTCGCGGTCGACGACAAGGGTGTCTTCATCGGCTCGGTATCCGGCGGCTGCATCGAAGGCGCGGTGATCAAGGAGGCGCTCGACGCCATCGCCGGCGGCCGGCCGCGCCTGCTCGATTTCGGCGTGACCAACGAGCAGGCTTGGGACGTGGGCCTCGCCTGCGGCGGCAAGGTCCAGGTCTTCGTCGAGCGCCTGGAATGAAACGCGTCCTCCTCGACGACTTGCTGGCGGCGCGCGAGGCCGGCCGGCCGGTGGCGCTGGCGACCAATCTGCGCTCCGGCCAGCAGCTTCTCGTCTATCGCGACGGCACCTCCGGCGATCTCTGCCTCGACATCGACATGGTGGTTGCGGCGGGCGAAGCGCTCAAGGCCGACCGCGGCACGACGCTAAGCACGCCCGCCGGCGAGGTCTTCGTTCATCCGTTCAATCCGCCGTCGCGCCTCATCGTCGTCGGCGCCGTGCATATCGCCAAGCCGCTGGCGCAGCTCGGCAGCCTCGCCGGCTACGGCGTCACCGTCGTCGATCCGCGCCGCGCCTTCGCCGCCGGGCCCGGCTTCGAGGAGGTCGCGGTGAGCGGCGAATGGCCGGACGAGGCGCTGACCCGCCTCAAGCCCGGCGCCAGCGACGCCGTCGTCACCTTGACGCATGATCCCAAGCTCGACGATCCGGCGCTCGATACGGCGCTGCGCTCGCCGGCCTTCTATATCGGCGCGCTCGGCAGCCGCAAAACGCACGCCGCGCGGCTGTTGCGGCTGAAGAAGCGCGGCTTTGCTGACGACGAACTCCAGCGCATCCATGGGCCGGTGGGCCTGTCGATCGGCGCGCTGTCGCCGGCGGAGATCGCCATCTCGATCATGGCGCAGGTGACGCAGACGCGCCGCCAGGGCGAGGACTCGTGAAGTTCGGCGAAATGCCGGTCGGCGAGGCGGTCGGCGCCATCCTGGCGCACGGCCTGAAGCTCGATCGCATAAGTTTCAAGAAGGGGCGCGTGCTGTCGGCCGACGATGTCGCCGCCCTCGCCAAGGCCGGCCGCGCCAGCGTCATCGCCGCGCGGCTCGAGCCGGGCGACGTGCCGGAGGACGAAGCGGCGACCGCCGTCGCGACCGCGCTCACCGGCGAAAATCTCGTGCGCAGCGCCGCCTTCACCGGCCGCTGCAACCTGTTCGCCGCGACGCGCGGCATCGCCGTCATCGATGCGGCATGCATCGACGCGCTCAACCTCATGGACGAAGCGATCACGGTGGCGACCGTGGCGCCCTATAGCCTTGTCGAGCCGCGGCAGATGGTGGCGACGATCAAGATCATCCCGTTCGCGGCGCCGGAAGCAGCGGTCAAGGCCTGCCGACAGATCGTTGGCAACCGTCCCGTCCTGCGCGTGGCGCCGCTGCGCCGCAAGGCAGTCGGCCTCATCCAGACCCGCCTGCCCGGCACCAAGCAGAGCGTCCTCGATGGCACGGTGGCGACGACGCGGGCACGCCTCTTGGCGCTAGGCAGCGAGCTGGCGGCCGATACCATCTGCGAGCACGCCCAGGACGCCATCGCCGCGGCGATCACCGATTTCAGGCAGCGTGGCTGCGATCCCATCCTGGTGCTCGGCGCCTCCGCCATCGTCGATCGCCGCGATGTCATCCCAGCGGCGATCGTCGCCAACGGCGGCGCGGTCGTGCATTTCGGCATGCCGGTCGATCCCGGGAATCTGCTGCTGCTCGGCCGCATCGGCGAGACGCCGGTGATCGGCCTGCCCGGCTGCGCCCGCTCGCCCAAATTCAATGGCTTCGACTGGGTGCTGCACCGCCTGCTGGCTGATTTGCCGATTTCCCGCGCGGACATCATGCGCATGGGCAGCGGCGGGCTGCTGATGGAGATCGCCTCGCGGCCGCTGCCGCGCGGTGAAGCCGCGCCGGAGCCGGAAGCACCGCCGCGCGCGCCGCGCATCGCCGCGGTGGTGCTCGCGGCCGGCCGCTCGAGCCGCATGGCGCCGGCCAACAAGCTGCTGACCGAGATCGACGGCACGCCGATGGTGGAGCGCGCCGTCGCCGCAGCGCTCGCCTCGCAGGCGCGCCCCGTCATCGTCGTCACCGGCCACGATGGGGCACGGGTACGCGCCGCGCTTGCCGGGAAGTCGGTAACGTTTGTCGACAATCCCGACTTTGCCACCGGCCTCAGCACGTCGGTGAAGGCCGGCATCACCGCCCTGCCCGGCGATGTCGACGGCGCGCTGTTCGTGCTCGGCGACATGCCGCGTGTCACGCCGGCGCATCTCGACCGCCTGATCGCGGCGTTCAGCCCGGCCGATGGCCGCCTGATCTGCGTGCCGACCCATCACGCCAAGCGCGGCAATCCGGTGCTGTGGGCGGCGCGCTTCTTTGCCGAGATGCAGGCGATCGACGGCGATCGCGGTGCACGCACGCTGCTCGGCGAGCATGCCGAGCGGGTCTGCGAGGTCGATATGGCCGATGACGGCGTGCTGTTGGACATCGACACGCCCGACGCGCTCGCCGCCTTGCGCGGCCAGGCACGACAGGCCTCCGGATGAGCTTCGACGTCGCCGCGGTGCGGGCGCTATTCCCGCTGCTCGCCCAGGCGAACGGCGACGCGCCACTGCACTATCTCGACAACGGCGCCACCAGTCAGATACCGCAGACCGTGCTCGACGCCGTGCTGTCCTACGAGACGACCAGCCGCGCCAATGTGCTGCGCGGCGTGCATCGCCTGGCCGAAGCAGCCACCGCCGCCTATGCCGAAGCTCGCGCGCGGATGGCGCGTTTCCTCAATGTCGACGCCGACGAAGTGATCTTCACATCAGGCACCACGGCAGCGATCAACCTCGTCGCCTATGCCTATGGCGACTTGCTCAAGGCCGGCGACGAGGTCGTCATTTCGCTGCTCGAGCACCACAGCAACATCGTGCCGTGGCAGCTCCTGCGCGATCGGCGCGGCATCGTGCTCAAGGTGCTGCCGGTGACCGATGACGGCAGGCTCGATCTCTCGACGCTCGACAAGATCGTCACCAAGCGCTGCAGGCTGATCGCCGTCGCCCACGCCTCGAACGTGACGGGCGCGGTGAGCGACGTGGCCGCCATCGTCGCCGCGGCGCGCGCGGTCGGCGCCAAGGTGCTGCTCGACGGCGCGCAACGCGCGCCGCACGGGCCGATCGATGTGCGCGCGCTCGCTGTCGATTTCTACGCCCTGTCCGGCCACAAGATGTTCGCGCCCAACGGCGTCGGCGCGCTGTGGGGACGCCGCGCCCTCCTCGACGAGATGCCGCCGTTCCTCGGCGGCGGCGAGATGATCCGCACGGTGACGATCGAGCGCACGATCTATGCCGACGTGCCGCACAAATTCGAGGCCGGCACGCCGCCGATCGGCCAGGCGATCGGTCTCGGCACCGCGGCCGAGTGGGCGCTGGGGCTCGACTGGCCGGCGATCTCCGCGCATGAGATGCGGCTGGCCCAGCGCCTGCTCGACGGGCTCGGCCGGCGCATCGATACGCGAATCCTCGGCCCGAGCGGGCTGCAGCGGCGCATTCCGGTCGTCTCCTTCGCCGTAAACGGCGCGCATCCGCACGATGTCTGCCAATTGCTCGATACGCGCGGCGTGGCGCTGCGCGGCGGCCACCATTGCGCGCAGCCGCTGATGGATCGCTTCGACCTGCCCGGCACCGTGCGCGCCAGCCTGGCGCTCTATAATGACGACAGCGACATCGACGCATTGCTCGAAGGCCTCGACGACGCCGTGCGGCGCCTCGGATGAGCGACGACATCTATCAGCAGGCCATCCTCGACCACGCCAAGGCCGCCGAGGATGGCGGCAGTGTCGAGACGCCCGACGCCAGCGTGACGCTCGACAATCCGCTGTGCGGCGATCGCGTGCGCATCGACGTCAAGATGAGCGGCGCGCGAATTGCCGCCCTCGCCCACCGCGTGCGCGGCTGCGCGCTGTGTCAGGCTGCCGCCGACGTGATACGAGTGCGCGCCGTGGGACAGACGGTGGACGGTATCGCCGCGACCGCAGCCGAGCTGCGCGCCATGCTCAAGGACGAGCGGCTGCCGCCGGCCGGCGCCTGGTCCGATCTCGGCATCTTCCTGCCCGTGCGCCGCCACCGCAGCCGGCACGATTGCGTGCTCCTGCCCTTCGCCGCGCTCGGCTCAGCGCTCCAGCAAGCCCGCGCGTCGCGCGGCTGACGGCGCATGGCCGCGGCGCAATCCTCCTCGCTTGCCTTCCGCATCCGCACGCTGCGGCTGGCGACCGGGCTCATTCTGTTCAGCTACGTCACGACGCATCTGCTGAACCATGCGTTGGGGCTGGTGTCGATCGAGGCGATGGAGGCCGGCCGCCTGTGGTTTCTCGCCTTCTGGCGCCAACCGCCGATCGCCCTCGTACTCTACGGTGCGCTGCTCACCCATTTCCTGCTCGCGCTGTGGGCGATCTACAGTCGCCGGCGGCTTCTGCGCATGCGCGCCGGCGAGGCGACGCAATTGATCCTCGAATTGATGGTTGTGCCGCTGCTCGCCGAGCACGTGGTCGGCACCCGCGTCGCCAGCGCCTTCCATGGCCTCGACGACAAATACACTTACGTCCTGCTGGCGATGTGGCATTTCAAACCGAGCCAGGCGGCATGGCAGTCGACCGCGCTGCTCGTCGCCTGGACTCACGGCTGCATCGGGCTCTATTTCTGGCTGCGGCTCAAGCCGTGGTGGCGGCGGGCGACGCCCCTGCTTTATGCCGCCGCGCTGCTGGTTCCAGTCCTCGCGCTGCTCGGCTTCGCGGTCGCCGGTCGAGACGCCTCGCGGCTGGCGGCGGACGGCGAATGGCTGCGCCAGACCTTGGCCAGCCTCGACCTTCCCGGCCGCGCGGCGAGCGCCACGCTCACCAAGGCCATATACGGCGTGAATGCGACGATCGCCGCGCTGCTTGCGCTCACCCTGCTTGCGCGCCTCGCCCGCGACATTGTCGAGCGGCGGCGCGGCCTGGTGCGCCTGACCTATCCCGGCGGCCGCGAGATCGAGATCGCGCCCGGCCTATCGGTGCTCGAGGCGAGCCAGACCAATGGCATCCCGCATGCCTCGGTGTGCGGTGGGCGTGGTCGCTGTTCGACCTGCCGCATTCGCGTCGCCCAGGGCCTCGAACGGATGCCGCCGCCCTCGCCGGCCGAGGCGGCGGTGCTGAAGCGAGTCAGCGCCGCGCCCAATGTGCGGCTCGCCTGCCAGCTGCGTCCGCAGCACGACATTACCGTGACGCCGCTGCTGCCGCCGACGGCGAGTCCGCGCGACGCGCAGCAGCGCCCGGCGCATATGCAGGGCATGGAGGCGGAGATCGCCATCCTGTTCGCCGATATCCGCGGCTATACCAAGCTTTCCGAGCGCAAGCTGCCCTACGACATCGTCTTCCTGCTCAACCGCTATTTCGCGGCGATGGGCCAGGCGGTGGAAGGCGCCGGCGGCCGCGTCGACAAGTTCATCGGCGACGGCGTGATGGCGCTATTCGGCATCGACGGCAACCGCGCCCGCGGCTGCCGCCAGGCCCTGGCCGCGGCGCGGGCGATGTCGGCGAGCCTCGAGGCGCTCAACCAGACCCTGCAGCACGATCTTACCGAGCCGCTGCGCATCGGCATCGGCATCCATGTCGGCCCGGCGATCGTCGGCGAGATGGGCTATGCCCGCGCCGTGTCGCTCACCGCGATCGGCGACGCGGTCAACACCGCGAGCCGCATGGAGACGCTGACCAAGGACTACGGCGCCGAGCTGGTCGTCTCCGAGGACGTGGCCAAGGCCGCCGAGCTCGATCTGTCGGCTTTCGCGCTGCACCAGGCCGAAATCCGCGGGCGCGAGGAGCGTCTGGCGATCCGCGTCGTGCCCCGCGCGCGGGACTTGCCGGGATAACCCGCGACATGGCGCGCGCGCGGTCGGAGCGCTCTCACGCAGCAGCAGACGCCGCCTCTCGGCACGATCGCCTTCCGGCGCGGCGCGCCATCGCCAGGCTGAAGATGGCGAGACCGAATCCGGCGAGACTGCTCGGCTCGGCCAGATCGGTCGTCGGCTGCCCGGTATCGGTCAGGAACACGCCCGAATCGGAGGTGAAGCTGACGTTGTCGGGCAGGATCAGGCCGACGCTCCCGGTGTTGGAGAAGTCGCAGATTATG
>JACQDQ010000311.1 GCA_016201015.1 Pseudomonadota bacterium | reverse complement strand
CGGCATCGTCGAGGGCGGCCGGCCGGTCCATAAATACGAGGTCAGCATCGCCGGCTACCCGGTGCGCACGCCGATGATCGACGTGGCGGCGGTCGCTGCCGGCGGCGGCTCGCTGGCGCTCGTCGACCATGTCGGCTACGTCCAGGTCGATCGCGAATCGGCCGGCTCGATGCCGGGGCCGGCCTGCTACGGCCGAGGCGGCAAGCGGCCGACGATCACCGATGCCGATGTTGTGCTCGGGCGTCTCGGTGTTGCACTTGGCGGCCGCGGCGGCTTTACGCTGAGGCCGGAGCTGGCCGAGGCCGCCTTCGCCGAGACGATCGGCCGGCCGCTCGGCGTCGACGTGGCGGCGGCGGCCGCTTCGGTGCTCGACATCATCCAGGCGCGCATGGTCAAGGCCATCGCGGCCAATACCTTGGAAAAGGGCCTTGACCTGCGCGCCTTGCCGCTGCTCGTCTACGGCGGCGCCGGACCGACGCACGGCATCGAGCTGGCCGAGGCGCTGGGCATGCGACGCGCCATCGTGCCGTATCTTGCCGGAAATTTCTCGGCCGTCGGCCTGCTGCTCTGCCCGCTGCGCTGGGACGAGTCGCGGATGGTGCTGCGCCCGGCCGCAACGCTCGACGCCGCGACGCTCGGCAAGATGGTTGCGCAGCTCGATGCTGCCGCACGCGATCGGCTGGCCGCGACCGGCGCGCTTAGCGAAGGCCTAGTGACGCGCTGGCTCGCGCATATGCGCTACGCCGGCCAGTCCTACGATCTCGCCATCGATCTCGGCATCCCGTTTGCGGGCCGATTGTCCGACGATGTCACCGATCGCCTCGCGCGCGTCTTCCACGATCGGCACGAACGGCGCTACGCCTATCGCAGCGAAGCCGAGACGGTGGAGATCGTCCAGCTCCGCGTCGCCGTCGAGGGCGAGGAGCTGCCGTATCCCAAGCCACTTCCGCCGCAAGGTCCGGCGCGCATGACCGGCAGCCGCATGGTCTATTTCACGCGCGACAGGGCCGCGGTCGATGCCGCGCTGTGGGACCGCGCCAGCCTGCCGCCCGACGCCGTTATCGACGGCCCGGCGGTGATCGAGGGCGAGGGCGCCAGCACGCTGGTGCCGGCGGGCTGGCGCGCGACAGTCGATTCGTGGCTCAATCTCGATGTGCGGCGGACCTGACCCAAGGAGATGGGCATGATCTCAACTTCCACCGATAGCGCCAGCCTGCGCGACCGCGTGCAGGCCCAAGTGATCCGCTACGCCCTCGAGCTGGTCGCCGAAGACATGGCGAACACGCTGATGCGCACCGCGCGCTCGACCGTCATCAAGGAGGTGCAGGATCTGTCCTGCGCCCTCTTCGACAAGAGCGGCCGCGTCATTGTCCAGTCGAAGCACGCGCCGATGCTGCTGGCCGGGTCGACGCTGACCATGCAGGAGGCATTGAAGGCCCTCGGCGACAGGCCGCTGAAGAAGGGCGATGTCATCATCGCCAACGATCCGTTCCGCGGCGGCCAGCACATCATGGACGTGATGATGCTGGCTCCGGTCTATCGCGGCGACGCGCTCGTCGGCTATGTCGGCTCGATGGCGCATCATTCCGATCTCGGCGGCGCCTCGCCGGGCGGCGTCGCCGGCGGTCTTACCGAGATTTACGCCGAGGGCCTGTGTTTCCCCTTCGTCCGTCTCTATATCGGCGGGCATGAGAACGAGGATCTGTTCGCGCTCATCGCCAACAACATCCGCGTGCCGCACAAGACGCTCGGCGATCTGCGCGCGCAGGCGAGCGCTTGTCTCACCGGCATGCGGCGCTATCTCGAGGCGATCGACCGCTTCGGGCTGGCGGCGATTGCGGCCGCGACCGACTTGCTGATCGCCGAGACCGAAGCGCGCCTGCGCGTCGGGCTCGATCGGTTGCCCGACGGCATTTTCGACGGCGAAGACGTCGTCGACGACGACGGCATCACCGAGGACTCGATCCCGATCCGCGTCAGGATCGTGAAGCAGGGCCGCAAGGCGACGGTCGACCTCACCGGCTGCGGCGACCAGGTCGCCGGCAACATCAACTGCCCGCTGGCAACGACGTTGGCCGCCGTGCAATACGCGTTCACCATCGCGCTCGACCGCAACGTCACGCCCAATCATGGCTGCTTCACCATCATCGACATCCAGACCCGCAAGGGCTCGATCGTCGATCCGGTACGGCCGGCGGCCACTGCGGCGCGCACCAACGTGTCGCTCAAGGTGCAGGAGGCGACGCTGATGGCGCTCGCCCGGATGATGCCTGGACAGATGATGGCGCCGAGCCACGCCCAGATCAGCCATGTCGCCTTCGTCGGCCGCGATCCCGCCACGGGCAAGTCTTTCGTCTACAACGACATCTTCGGCGGCGGCGCCGGCGCGCGGCCGGCCCAGGACGGCCGCGACGCGCAGGACACGCATCTTGCGCGGTTCAAGAACACGCCGACCGAGATGATCGAGCACGAGTACCCGGTGCGCGTCCACAGCTACGCCCTCGTCCCCGACAGCGGCGGCGCGGGGCAGTATCGCGGCGCGCTCGGCGTCATGCGCGACGTCGAAATCCTGGTCGACGGGGCGGTATTCTCGCGCTACGGCGATCGGCAGAAGCATCCGGTGCAGGGCGCCGAGGGCGGTGGCACCGGCAAGCCCGGCTATTTCATCCTGAATCCGGGCAAGGACGACAAGCGCCTCAAATCCAAGGGCGTCGATCGGCTGAAGAAGGGCGACATCGTGCGCGTCGTGACTCCGGGCGGCGGCGGCTTCGGCGACCCGCAGCGCCGCGAGATTGCGGCGCTCGCGGCGGACCTCAAGGAAGGGAAGATTACCGAGGCATTCGCGCGCGCCCAATACGGCGACGCGCTCACCGCGGCGGCGCTGCAGTACATTGCCCGTGGCGCTGTCGCGGCGGAGTAGGCGGCACGCCGCGCGCGGCCATACAGGGAATGGCTCGCTCCACGTGACGTGGGGTGGGCAGGGTTGGGCCAACACGTCAAAAATGGGGAGAGGCCAGTGACCAAGGGAATCGTCAAAATCATCGCCGCGGCGATCGGCGCCGCGACGCTCGTCGGCGCCTCCGGCGCCTACGCCCAGGATCGCATCTCGGCGGTCTACGCGTTTCCGCGCAACATCGTTTACGCGCAGAGCTTCCTCAAATTCGTCGATAAGGTGAACAAGGCCGGCCAGGGCGTCGTCCAGATCCAGGTACGCGGCGGCCCCGAGGTCATCGGCCAGTTCGAGCAGGGCGACGCGGTGCGCCGCGGCGTCGTCGACATGGCCTATCTGCCGGTCAGCTTCTATGCCGCGACGGTGCCCGAAGGCGATGCGCTCGTCTCATCGAACGTCACACCGATGGAGGTGCGCCGCAATGGTGGCCTCGACCTCATGAAGCAAGCGCATGCCAAGAAGCTCAACGCCTACTACCTCGGCTGGATCGACGGCGGCGTGCAATTCCACATCTACACGACGCGCCCGCCGAAAATCGGGGCCAACGGCAAGCTTGAGCTCGCCGGGTTCAAGCTGCGCGGCAACCCGATCTACAACGCCTTCTTCACGGAGTATCTCGGCGCCTCTATCGCCTCCATCCCGTCGACCGAGCTCTACACGGCGCTCGAGCGTAACACGATCGATGCCAGCGGCTGGACGTCGATCGGTATCATGGATCTCAAGTGGGACAATTTCCTCAAGTACCGAGTCGATCCCGGCTTCTTCCAGACCGACCTCGGTGTCATCGTCAACATGGACAGTTGGAACAAGCTGAGCCCGACGTCGAAGGACCTGCTGACGAAATCGATCATCGAGTACGAGCAGGAAAGCTATATCGCGATGCAGAAGCAGGTCGTCGACGAGGAGAAGGAGATGCTGCGCCGCGGCCTGAAAATCGTGAAGCTCGATGGCGCTCCGGCCAAGGAGTATGTGCGCTCGGCGACGGAAAAGACCTGGGATCGCATGAAGGACCGGTTGACCAAGCAGGGTGACGGCGCGCTGTTCGACCAACTCGTGGCCAAGTTCTACAAGGCGAATTGAGGACGCAGAAGACGTCGAGGCGGGAGTTGGCGGTGCGTCTGATCACGCGTGTTTACAACGCCGTCCTGAACGGTGCGGCCGCGATTGCCGGAGCATTACTGGTGGCGATGATGGCGGTCATCTGCCTCGACGTGACGCTGCGCAATCTGCTGCTGCCGAGCTCGTCGCATTTGTTCACCTTCACCGAGTACGCGCTCCTTTTCGTGACGATGCTCGGCGCGCCGTGGCTGATGCGGCAGAAGGGCCATGTTTTCGTCGAGGTCGTCGTCGAATCTCTGCCTCCCGGGCCGCGGCGCGTGCTGCTCCGCGCCGTCGCCGCCGTCTCGGTCGTGGCCTGCGCGATTCTCGCCTGGGCTGCCCTCGGCATCACGATCGACAATTTCCTGCGCGCGGAGAAGGACGTTCGTTCCATGGATTTCCCGCGCTGGATCTTGATGGCGAGCATGGTTTTCGGCTTCACCATGCTGGCGGTCGAGTGCGTCCGCTATGTCGTCGGACGCGAGACGATGCACGACGCCGCCGAAAAGACGTTCGACTGAGGGCGCCGGCATGGAGTGGTACGAGGCGCTCGGCCTCCTGTTCGCGATGATCATTGTGCTGATGGGGCTGGGCTTCCCCGTCGCCATCGCCTTTCTCGCCACCAACATCGTCGCCGGCTTCCTGTTCATGGGCGGCTGGAATGGGATCATCCAGCTCCTGAACAACGGCTTTGCCGGCATGACGACCTTTGCCCTGGTGCCGGTGCCGATGTTTCTGCTGATGGGCGACCTGTTCTTTTATACCGGCCTCGCCACCCGCATGTTCAACGTCTTCGACAAGCTACTCGGGCGCGTGCCGGCGCGGCTGTCCTATGTGACCGTGGCGGGCGGAACGGCGTTCGCCGCGCTCTCGGGCTCGAGCATGGGGTCGACGGCGTTGCTCGGCTCGTTGATGGTCCCCGAGATGAGCCGGCGCGGCTACAAGAATCACATGTCGATCGGGCCGATCCTCGGCACCGGCGGTCTGGCGATCATCATCCCGCCCTCGGCGCTTGCCGTCCTCCTGGCCGCGCTGGCGCGGATCGATGTCGCGGCGCTGTTGATCGCCGGCGTGGTGCCGGGTCTGGTTCTCGCCGGCTTCTACGCGCTGCTGATCTTCATCCGGGTCAAGCTCGATCCGAGCGCGGCGCCCGCCTACGACATCGATCCGGTGTCGTTGCGCGAGAAGCTGGGGCTCGTCGCGACCGACCTGCTGCCGATGGGCGGTCTCATTGTCTTCACCGTCTGCGTCATGGTGCTCGGCGTGGCGACACCGACCGAGGCGGCGGCTTTCGGCGCATTGGGCGTGCTGGTGCTGGCGGTCATCTACCGCTGCCTGACCTGGAACAGCTTCGTGAAGTCGGTGACAGGCGCGCTGCGCGTCACGGCGATGGCGTTCCTCATCATCTTCGGCTCGTCGACATTCAGCCAGATCCTGGCGTTCTCCGGCGCCAGCGCCGGCTTCATCGACTGGTCGATCAGCTTCGACCTGCCCCCGATGGTCATGCTGCTCTGCATGTTTGGGGTGCTGCTGGTCCTCGGCTGCTTCATGGACCAGCTCTCGATGATGATGCTGACCGTGCCGGTGTTCTTCCCGCTGGCGCAACTGCTCGGCTTCGATCTGATCTGGTTCGGTATCATCGTCCTGCTGTCATTGGAGATCGGCTTCACGACGCCGCCCTTCGGCCTGCTGCTGTTCGTGATGAAGGGGGTTGCGCCGCCCGGCACGACGATGGCGGAGATCGTCAAGGCGGGTCTGCCCTTCATCGGCTGCGCGATGCTGCTGGTCGGTCTGCTGATCCTGGTGCCGGGGATCGCGCTGTGGCTGCCGAATCTGGGGCGGTGACATGAAGGCATTGCAGATCTCGGCGCATGGCGGGCCGGAAGCGATGCGGCTCGTCGACGCCCCGGTGCCGCAGCCGGGCGCGGGCGAGGTGCTGGTCAGGGTCCGGGCGGCGAGCGTCAACCCGATCGACTGGAAAATGCGCAACGGCGTCATGCGCGCCGTGTTTCCCTTTCCGCTGCCGCGCATCCTGGGCCGCGACTTCGCCGGCGTCGTCGAGGCTGTCGGCGCAGCCGTGACCGATCTCGAACTAGGCGTTCGCGTCTTCGGCGCCGGCGACCTCATGCGCGACGGCACGCATGCCGAATTCGCCGTGGTGTCGCGGGCATCGCTGGCGCGAACGCCGGAAGGGCTTGCCGACGACGAGGCGTCAACAATCCCGGTGTCGGGCGTCAGTGCCCTCATCCCGCTCGCCGAGATTGCCGGGCTCGGGCCCGGGCGGCGGGTGCTGATCCATGCCGGCGCCGGCGGCGTCGGGACATTCGCCGTGCAGATCGCCCGCGAGCTTGGGGCCGAAGTGCTGGCGACCGCAGGCCCACAGAATCTCGACTATGTCGTCCGCCTCGGCGCACATCGCGCCATAGACTACACTGCAACCGATTTCGCGGCCACGGCGCGGGATTGCGACGTCGTGTTCGACACGATCGGCGGCGAGATCCATCGCCGATCTTTCGCCTGCGTCAGGCCCGGCGGCCTGCTGGTTGCCCTGACCGCCGCACCTGTCACCGGCCCGCCGCCACGCGCCGATATACGCGTCGTGCGTGCCAAGATTCAGATCACCGAATCTCGGCTCGCCCGGCTCGCCGATTGGGCGGCAAAGGGCGTGGTTGTTCCGCAGATCAGCCAGCGCTTCCCGTTGAACGAGGCGCGGTCCGCATACGCGGCAAGCGAATCCGGTCACGCGCGCGGCAAGATCGTGCTGACGATCGGCTGAGCGCTAGCGCATGAAGCGTCCGCCATTGAGGTCGAGCGTGGCGCCAGTGACGAAGCCGGCGGCGTCGGAAGCGAGATAGACGGCCGCCGCCGCCACGTCCTCCGGCTCGCCGAGGCGCCCCACCGGCATCGTCCGCCGGATCTCTTCGATCTTGTCCGGTGGCGAGGCGGCAAGAGCCGGCGTGCGGATGGCCGCGGGCGCCAGCGTGTTGACGGTGACGCCGTACGGCGCCAGCTCCTGGGCGAAGATCTTGGTCAGGACGAGAATCCCGGCCTTCGATGCCGAATAGTGGGCGCCATTGACCAGGCTGCCCTGCTGGCCGGCGATGGACGACAGATTGATGATGCGGCCGCGGCGGCGGTCGCGCATGTGGCGGCCGGCGATCTGACAGCCGAAGAACACGCCGCGCAGATTGACCGCCAGCACGTCGTCCCACTCGGCCGGCGTAATGTCCCAGAGCGAACGCGCGACCGTGCGCGCGGCATTGTTGACCATGATGTCGACGCCGCCGAACGTTGCCACCGCATCGGCAAAGCACGACGCGAACGCGTCGCGGTCACGCACGTCGAGTTGAAGGGCGCGGACCTTCGTGCCACCCGGGTCGAGCGCGCGGGCGGTGTCGTGCACCGCCGGGCTGATGTCGGTGAGCGCGACGCGGCAGCCCTCACTATAGAGGGCACGCGCAATTGCCGCGCCGAGACCTTGCGCGGCGCCGGTGACGAAAGCGGTGCGATCGGTGAGCGACGTCAATGGCGCCTCCTCAACGTTTCAGCTTGTAGCCGACGGCATCGCGGTCCCAGGTAGCGGCGGTGACGCCGCGCTCGCGCAGTTTGTATTTCTGCACCTTGCCGTTTTCGGTGATCGGCAGTGCGTCGACGAATTCGATGTAGCGCGGTACCGCGAAATAGGCGACGCGAGGTTGGCAGAACTCCGTCAGCGCGATTTCGGAGAGGGCGCTACCCGGCCGGCGGACGATGGCCGCCATCACTTCGTCCTCGGCCAGCTCCGAGCGCACCGGGAAGACGGCGGCGTTGTCGACTTCCGGGTGGCTGAGCAGTACCTGCTCCACCTCGAAGGACGAGATGTTCTCGCCGCGGCGGCGGATCGCGTCCTTGAGCCGGTCGACGAAGCGGAAATAGCCGTCGGCCTCGCGCACGACCCGATCGCCGCTGTGGAACCACAGATTGCGCCACGCCTCGACCGTCTTGTCGTGCATGGCGAAATAGCCGGTGGCGAAGGCGAAGGGCTCGCGGGCGCGCAGGATCAGCTCTCCTGGCTCGCCGGCCGGCATCTCATTGTCGGCGTCGTCGACCACGCGCGCCTCGAAGGCGTCGCACACTCGGCCCATGCTGCCCGGGCGCTGCTCGGCGACGGTGGCGCCGATGACGAAATTGGTTTCGGTCGAGCCGTAGCCGTCGATGAGGCGGATGCCGGTGCGCCGCGCGAACTCGACGTGAAGATGGCTTGGCGCGCCGGGGGCCAGCACGCTGCGGATCATGTGCCCGCGCTCTTCCGGCGCCGGCTCCCGCGCCAGTAGAATCGGCACCATGGCGCCGAGCACATAGGTCACCGTGGCGCGGCGCTCGATCAGCGTCGACCAGAAACGCGAGGCGGAAAAGCGCGGCTCGACCGCCAGCGTCGAGCCGGTGAGCATCGCCTGGTAGAAGCTGTTGAGCGCGTTGGTGTGGAAGAGCGGCAGCGTGGT
>JACQDQ010000321.1 GCA_016201015.1 Pseudomonadota bacterium | reverse complement strand
GTCGAGCATGGCGGTGATGACGGCGCCCGACTGCACGACGACCGCGATATTGCCCTTGCGCGGCGCGATATGCGCGAACGAGGCGTTGAGGCCGACCGAAGGCACCATGATGCCCAGGCAGTTCGGCCCGACGATGCGCAACAGATGCGGCCGCGCCGCCTCGAGCATGCGGCGCTGCAGCGCCTTCCCCGCCTCGCCCAGCTCGCCGAAGCCGGCGGTGATGACGATCACGCCCTTGACGCCGCGCGCGCCCAGTTGCGCGACGAGATCGGGCACCGTCTCGGGCGGCGTGCAGATCACCGCCAGGTCGGGCGTGAGCGGCAGACCAGCCACGTCGGGATAGGCGGCGACTCCTTCCACCGTCTGCCCGCGCGGATTGACCGGCAGGATCGGCCCCTTGAAGCCGGCGCCGAACAGATTGCGCGCGACGACGGCACCGACCGTACCCGGCCGGGAACTGGCGCCGATCAGCGCGACCGATGCCGGCTTGAGGACCGCCTCGAGATTGCGGACGGACATCGCCGCCCCGCGCCAGGCATTCTACGCCGCAAGCGCGCGGTCGGCCGGCTGGTACTCGATGCCGAGCGCCTCGGCGACCGCGGCGTGCGTGATCCGCCCGCGATGCACGTTGAGCCCGTGCAGGAGATGCGGGTCGGCCCGCAGCGCCGCCCGCGCGCCCTTGTTGGCGAGGGCGATGACGAACGGCAGGGTGGCGTTGTTGAGCGCGAAGGTCGAGGTGCGCGCCACCGCGCCCGGCATGTTGGTGACGCAATAATGCACGACGTCGTCGACGATGTAGATGGGGTCGTCATGCGTCGTCGGACGGCTGGTCTCGAAGCAGCCGCCCTGGTCGATCGAGATGTCGACCATCACCGCGCCGCGCCGCATGCGCCTGACCATGTCCTTGGTTATGAGCTTCGGCGCCGCGGCGCCGGGCACCAGCACCGCGCCGATCACCAGGTCGGCCTCCAGCGCGTGCTTCTCGATCGCGTCGCGCGTGGCGAAGGCCGTATGCAGCCGCGAGCCGAACTGCAGGTCGAGCTCGTAGAGCCGGGTGAGCGAGCGGTCGATGACGATGACATGCGCCTCGAGGCCCATCGCCATGCGCGCGGCGTTGGTGCCGGAGACCCCGCCGCCGAGAATCACCACCTTGGCCGCGCTGACACCAGGCACGCCGCCGAGCAGGACGCCGGCGCCGCCCTGGCGCTTCTCCAGGCAATGCGCGCCGACCTGGATCGACATGCGCCCGGCGACCTCGCTCATCGGCGCCAGCAGCGGCAGGCCGCCGCGCTCGTTGGTCACCGTCTCGTAGGCGATCGCCGTGCAGCCGGAGGCCATCAGGCCCTTGGTCTGCTCGGGGTCGGGGGCGAGGTGCAGATAGGTGAACAGCACCTGGCCCTCGCGCAGGCGCTTGATCTCCAGCGGCTGCGGCTCCTTCACCTTGACGATCAGCTCGGCCTTGGCGAAGACCTCGTCCGCGGTATCGACGACCCGGGCGCCGGCGCTGCGGTAATCCGCATCCTCGAAACCAATGCCGTACCCGGCCTTGGATTCGACGCAGACTTCGTGGCCGTTATGAACGAGTTCGCGCACATTCGCCGGCACCAGGCCGACGCGGTTCTCATTGCTCTTGATTTCCTTGGGCACACCGACGCGCATTGTCCCTCGCTTGCTTCCGGTAACCTGATTTTAGGCCTGATGTGTGACAATGAAACGTTCGCCTGCCGAGGTCAACCCGGGCCGCTTCTGGCCCATCATTTGACAGGCGCCTGGCCGACGTGTATTCGGCTGGCCGCGCCTGCCACTGGACGATCGACGCCCCCATGGCTGCCGAGACCCCCGAGTCCGACGAGGAGATCTATCGGCGCTTCACCCGGCCCGAGCGCAACGGCGACCTGGACATCTTCCGGCGCCTGACCGCGGCGCATCGCGACGGCAAGATCGCGATCGACATCGATCGCAAGACGATCGGCCACCCCCACTGCCCGGTGGCGGGCGATGCCTATTTCACCCGCGTCCTCTATGCCGGAATGGTGATCGCCGGTCTCGCCTTCTGGCTCGTCCACTATGCCATCGCCGTGGCGATCGTCGCCGGCATGGTTGCGTTGTATTTCGCCGCCCTGCGCCGCTGGATCGATCGCAAGACGAAGGACTACGTGATCGACAAGATCACCAACGACCTGGCCTTGTGGAAGAAGTTGTGGAACTTCGGCGGCGTCACGTTGACCGCAGCATCGGCGAGCGGCGCGGCGTCATGCCGGGCGCCCAAGGACAACTGGAAGAATTTCGTCACGTCGCAGCTCGGCCCGGCGGCGTAAGACGCCGTCATCGCTGCCGCCCGCACCAATCGCGCCACAATTCGCGATAGGCGCGCTCGACGGCACGGCAATACTGCGCCGGATCGCCGAATGGCGAGGCGGCGATGCGTCGGCGCAGGCCGCCGCGCAGCGCGGCGAGTCGATCGAGATCGCGCGCCGCCTCGCATGCCTTCGCGACGTATTCGGCTTCGCTGCGCGCCACCCAGCCCGGCAATCCGCCGGCGGTCAGGATCGATGCGGCGATCCGGCTCGTCACCG
>JACQDQ010000320.1 GCA_016201015.1 Pseudomonadota bacterium | reverse complement strand
CTGCAATCGCCGTTGTACATCGGCGCGACCGACGCTACGTTCTAGCTCTCTTGTCCATGGGGGCTCAAATCGATACGGAGGAACGCGGGCGATGAAGGCGAATTGGCAAGGCGTATTTCCGGCCGCAACCACGCAGTTCGACGGCGAGTATCGCGTCGATCTGGCGGCGACCAGGCGCGTGATCGAAACGCTGATCCGCGACGGCGCCGACGGCCTGATCGTCTGCGGCACGGTCGGCGAGGGCACGTCGCTGTCGGCGGAGGAGAAGCGCGCGGTGCTGGAAGCGGCGCGCGAAGTGGCCAATCGCCGCGTGCCGGTGCTCGCCGGCGTCGCCGAATATACGACCGAGCTGGCCTGCCGTCTGGCGCGCGATGCCAAGCGCATCGGCCTCGACGGCTTGATGGTGCTGCCGGCCATGGTTTATGGCGGCAAGCCGCGTGAGACGCTCGCCCATTTCCGCACGGTGGCGGCCGCCACCGATCTGCCGATCATGCTCTACAACAACCCGCCCGCCTATCGCACCGACGTGACGCCGGCAATGGTCGCCAGCCTCGCCGATGTCGACACCATCGTCTCGATCAAGGAATCCTCGGGCGACACGCGGCGCTTCACCGATATCCGCAACGCCATTGGCGATCGCTTCATCCTGTTCTGCGGCCTCGACGACGTGGTGCTGGAAGCGGTGATGCTGGGTTGCGTCGGCTGGGTGTCGGGCATGAGCAACGTGTTTCCGCAGGAAGGCAACCGCCTGTTCGCCCTGGCTCGGGCCGGGCAATGGGCCGAAGCCCGGCGCCTCTACGACTGGTTCATGCCGCTGCTGCATCTCGACGCGCGAAGCGACCTCGTGCAGTGCATCAAGCTGTGCGAACAAATCGCCGGCCGCGGCTCCGAGCGCACGCGTCCGCCGCGCCTGCTGCTCGAAGGCGCCGAGCGCGCTGAAGTCGAGGCGGTGATGCGCGCCGCCCTGTCGCGGCGCCCCAATCTCGCCAAGGTCGCCTGAGTCGCGAAGCGCGCCTAGACGCGGCCGATCGAGAGGTCGCGGTAGACCGCCATCTCCTGCGTCGTTTCCTCGAGCCGCGACTTCAGCACGTCGCCGATCGACACGATGCCGACCAGCCGCTCGCCTTCGACCACGGGCAGATGGCGCACGCGCCGGATCGTGATGGTCGCCATCACGTCCTTCACCTTGTCTTCGCGCCGACAGGTCAGCACGTCCTTGGTCATCAGCTCCTGGACCTGGCAATGGAGCACCTCGGCCCCGTCGCGCGCCAGCCCGCGCACGATATCGCGCTCGGACAGGATGCCGACGAGCCGGCCGAGCCGGTCGGTCACGACCAGCGCGCCGACATTGTGTTCGTCGAGCAGGCGGCTGGCTTTGGCAATCGAGTCCGCCGGCGCCACCGTCGCGAGCTCGGCATGGCCCTTGTGATGCAGTATGTCGTCAATGCGCATGGGCAAAACCTCCGCGTTTCATCTGTTCCCGGAGGGCGCATGGCCCAGCTATCAGGTAGAGAATACTCCTCGGCGGGTAAGCGCGGCAATCTTCTATCTTCGACATCGAAACCATGCGCCCACTCGCTAATCACTCGGGTTGCGAAGCAGCGCAAGCAAGCCTTCGGGATAAAGGATCATCCCGGTTGCCTCGATTTCGTCGAGGTCGCGCCAGCGGGCGATCATCGTCGCGCCATTCGCCTCGGTCAGCTTCACCTCGTCGGCGTCCATGATGTGCCGGTCGGAAGTTTCTACGGCATAGACCATGACGATCTCATGCTCGGCATTGCCGTCCCAGTCATGGATGCTTTCGAGCATGCCGATCCGTCGCGCGGCGTCGACATTGCAGCCGATCTCTTCGCGCAATTCGCGACGAACCGCTTCGTCCGCGGTCTCGCCGAATTCGATACCGCCGCCTGGCGCGAAGAAGCAGCGCCGGCCATTGATCCGGCCGGCGCTTTCAACCACGAGGATCGCCTCTCCCCGGCGTAGGATGCCGATCGCCTTGGCGCGAACGCGGCCCGAATTGGTCACGGCTTCATACTCAGGCAGGCCATCGTCCCCTCCGCTGATCCCGCCATTGCCGCGCGGCTGAACGCCGGCGCATGGCGCAACATAGTGCCTCATATGCATAATGTCCCCATGTTACCCGTGCTCGAAACCGCGCGGCTGCGCCTGCGGCCGCGGAGGCTGAGTGACGTTGCGGCGAATCTGGCAATGGATATCGATCCCGCGGTGCATCGCTACATCTACGACCAGCCGCCCGACCCGCAGGCGCATCGCGACAGACTGGAACATCTGATCGCATCCGGCTGGCCGCCGCTGGGCGGTGTTTGGGTCGTCGAATGGAAGGGCCGGCCCGGATTTGTCGGTTGGTGCGGCCTATTTCCGCTGGAGCAGTCCGGCTACATCGAGATCGGCTACCGCTTCGTCCGCGACTCCTGGGGCAAGGGCGTCGCCACCGAGGCGGGACGGCGCGTTCTCGACCATGGATTTCGCGAGCTGCGGCTCGACCCAATCGTCGCCGTCACCCACCCCGACAACCGCGCCTCGCAGAGCGTCATCGCCAAGCTCGGCCTTCGGCCGCAGCCCGATGCCTTACACTACAAGAGATGGCTGAAATTCTTTCGCCTCGACCGCGATGCGTATCTAACCGTTCGACCGTAGGGGTGGGTTTCAAACCCACCCCTACATCAGAACTCGAGAGAACTCGAGGCTCTCCTATTCGGCGGCCTGGCTGGCCGGTGCCGGCGGGCGCCAACGCAGCACCGGCTGGCGCGCGGCGCGCGTCTCGTCGAGGCGCCGGCGCGGGGTAAGACGCGGCGCGGCATGGAAGAATTCCGCCTCGCCGGCCTTGGCCCGCGCGGCCAGCGAGCGCAGGCTGGCGATGAACACATCGAGCGCATCCTTGGATTCGGATTCGGTCGGCTCGATCAGCAGCGCCCCGTGCACGACCAGCGGAAAATACATGGTCATCGGGTGAAAGCCCTCGTCGATCATCGCCTTGGCGAAATCGAGCGTCGAGACGCCGGTATCCTTGAGGAAGCCGTCGTCGAACAGCGCCTCGTGCATGCAGGTGCCGTCGAAGGCCGGCGTCATCACGTCCTTGAGGCGCGCCAGCACGTAGTTGGCATTGAGCACGGCGTCGCCCGACGCGGCGCGCAGGCAATCGGCGCCATGGCTCAGCATGTAGGTCAGCGCGCGGATGAACATGCCCATCTGGCCGTGGAACGTCTTGAGTCGCCCGAAGGGCTGCGCCTTGCCTTCCTTGGTCTCGACCAGGCGGAAGCCGTCCGCTCCGTGCACGATGTAGGGCAGCGGCGCATAGGGCGCGAGTGCCGCCGACAGCACGACCGGCCCCGAGCCCGGCCCGCCGCCGCCATGCGGCGTCGAGAAGGTCTTGTGCAGGTTGATGTGCATGGCGTCGATGCCGAGATCGGCCGGCCGCACGCGCCCGACGATGGCATTGAAATTGGCGCCGTCGCAGTAGAAATAGGCGCCGATGCGGTGGATCTCCTCGGCGATCTTGACGATGTCGCTCTCGAACAACCCGCAGGTGTTGGGATTGGTCAGCATGATCGCGGCGATGTCGGGGCCGAGCTTCGCCTTGAACGCGGCGAGATCGACGCGGCCGCGCGCATCGGCCGGAATCGAATCGACCTCGAAGCCGCAGGCGGCGGCGGTCGCCGGGTTGGTGCCATGCGCCGATTCCGGCACCAGCACGCGCCGGCGCGTCTCGCCGCGCGCCGCCAGCGCCGCGCGGATCGTCACCATGCCGCAGAACTCGCCATGGGCGCCGGCACCGGGCGACAGCGCCACCGCCGGCATGCCGGTGAGCGTCTTCAACCAATGCGCGAGGCGGTCGATCAGCTCGAGCGCGCCCTGCACCGTCTGCATCGGCTGCAACGGATGGAGGTCGGCGAAGCCGGGCAGCCGCGCCATCTTCTCGTTGAGGCGCGGATTGTGCTTCATCGTGCACGAGCCCAGCGGATAGACGCCGCTGTCGATCGCGTAGTTCTTCTGCGACAGCCGCGTGTAATGGCGGATGACCTGCGGCTCGGACAATCCCGGCAGGCCGATCGGCCCCTTGCGCCGGACGCCGCCGAGGCGCTCCGCCACCTTCGGCGCCGGCGGCAGGTCGACGCCGCCGCGCCCCTCGGCGCCCTGCTCGAAGATCAGCGGTTCCTCGAACTGCAACCCGCGATGGCCAGACTCGGTGCGAATCTCGGCGGCGGCACCGCCCGCAGTGGTGCGGCCCGTGCGGCCTCGGGACTTGTCCATCACAGCACCTCCGCCAGCGCGCGGGCGAACAAATCCATGTCGACCTCGCTGTTGGTCTCGGTCGTGGCGACGAGCAGCAGATCGGCAAGCTCCGGCCGATCAGGCCACAGTCGCCCGCCCGGCACGCCGCCGAGCACGCCCTTATGCACCAGGCAGTCGACCACCGCTGCCGCCGGGCGTTTCAAGCGCAAGGTGAATTCGTTGAAGAAGCTGTCATTGACGACGCTGGCGCCCTTGACCGCGCCGAGCTTGTCGGCGAGCTGCACCGCGCGCGCGTGATTGAGCTGCGCCAGACCGGTGAAGCCGGCCTCGCCCAGCAGCGACAGGTGGATGGTGAAGGCGAGCGCGCACAGGCCGGAATTGGTGCAGATGTTGGAGGTCGCCTTCTCGCGGCGGATATGCTGTTCGCGCGTCGACAAGGTCAGCACCCAGCCGCGCTTGCCGTCGACATCGACCGTCTCGCCGATCAGGCGGCCCGGCATCTGGCGCACGAATTTCTCGCGCGTCGCCAGCAGCCCGACATAGGGGCCGCCGTAATTGAGCGCGTTGCCCAGCGATTGCCCCTCGCAGGCGACGATGTCGGCGCCCATCGCGCCGGGCGGCGTAACCAGGCCAAGCGACACGATCTCGGTGACGACGACGATGAGCAGCGCTCCCGCCTTGGCCGTGGCGGCGGCCAGCGCCGACAGATCGCGCACGTGGCCGAACACCGACGGGTTCTGCACGACGACGCAGGACGTCTCGCCGTCGATCAGCTTGGCGAGGTCTTCCTTGCCGTTGGGGTCGGGATTGCCGGCGGCGACCGTGAAACCGCCATAGCGGCCATAGGTCTCCACCACCTCGCGGTAATGCGGGTGCAGGCCGCCGGCGAGGATCGCCTTCTTCCGGCGCGTCACGCGGTTCGCCATCATCACCGCCTCGACGCAGGACGTGGCACCGTCATACATCGAGGCGTTGGCCACCTCCATGCCGGTGATCAGCGCGATCTGCGTCTGGAACTCGAACAGATATTGCAGCGTGCCTTGCGCCACCTCGGGTTGATACGGCGTGTAGGAGGTGAGGAACTCGCCGCGCTGGATCAGATGATCGACCGCCGACGGCACGTGATGGCGATAGGCGCCAGCGCCAAGAAAGCTGGCCATCTGCCCGGCATGGCGATTCTTGTCCGCCATGGCGCCGATCGCCCGCTCGACCTCGATCTCGCCCATGTGCAGCGACAGGTCGATCGGGCCGGCCAGCCGCGCGCCCGGCGGCACGTCGCGGAACAGCGCATCGATCGAGGACACGCCGATGGCGGCGAGCATGGCGCGCCGATCGGCCTCGGTGTGCGGCAGATAGCGCATCGACCGGCCTCCTTATGACAAGCCGGCGACGAACTTGGCGTAGGCCGCCTCGTCCATCAGGTCGCCGAGCTCGCCCTTGTTGGCGAGCTTGAGCTTCAGGAACCAGCCGTCGCCCTGCGGCGAGCTGTTGATCAGCGCCGGATTGGCGGTGAGCTGGTCGTTGACCGCGACCACCTCGCCGGCGACCGGCGCGTAGACCTCGCTCGCCGCCTTCACCGACTCGACCACCGCCGCCTCGCCGCCCTTGGTGACTTTCTTGCCGATCGCCGGCAGCTCGACATAGACGACATCGCCGAGCTGCTGCTGCGCATAGTCGGAAATGCCGACGACGCCGATATCGCCCTCGACGCGGATCCACTCATGCTCTTTGCTGTATTTGACCTGGGCCATGATTTTCCCCTGATGCTCAACCGCGGTAATAGCGTGGCTTGACGAACGGCAGCGCGACCACGCGCGCCGGGCGCGGCACATCGCGCACGACGAGCTGTACGGTCGCCCCGACAGCGGCCGCCTTCGCCGACACATAGCCCATGGCGACCGGCCCGCCGACCGTCGGGCCGAAACCGCCGCTCGTCACCTCGCCGAGCGTCGCGCCGTTCCGATCGACGATCGGCGTGTGCTCGCGGGCGGGCGCGCGACCCTCCGGCTGGATGCCGACGCGCAGCCGCTTCGGCCCGTCCGCCAATTCCTTGAGAATGCGCGCCGCGCCGGGAAAGCCGCCGGTCGCGCGCCGCCGCTTGGCGATCGCCCAGGACAGGTTGGCTTCGACCGGACTGGTCGCCGTATCGATGTCGTGGCCGTAGAGGCAGAGCCCGGCTTCGAGGCGCAGCGAATCGCGCGCGCCGAGCCCGGCCGGCTTGACCTCCGGTTGGGCGAGCAGCAGGCGCGCGACGCGCTCGGCCGCCGCATTGGGAATAGAAATCTCGTAGCCGTCCTCCCCGGTATAGCCGGAGCGCGTGAGGAAGCACTCCGCGCCGTCGAGCTTGCCGGTGGCGAAGGTCATGAACTTCATCGTCGCCGCCGCCGGCAGCAGCCGCGCCATCACCGCAACCGCCTGTGGCCCCTGCAGCGCGAGGAGGGCGCGATCGGCCAGCTCGGTGATGCGGACCTTGCCGCCGATCCTGGCGCGCAGATGCGCGATATCGGCCGCCTTGCACGCGGCGTTGACCACCAGGAACAGATGGTCGCCGCAATTGGTCGTCATGAAGTCGTCGAGGATGCCGCCTTCCTCGTTAGTGAACAGGCTGTAGCGCGTGTGGCGCAGCGCGAGGCCCGTAAAGTCTCCCGGCGCCAGCGTCTCCAACGCCGCGGCGGCGTCCGCGCCCTCGAGCCGCGCCTGGCCCATATGCGAGACATCGAATAGCGCCGCCGCCGCGCGGCAGTGCAGATGCTCGGCGAGGATGCCGGCCGGATACTGCACCGGCATCTCATAGCCGGCGAACGGCACCAGCTTGCCGCCGAGCGCCTGATGCAGCGCGTGAAGCGGCGTGCGGCTGAGTGTTTCGGCGGCGGTCATCTCGCGGTCCTCCGGACAGTGACGCCCACGCGGCCTGCACCGCGCGCTGCGCCCCCCCTGTCCGTGGACCTGAAAGATTCGCCGCGCCGCCTGCGATCGCTCGACGGTGGCCCGGCTTACATCTTCGGTGAGGCGATCACGGGCCTAGGCCCGCGGCCTGCTTTCCAGAGTCTATCTTCCCCGCGCGGTCCTTTTGCCTGAGAGTTTCCGGGGCGGTTGCTCCTTCGGCGCCGGACACGTGTCCGGTCTCTCCCGCACGGGGACGGCTTGCCGCCAAGCCGCGAGCACGATAGCCGTATCGGCGATTCTGTCAATGAGAGAGTGGCGCGCTAGCGCTGCCCGCGCTGCGCCTTCTGCGCGCGGTTCCAGGCGATCTCGTCGGGCGTGAGCTGGAAGCCGATGAGGATCTCGTAGGAAGTCGCCTGCTTGAGATCGGCGAGCGGGATGCGCGGCTCGATCTCCTCGACCTGCACCACCCGCGTGCGGTTGTCGGTGAATTCGAAGCTGATGCGGAACGGCTCCTTGGCGACGATGCGCTTCTGCGGATCGGTGATCGCCACGAAATAGTCGAACTCGACGCGCCGCGCGCGGTCGGCCGGGCCGCGCATGGCGGCGATGGCGAGCTGCAAATCGATCGTCACGCCGCGACTATCGTATTTGCATTGGATGAGAAGGTCGGCCATCTCGCCCTGGTTGACGACGTCGGTCAGGTCGCGGCCGGCGCCCTGGAATCGCGTCACCGTCGCCAACTCGGCGAGGATCGAGCCCTCGGGGCAAGCCGGCTCCGGCGGATTGCTGCAGGCAGCGGCGAGCAACGCGAGCGCGAAAGCCGCGAGAGGCCCGACCCGGGTCATCGAGGCCGCACGCAACGGCGGCTTCGGTGCGGAATTCGGGCCGGACATGCGTCGAAATGTCCTTTGCTCGTGAAGATTTGCCAGGGCTTTCACCGCCGCGCCGCTCGGGCTAAGGTGGCGGCGAATGGGCGCCGAGTCGCGCGGACTTTAGAGAAGGTCGGATGGATACACAAGTTTCGGCGGACCGGGCCGGCGGCACGGCGGGCGCCGCCATGGCGCCGCTGACGATCCTGCTGGCCGCGCCGCGCGGCTTCTGCGCCGGCGTCGACCGCGCCATCCTCATCGTCGAGCGCGCGCTGCAGAAATACGGGCGGCCGGTCTATGTCCGGCATGAAATCGTCCATAACCGCTACGTGGTCGAAGGCCTCGAGGCCAAGGGCGCCATCTTCGTCGACGAGCTCGACCAGGTGCCGGGCAACGCCCCCGTGGTCTTCTCGGCCCACGGCGTGCCCAAATCGGTGCCGGCGGAGGCCGAGCGCCGCAGCCTCACCTATGTCGACGCCACCTGCCCGCTGGTCAGCAAGGTGCATCTCGAAGCCGCCCGCCATCACCAGGCCGGCCACACCATCGTCCTCATCGGCCATGCCGGGCATCCGGAGGTGATCGGCACGATGGGCCAGCTGCCGGACGGCGCCGTCATCCTGGTCGAGAACACCGCGCAGGCCGAGCGCCTGGCGGTCGCGCCGGCGACGAAGCTCGCCTATATCACGCAGACGACGCTGTCGGTCGACGACACGGCGGCCATCGTCGCGGTGCTGCAGCGCCGCTTCCCGGGCATCGTCTGCCCGCGCAAGGACGACATCTGCTACGCGACGACCAACCGGCAAGCGGCGGTCAAGGCGATGGCGGCGCGGGCCGACGCGGTCGTCGTCGTCGGCGCGCCCAACTCGTCGAACTCGATGCGGCTGGTCGAAGTGGCGCGCAAGGCGGGCTGCGCCAAGGCGGCGCTGGTCCAGCGCGGCAGCGATATCGACTGGGCCTGGCTCGCCGACGTCCGGCATCTCGGCCTCACCGCCGGCGCCTCGGCGCCCGAGATCCTGGTGCAGGAGGTGATCGACGCCTGCCGCCGGCACCGCCGGGTCACGGTCGAGGAGATCACGGTCACCGAAGAAGATGTCCGCTTCAACCTGCCGCGCGCGCTGGGCGCCTGACGCCGGTTCATGGCGGTCTACACCGAAGTCGGCGACGAGGAGCTTGAGAAATTCGTCGCCGCCTACGACCTGGGGCAGGTCGTCGCCTGCAAGGGCATCGCCGAGGGCGTCGAGAATTCCAACTACCTGCTGCAGACCGATCACAGCACCTACATCCTGACGCTCTACGAAAAGCGCGTGGCCAAGGCCGATCTGCCGTTCTTTCTCGGCCTCATGGAGCATCTCGCCCGCCACGGCATCGCCTGCCCGACGCCGATCAAGGGCCGCGACGGCAAGGCGCTGCGCGACCTCGCCGGACGCCCGGCCGCCATCATCAGCTTCCTGCAGGGCATGTGGCCGCGGCGCGCGCTGCCCCACCATTGCCGCGAGGTCGGCATCGCCCTCGCCCGCATGCATCTCGCCGGCGAATCCTTCGAGCTGAAGCGCGCCAACGCGCTGTCGGTCGCCGGCTGGCGCACGCTGTTCGACGGCTGCCGCGCGCGCGCCGACGAGGTGCGCAAGGGGCTCGGCGACGAGATCGCCAAGGAGCTGGAGATCATCGCCGCGCACTGGCCGAAGGAGCTGCCCGCCGGCGTCATCCACGCCGACCTGTTCCCCGACAACGTGTTCTTCCTCGGCGACAGGCTGTCGGGAATGATCGACTTCTATTTCGCCTGCAACGACTTCCTCGCCTATGACCTGGCCGTCTGCCTCAACGCCTGGTGCTTCGAGCCGGACAACGCCTTCAACGCGACCAAGGCGCGCGCCCTGCTGCGCGGCTACAACGAGGGGCGCAAGGTCCTGGCGGAGGAAATGGCCGCCTTGCCGCTGCTGGCGCGCGGCAGCGCGCTGCGCTTTCTGCTGACCCGGCTCTATGACTGGCTGAACCACCCGCCCGGCGCCTTCGTCAAGCCGAAGGATCCGATGGAGTATCTGAAGAAGCTGCGCTTCCACCGCTCGGTGAAGGGCGCCGGCGCCTACGGGCTCTAGCGCGCGATGCCGCGAGCCCGCGACGAACGCGTCGTCGAAATCTTCACCGACGGCGCGTGCAGCGGCAATCCCGGTCCGGGCGGCTGGGGCGCGATCCTGCGCTGGGGCGACAGCGACAGGGAGCTGTCCGGCGCCGAGGCGGCGACGACCAATAACCGCATGGACGCCGACAAGAAGCCGGTGAAGAACGTCGATCTGTGGCAGCGCCTGCTGGCCGCGGTCGCCGCGCACGACGTCGAATGGCGCTGGGTGCGCGGCCATTCCGGGCATCCGGAGAACGAGCGCGCCGACGCCCTTGCGCGGGCGGCGATCAAGGCATTGCGCGAGGCCGCGACGGCGTAGGCGCGCCTTCCGGCCCTTCGGTTTCGGCTCCTGCCGGCACGCCGCTTCCGTCATGCCGATGATCCCCGGGCTTGGACCCGGGGACGGCGTCCAGAGGCCGACAGCGCACCCTTGGGCACCTGGGTACCGGCCTCCGCCGCTACGACGATCTCCGTTATGTTCCTATATAGAACGAAATGATCTGATTTCAAGGATAACCGCGGCCCACTATGGCCGGGGCGCGTCGCCCGCGGCCTAAGCCGCCTGGAGTGCCCAATACACCGCCTGCGGCGCGCGCGGGAAAATCAGAAAATCAGGGACAGACCACGGTTATGATGACGTTGCGGGCCGACGCGCGAACTCGGCGTGGTTACCGCAATACGTCCCGCCTTAGGGCTACGGTTATGTCTTACCGGGGTCGTGTTGCGCCGGGTTCTGGTGCTCCGATCGACGATCAGAGACGGGAGCGAAATGTTGATATGCCACTCGATCGAAATACGCCAACCGCAGTAATCTGCTGTGGTCACGAGGCGTCTGGGGGGCCAGGCCATGCCGGTTTTTGAGCAAGGCGATGTCTCCATCTACTACGAGCAGCATGGCAGCGCGAGCGGCTTTCCGGTCATGCTCCTTCCGCCGGGCGGCATGGACGCCACCGTTGATCGGTGGAAACGCGTAGGCTTCGCTGCGATCGAAACATTCAGTGAATACCGTGTCGTCATACTCGACCAGCGCAACGCGGGGCGCTCCACTGGGCCCCTGGACTTCGACGATCCCTGGGGCAGGTACTGCGACGATCAGCTCGGCCTGGCAAGTTACCTGGGCTTGGACCGCTTCCACGTCGTCGGCCAATGCATCGGCTGCTCCTACGCGCTGACGCTATCCAAGCGCGCCCCGGAGCGCATCGTTTCCGCCGTGCTGGTCCAGCCGATCGGCTTGGATGATTCGAATCGCGCACACTGGCCCAACATGCAAGGATTTCTCGCCAGCCACTTTTTCGAGACCTGGTCCGAAGCGCTACTGCGCAAGCGACCAGAGCTCGACAGGGCCGCACGGGAGAAGTTCGCTCGACGCATGTTCAGCGGAGAGTTCGTTTTCAGTGTGTCTCGTGAAGACGTGGGGTCGTGCGCAATGCCTTTGCTCGTGCTCCCGGGCGTAGATGCGATCCATCCTGGCACGATCGGCAGAGAAGTAGCTCAGCTCGCGCGGAGCGCCGAGGTGGTGGATCAGTGGAAGGGACCCGAATTCATCGCAAAGGCAATTGACCGGGTCCATAAATTCCTTAAGGCTCATACACCGACGTAGCGACGACGACAAATCGCCTCACGTGGATCGCCAACCTTCCAGTTCCACGGCATGCCTCTTAATGCGCCAGGACGACTGCTCGCGCCGCTTCAATAAAGCACCGATGGCAAGTAGGCACCGGTCGGCTCGTTGTAGAGGCCCATGGTCATCAGCGTCATCTGATGGACAAGCCTGAGCCCATGGTCAAGGCAACAAGCGAACAGCTCGTGGTTACGCGTCGTAATTGTGGTCTGTCCCCGAATTCCAGCAGAACGACGAATGGGCGGTGACCAAGCGCTACCTCTCGCTGGAAACCATGGCGCCGTTGAGCGATGATCCCAACGTCACGCCGCCGGCGCTTGCCGCGGCCTGACCGGCAGCTCCCGCTGCCGATCACGAGCGTCCCATCACGCATCACGCTCCTACACCACTCCCAGGGACACGACCCGCCACGAGCGCCGGCGTGACCGGGGAGCCGGCGGCATGAGTTCCAGCAAGAACCACGGTAGAGGTGTGTCTTGATGAGGACGAAATCGACATTCCTGGCGCGGAACGCGCCGGCGTCAACGATTTTGGCGCAAGGCAGCAACGCGCGGCGGCGGTCCGAGCTTGCCAATCCCGTCCTTTGGCAGCAATCCCAGCTCAGCAAGCCGGTCATTGGGCGGATAATATTGCATTCGTCAAATATCTCTCGAAGGGGCAACCGCGTCATGATGATCGCGTCCGGCAAAAGCGACGGGGTCGCCTCGGTTTCGAGGCCTCCAGCTTGCCGCCCTGTCAGGGCCGTCCTGCTCTCGTTTCTGATGATCGCCGCGCTCGCCAGCTTCAACCCCGCGAACGCGGCCGGGGCAGCGGAACCGTTAGGGACCGCGGCCATCGAGGATCGCGTCCAGGCGCTGATCCCGGATATCGAGGCTTACATCGCAGGCGGGATGAAGGGGTTCGACGTGCCGGGCGTGGCCATCGGCATCGTTGCGGGCGACAAGCTCGTATACGCCAAGGGCTTCGGCGTGCGCAGCAAGAGCGACGGCCTGCCGGTCGATACGCGCACGATCTTCCAGATCGGCTCAAACACCAAGGCATTTCTCGCGACGATTGAGGCCATCACGGTCGATCGCGGCGCGTTGCGGTGGGACGACCGCGTTGTGGATCTCGATCCGGAGTTTCAGTTGAAGGATCCCTGGGTGACGCGCGAGTTCCGCGTCTTCGACCTGCTGGCTCAGCGCTCCGGGCTTCCACCCCTGGTCAACGACATGCTCGCCATGCTCGACTTCGACGAGGCGGCGTTGATCCGCTCCCTGCGCAATGTCGAGCCGGTGTCCAGTTTCCGCACGACCTTCGCCTATACCAACATCACGCATCTTTTGGCCAGCCGCATCGTAGCGAAAGCCGCGGGCGCTCCGGATTGGAATGCGGTCCTTCGTCAGGAATTGCTCGAGCCCCTGGGCATGAAGGACTCGTCCTACACGGCCGAAGCCATCAAGACGTCGGCCAATCATGCGAAGGGCCACCACTGGACACCGGACGGCACGATCGAGGTGCCTTTCACGCCAATCTTCCCTTACCACTTAGGTGGGGCCGGCGACATCAACTCGACCGTCGAGGACATGGCGCGCTGGGTCCGATTGCAGATCGGCCACGGCACCTTCGAAGGACGCCGCATCGTCTCGCCGGAGAATCTCGCCGTCACCCGCACGCCCAAGGTCGCGCTGACCGACGCGGTGTCCTACGCCATGGGTTGGTATATCTACCAGACGCCGAATGGCAACATCGTTTGGCACGATGGAGACGCGCTGAGTTTCGGCTCCTTTGTCGGCATGGCGCCTGACAGAAACGTCGGCGTCATCATCCTCACCAACGAAACGAATGTGGGTTTTCCGGTTTCGCTGGGGCTGTGGCTGTTTGACAGGATTCTCGGCAGCCCCGAAGTCGACTACGTGACGAACAAGCTCAAGGAGGAGAAAGCCAGCTTCGAGACCGCAGCCAAGCTGTTTGCCAAACCTGCCAATCCGCGACCGTTCCCGCCGCTCGCACCGCTCGCCGGCAATTTCGTCAATCGGAGCTTCGGCGAGGCGGCGGTGGCGCAGGACGGCGATGCGCTGGTCATGGAAATCAAAGCTACCGGCGCCAAACTGAAGCTCGAGCCCTGGGACGGCGACGTCTTCACCGCCAGGCTCATGCCGACCGGCCGGTTTGGGCCGATCGTCGATCTCAGTTACATGACGAATGGATTCGCCCAGTTTCAGATGGGCCAGGACGGCAGGCTCGATTTGCTGCGCCTCTCCACTGAAGATGGTCAGGCTTACGAGTTCCGCCGCGAATAGAAATTTCTCGACATCGGGAGCAGGTCATTGCCGCTATCCGCAGATGCCTACGCTATGCAACTTTGTAAACAGGGCCCAGAACCCCCTAGAACTCCAATTGAGTATTGTGTCCGTAGAACCTTGAATCGCGCGCCACGCTTCAGTTTGCCTCCGGCGCATCACGACCGGTCACTCGATCACTTCGTCGGCGCGGACGAGTAGCGTCGGTGGAATTGTGAGGCCGAGCGCCTTCGCGGTCTTGAGGTTGATGACGAGTTCGAATTTCGTGGGCTGTTCGACCGGGAGGTCG
>JACQDQ010000310.1 GCA_016201015.1 Pseudomonadota bacterium | reverse complement strand
TTGTTCTTCTTGAACAGGAATTCGACGCCCTTGGTGTTGGCGGAGACGACCTTGTCCTTCTGGCCCATCATCGCCTTAAGGTCGAGCTCGACGCCCACCACCTTGACGCCGTGCGCGGCGAGGCCGTGCTTCGCCTCCGTGAACTTCTCCGACGATTGCAGCAGCGCCTTCGACGGAATGCAGCCGACATTGAGACAGGTGCCGCCGAGCGTCGGCATCTTCTCGACACAGGCAACCTTCATGCCAAGCTGCGCCGCGCGGATGGCGCAGACATAGCCGCCCGGCCCGCTGCCGATGACGACGAGGTCGTATTGCGTGTCGGCCATGTTCGGATTCCTTGCAAGTGCAGGGCGACCTTGCCCGATCAACCGGGACCACACAAGAGCCTGTCCGGCGCTTGACCGTGTAGCAGCGCCACTCCTAACGTCCGGTGAACGACCACCCAGCCAGGGGCCAACGCCATGACCAGTCACCGATGACGACACGCCGGCCGCCGCAGCTCCGCCGGTCATTCCTGTTCGTCCCGGGGGCCGACCGCGCCGCGCACACAGCGGCGCGAACCAGCAGCGCCGACGTGATCATCCAGGAACTCGAGGATTTCACGCCGCCCGCACGACGACCGGAGGCCCGCGCGCTCGCAGTCGACCTATTCGATGCCTGGCGGCGCGCCGGAGCGATCGCCGCCGTGCGAATCAACCCGCTGGAGTCCGACGACGGACCCGCCGATCTCGCGGCCATCATGCGCGGGCGGCCCGATATCGTGCTGATGCCGAAGATCGTATCGCCCGAGCAGGTCGTCGCGCTCGATCGCGCCATCGGCGGGCACGAGCGCGCACTGGGATTGCGGCCGGGCAGCACGGAGGTCGTGCCCAATGTCGAGACGGCAGCGGGGCTCGTGCGCACGGCCGCGATCGTCGCGGCGAGTCCGCGCGTGACCGGATGCCTCGTCGCCAGCGAGGACATGGCCGCCGATCTCGGCGCCGAGCGCAGCCGCGACGGCATCGAGCTCGCCTATGTCCGCGCGCGTTTCCTGGTCGAGTGCACCGCGGCCGGCGTGCCGGCGATCGACTGTCCCTACACCTTCTCCGACGTTGCCGGGCTGGAGGCCGATACCCGCTACGCGCGACGGCTCGGCTACAAGGCAAAGAGCTGCGTCAAGGCCGGGCACGCGTCCGTGGTGAACCGCGTGCTGACGCCGTCGGCCGACGAGGTCGCCCAGGCGCGGCGCCTCGTCGCCGCGTTTGCCACCGCGCGGGAAGCGGGCCAGGATCGCGTCGAGCTCGACGGCGCGCTGGTCGAGGTGCCGATCTATCGCAATGCCGAGCGGCTCATCGCGCGCGCCACGGCGTTGGCCGCCATCGACAATACGGAGGCGTCGTAACCATGGGCGCAATCAACCTCGGCGACAAGTTCGCCAAGTTCTCCGACCATTGGTCGCCCAAGATCATCGCCCAGCTCAACCGGCTTCACATCAAGGCGGTGAAACTGAAGGGCGAGTTCGTCTGGCACACCCATGCCGATACCGACGAGATGTTTCTCGTCCACAGCGGCGTGCTGACGATCCGCTTCCGCGACCGCGACGAGATCGTGCGGGCCGGCGAGCTTTATGTCGTGCCGCGCGGGGTCGAGCACATGACCTACGCCGCCGAGGAGTGCGAACTCCTGCTCATCGAGCCGGCCGGCACGGTCAACACCGGCGATGCCGGCGGCGACAAGACGGCGCTCAATGAGACTTGGATCTAGCTGGAAATTTGTCGGGGCAGGTTTGAGGCCCGCCCCGACGATAGAACCACACGGCAAATCCCGGCTGCCGGCTTGCCCTACATATCGAGGACGAGGCGCTGCGGGTCCTCGATGCATTCCTTGACCCGCACGAGGAAGGTCACCGCCTCGCGCCCGTCGACGATGCGGTGGTCGTAAGACAGCGCCAGATACATCATCGGCCGCACTTCGACCTTGTCGCCGACCGCCATCGGCCGCGGCTGGATCTTATGCATGCCGAGGATGCCCGATTGCGGCGGGTTAAGGATCGGCGTCGACATCAGCGAGCCGTAGACGCCGCCATTCGAGATGGTGAAGGTGCCGCCGGTCAAATCCTCGATCGTCAGCTTGCCGTCGCGCGCCTTCTTGCCCAGCTCGGTGATGGTCTTCTCGATCTCGGCGAAGCCCAGGCGATCGGCATCGCGCACCACCGGCACGACCAGGCCTTGCGGCGTGCCCACCGCGACGCCGACGTCGTAATGGTTCTTGTAGATGATGTCGTCGCCGTCGATCTCCCCGTTGACGGCCGGCAGCTCTTTCAGCGCGACGAGGCAGGCCTTCACGAAGAACGACATGAAGCCAAGCTTGACGCCGTGCCGCTTCTCGAAACCGTCCTTGTAGCGCTCGCGCAGGGCCATCACCGCGCCCATGTCCACTTCGTTGAAGGTGGTGAGCATGGCGGCGTTGTTCTGTGCCTGCTTCAGGCGCTCGGCGATGCGCTTGCGCAGCCTCGTCATCCTGACGCGCTCTTCGCGCGGCCCCAGGTCGCGCGGCACGTGCGGCACGGCCGGTGCGGGTGTCGTAGCCGGCGCCGCCGGCCTCGCCATCGCCGCGAGCACATCCCCCTTGGTCGGCCGGCCGTCCTTGCCGGTCGGCTGCAGACTGGCGGCATCGACTTTGGTTTCGGCGAGCATCTTGCGCACCGCCGGGCCGGGATCCTTCGCGGATGCAGGCGCCGCGGCGGCAGCGGCCGCCCTTGCAACGGGCGCGGCCGCCGCCGGAGCAGTCGCCGGCTTCGCCTTCGCCGGCGCGCCGGCACCTTCGCTGATCGCGCCGAGCTTGGCGCCGACGATCACCGTGGCACCGGTCTGCGCGACGATTTCCGACAGCGTGCCGGCCGACGGCGCATTGACCTCCACTGCCACCTTGTCGGTTTCGAGCTCGACCAGCGGCTCGTCGGCCGCCACCGCCTCGCCCACGTTCTTGAACCACTTGGCGACCGTCGCCTCGGTGATCGATTCACCCAGCGTCGGCACTTTGATCTCGAGAGCCATGTCCTGCCCCTGTGGTGGAATTGCGGCGGTCAGTCGGCCAGCGCTTCGGCAAGAAACTTCGCTTGCTCGGCGTGGTGTCGCTTGTACATGCCGGTCGCGGTGGCCGCGGATTCAGGCCTGCCGGCATAGCGCGGCCGCTTGACCGCAAGCTTCGCGGCACCGAGCACCTCCTCGACCCGCGCCGCGACGAAGTGCCAGGCGCCCATATTCTTCGGCTCCTCCTGGCACCAGACGGCGGTCTTGGCGTTCTTGTAGCGGGTAAGCTCTTTCGTCAGCGCGTTGAACGGAAATGGATAGAGCTGCTCGACGCGCAGGATCACGGTGTCCTTGACGCCGCGCTTCTCGCGCTCCTCGAACAGGTCATAATAGACCTTGCCCGAGCACAGCACGATGCGTTTGATCTTCTCGTCGGGCATCGGCTGGCCGTCGTCCCACAATACGCGATGGAACGTCGAGTCGGGCCCCATCTCGGCAAGCTTGGATACCGCCATCTTGTGCCGCAGCAGCGACTTCGGCGTCATGATGATGAGCGGCTTGCGGAACGGCCGGTGGATCTGGCGGCGCAGGGCGTGGAAATAATTCGCCGGCGTCGTCAGATTGCACACCTGCATGTTGTCTTCCGCGCAGAGCTGCAGATAGCGTTCGAGGCGCGCCGAGGAATGCTCCGGCCCCTGGCCCTCGTAGCCGTGCGGCAGCAGCATGACCAGACCCGACATGCGCAACCACTTGGCCTCCGAAGAGCTGATGAACTGGTCGACGATGACCTGGGCGCCGTTGGCAAAGTCGCCGAACTGCGCTTCCCACAGCACCAGCGCCTTTGGCTCGGCCAGCGAGAAGCCATAGTCGAAGCCGAGGACGCCGAACTCCGACAGCGGGCTGTCGATCACTTCAAATGGCGCCTGCCCGTCGCGGACATGGCTCAGCGGCGCGTGCTTCGCTTCGGTCTCCTGGTCGGTCAGCACCGCGTGGCGCTGCGAGAAGGTGCCGCGCCCCGAATCCTGGCCGGACAGGCGCACCGGCGTGCCTTCGACGAGCAGCGTACCGAAGGCGAGCGCCTCGGCCGTTGCCCAATCGATTCCCGCTCCGCCCTCGAGTGTCTTGCGCTTGGCGTCGAGAACACGGCGCAGCGTGCGGTGAAGATTGAATCCCTCCGGCACCCTGGTCAGCGCGCCGCTGACCTCGTTCAACACCTCGAGCGGCACCGCCGTCGTGCCGCGGCGATCCTCGCCGGACGCAATCTCGAGGCCGCTCCAACTCCCCTCGAGCCAGTCGGCCTTGTTCGGCTTGTAGCCCGCTGCGGCCTCGAATTGAGTCTCGAGATGGGCCTGGAACTCGGCGACCATCTTCTCGGGCTCGCCGGCGGCCAAGATGCCGGCGTCGACCAGCCGCTGCCCATAGACCTCGCGCGTCGTCGGATGGCTCGCGATCTTGCGATACATGATCGGCTGGGTGAACGCCGGCTCGTCGGCCTCGTTGTGGCCGTGCCGGCGGTAGCAGATCATGTCGACGATCGCGTCCTTCTTGAATCTCTGGCGAAATTCGGTGGCGATCCGCGCGATGTGGACGACCGCCTCCGGATCGTCGCCGTTCACATGAAAGATCGGCGCCTGGATCGTTTTGCCGACATCGGTCGGGTACGGTGATGAACGCGAGTAGACCGGCGAGGTGGTGAAGCCGATCTGATTGTTGACGACGAAATGGATCGTGCCGCCGGTGCGGTAGCCGCGCAGCTCCGACAGCATCAGCGTCTCCGCCACCAAACCCTGGCCGGCGAAGGCCGCGTCGCCATGCATGAGCAGGCCCATCACCTCCGTCATCTGGTCCTCACGGGGCAGGTGCTTGCGCTGCATCTGCTTGGCGCGGACCTTGCCCAGAACGACGGGGTCGACCGCATCGAGATGCGAGGGGTTGGCGGTCAGCGACAGATGAACGCGGGTGCCGTCGAACTCCCGGTCCGACGAGGTGCCGAGATGGTACTTGACGTCGCCCGAGCCCTGGACGTCCTCGGGGTTGGCGGTGTTGCCCTGGAACTCGGAGAAGATCGCGGCATAGGGCTTGCTCATGAAGTTGGCGAGCACGTTGAGGCGGCCGCGATGCGGCATGCCGATGACGATCTCGCGCACGCCGAGCTGGCCGCCGCGCTTGATGATCTGCTC
>JACQDQ010000024.1 GCA_016201015.1 Pseudomonadota bacterium | reverse complement strand
GTGGGGAACAATCCCGGCGCAAAGGTCGCAAAGAGGCTGTAGAGGTACGCGGCCCCCGTCCCGAGGGCGATCAGGCTGAACATATTCAGGCTGCGGTGCACGACCGACATCCAGGCGCTTTCCGCCGCCCAGATGTACGAGATGAACGAGGCGGGGCTGCTCGCGCCGATCGACTACGCGAAGATCCCGAACGCCGCCAACCTCATCCCGGAGATGAAGTATGCGTATGGGGTCGGCCACATCTACTCGGGCAAGGTGATCCTCTACAATCCGAAGCTGATCGCGCAGGCGCCGACCAGCTTCGCCGAGGTCTTCGACCCGAAACACGGCAAGATGCTCGGCATCATCGACATCCAATACCAGTACACGATGATGGCGTCGGCCCTGGCGTCCGGCGGCTCGATGTCGAATTTCGACCCAGGCAAGGCGCGCCTGGTCGCCGTGCAGAAGGCCGGGGCGCGCATCTACCCGACCAACGAGGCGTTGGCGGCCGGCCTCAAGAACGAGGAGATCGGCCTCTGCATCATGTGGAAGGCGCGCGCCGTGCAGTGGCAGAACGCCGGCATCAACATCGAGACCGTGGCGCCCAAGGAGGGCGTGCCGCTGTTCATCTCCGGCTTCTGCATCCCGAAGAACGCGCAGAACAAGGACGGCGCCCACGCCTATCTCAACGCCATGCTCGAGCCCTCGGCGCAGGAGCTGTTCGCCAAGGACATGGGCTACAACCCGACGGTCAAGAACGTCAGCGTCGCGGCCGAGCTGCAGAAGCGCATCGGCTTCACCGCGGAGGAGCAGAGCCGGCTCAAGGATCTCGACTACGGCTACCTCGCCAAGAACGACGGCGCGCTCAAGGAGTGGTGGGACAAGTCGTTCAAGGCGTAGCGCTTGAACCGGCAAGTCCGTGCCGCGGCGCCCTCACCCCTCACCCTCCCCTCTCCCGCACGCGGGGGAGGGGAGAGGAAGGGACCCAACGCGTAGCGTTGGGAAGGTGAGGGGAGAGGGTCGTCCCTCGATTCGCGGCGCGGCGAGAATGAACGCCAGCAGGTTTCACTAATGGCACAGGCGATCACGCTATCGGCCCATCGCCTCGAGGAGCCGCGCGGCCCGCGGTCGATCGCCGGCGTGCTGGTCGGGCCGGCGACGATCTTCGTCGCCGTCGGGCTGCTGATCCCGATCGCCATCCTGTTCCGCTACAGCCTGAACCAGTTCACGCCCAGCAAGATCATGGTCGACGCGGTGACGTTGGCGAACTACGTCAAGTTCTTCACCGATCCATACTACACGACCATCCTGTGGCGCACGCTGCGCGTCGCCACGACATGCATGCTCATCTGCCTGGTGATGGGCTTCCCGCTCGCCTATGCCCTCGCGCGCACGCAGTCCAGGTACAAGAACGTCGCCATCATGCTGGTGGTGCTGCCGCTGTTCATGGGCAACGCGGTGCGCGCGGCGGGCTGGATGACGCTGTTCGGCAGCAAGGGCTTCCTCAACGCGCTGCTGATGGGCGCCGGCCTCGTCGCGGAACCGCTGGAAATCATGTACAGCGAAACCGCCGTCATCATCGGCATCACGGCGGTCAACCTGCCGTTCATGGTGCTGACCCTGCAAAGCGTCATCGAAGGCATCGACCGCGCGGTCGAGGAAGCGGCGATGAGCCTCGGCGCCGGACCGTGGCACACCTTCTGGCGCATCGTCTGGCCGCTGGCGCTGCCGGGCAGACGATCCTCACCTTCATCCTCGGCATGAATGCCTATGCGACGCCGGTGCTGCTTGGCGGGCCCAAATTCACCATGATGGGGCCGCTGGTGTTCGGCCAGTTCGCGCAGCAGAACAACTGGCCGTTCGGCGGCGCCATCTCCTTCGTGCTGATGACCGCGACGCTCCTCCTCTCGGTCGCCGCCAACCTGCTGGTGCACCGTCAATACCGGCGGTGAGGAAAACGAGAAGCGTCATGGCAAGGAAGAAGAAGTTGGCGCCCGTTCATCCAGGTGAGATCCTGATCGAGGATTTCCTGCGGCCAATGGGCATCACGCAATATCGCTTGGCCAAGGACATCAGCGTGCCGCAGCGCCGGATCGGCGAGATCGTCAATGGAAAGCGCGCCATCACGGCCGATACCGCGCTGCGCCTGGGTCGCTTCTTCGGCATGGAGGCGCAGTTTTGGCTTAACTTGCAGGCGCACTACGATTTAGAGGTCGCGCGCGACCGGCTCGAGCGCAGGCTTGCCGTCGAAGTTCGTCCGCACGCCGCATGATCGTTCGGCGCGCGCCTAGTTGGCGACCGAGCCCGATGTCATGCCGCTGACCAGGAACGGCTCCAGGAGCACGAAGAGCACGAGGATGGGCAGCAGCGAAAGCGTGCCCGCCGCCATCAGCTGCGACCAGTCGACCAGATACTCGCCGACGAAGGATTGCAGCCCGACGGTGAGCAGCCAATTCTCCGGCTGGGTGACCAGGGTGCGCGCGAAGACGAACTCGGACCACGTCACGATCGCGACATAGATGGCGCAGGCGCCGATGCCCGGACGCGCCAGCGGCAGAATGACATGGCGCAGCGCGCCCAGCTCGCTGCAGCCGTCGATCATCGCCGCGGATTCCAGCTCGCGTGGGATGCCGTCGAAGAATCCCTTCATCAGCCAGGTGGCGAAGGGGACGCCGACCGCCGCGTTGGCGAGGATCAGGCCGAGCAGGTTGTCGACCAGGTGGAAGGTCGAGAACATGATGAAGAACGGAATGACGATCAGGCTGCTCGGCAGCATCTTGCTGACCAGCAGCGTGAAGCCGGCGGCCTGCTGCGCCGACGTGCGATAGCGCGACAGGCTGTAGCCGGCCAAGGTCGAGATGACGATGCTGATCGCCACCGCGCCTGATGTGACGACGATGCTGTTGAGGAACCAGGTGAGCACCGGCCGGCGCGCGAAGACCTCGCCATAGGCGCGAAAGCTCATCGCGTCCCACGGCGGCAGCAGCGGCGGCCGGCGCGACAGCACGAGCTGCGTCGGCAGGATCGAGGTGACGAACAACTCCTTCTTGAGCGGCTTCATGGCCAGCAGCACCAGCACGACCGAGAGCGCGATGATGGCGACGCCCATCGCCGAGGCGGTGCCCATGCGGAAATAGCTGAACGCCTCGTGATAGACGAGCAGGCCCAGCGTCTCGGTGGCGCCGGCCGGGCCGCCGCCGGTCGCCGCGAAGACGATGTCGATGTCGCGCAGCGTCCACAGCGTGTTCAAGATGGCGGCGAGGATCGCGGCGCTGCGGATACCCGGCCAGGTGACATGGCGGAACTGCTGGAACGGCGTCGCGCCATCGACCCTGGCCGCCTCGTACAGCGCGGCCGGGATCGCCTGCAGCGCCGCCAGCAGCGTCAGCGTGAAGAACGGGTAGCATTTCCACACCGTCGGCAGGATGACGGCGGCGAGCGCCGTGTCCGCGTGCACGAACCAGGCGATGTCACGGGTGATCAGGCCCGCTTCGCGCAGCAGCGCGTTGACCACGCCGTAAGAGGCATCGAACAGCCACAGGAAGTCGATGCTGGCGACCACGCCCGGCACCGCCCAGGGCAGCAGGATCAGGCAGCGGAACAGCAGCCGCCCGGGAAAGTGCCGGTTGAGCAGCAGCGCCGTCGCCAGGCCGATGGCGAAGGCGGGGACGATCGAGCCCGTCGTATAGACGAACGTCACCCAGGCGCTGTGCCAGACCTCCGGGTCGTCGATAATGCGGGCGTAGTTGCCGAGGCCGAGCGGCAGCTCGGTGATGCGCGCGATGTTGAGCGTCTTGCCCTGGCGAAAGCTCACCTGCGCCACGAGATAGAGCGGGTAGGCGATGAGGAAGGCGACGGCGACGACGGCCGGCGCCAGCAGGCCGTAGGCCATCGCCGGCGAGCGCGCCGCCCCCATGGTGTCGCCGCTGCCGCGCTCAGTTGAGCGGGATCGCCCGGCTCAGCTCCCGCTGCAGATTCGCCATCACCTGCGCCGTCGGCTCGGAAGTCGACATCAGGCGCATACCGGCGCGCGTCACGAGGTTTGCGAACTCGTTATAGTTGGCCTGCACGGCGGCCAATGTCGGAAACAGATTCTCGGCCTTCGCGGCGTCGCGGTTGATCAGCGCCAGATGCGGCGCCGCTTGCAGATCGGCCGGCGAGAGCACGCCGCGCCGCGCCGCCGGCAGGCCGGTCTTGGCATATTTCTCCTGCCACTCCGGCGAGGCCGCGAGCTGGATGAATGACTACACGAGATCCTTCTTCCTGGCGTCGAGCTTGGCCGGCATGTGCAGGCTGTTGCTCGCCCCGCCGGTGAAGACCGGGAACGGCAGCTCCGCCATCTTGAGATGCGGCGCCACGGCGGCGGGCGCCTTGGCCAAAGCCGCCCACACCCAGGGGCCGTCGCGCAGGAAGGCGGTCTTGCCGTCGAGGAAGAGCTGGCGCGCGGTCGCCGAGTTGGTGCCCGGCGGCGCGAAGCCGACCGACCTGCGGTACATGTCGACCGCCTCCACCACCTTGGGGTTGGTCAGGTCGTATTTGCCGTCCTTGAACCAGTTCTGGCCCAGCCCGACGATCCACGTGCCCATCTCGACGACGATGTTCGGATGCTCGACCGTGGTCGAGGACAACCCGAAGATCCCCTTCTCGCGGTTGGTCGTCGCCTGCAGCGCGGCGAGGAATTCCGCCGGCGTCTTGGGCACCGCGACCTTCGCCGCGTCGAGAAGCTGCTGGTTGAAGTAGAGCATGCTGCTATAGCCCATCAGCAGCACGCCCTGCGTCGCGCCCTTCCACGTCATGTCCGCCTGCAACGGCGGCCACGCTTTCGGGATATCGGTGGATTTCAGCAGATCGTCGAGCGGCGCCAGCCAGCCCTGGTCGGCGAAGCTGGCGAAATCGCGCGACGGCAGATGCACGATGTCGGGCGGCGTGGCGGCGGCGAAACGCACGGTGAGCTGCTTGACGTATTGCGTGAACGGAATCTGGTAGGCCTTGATCTTGGCGCCCGGGTGCTTCGCCTCGAAGGCCTGGATCAGGCCCTTCCACCAGTCGGAGACGCCCGGCTCCTCGAGCTGCCAGGTCGGGAAATCGAGCGTGACCTCTTGCGCCGCCGCCATCGGCGCCGCGCCGAGCATCAAGCCGGCAAGGCCGGCGGCGAACCGCGTGATCTCGCGCATGTTTTGACTCCATCCCGCTTGATTGCCGATTATAGGGGGAGCGGCAAGTGGACGAGAAGATCAAAGCGCGAGGCGAAATCAAGTCATGTCGAATACCAAGGGTTCTCTCGGCGGCGTCTTTCCGGTGGTGGCGACGCCGTTCCGCGACGACGGCGCGGTCGATCGCGATGGCCTCGAGCGCGTCGTCGAGTGGCTGATCGGCTGCGGCGTCGACTGCGTCGTCTTTCCCGGCGTCGCCAGCGAGTTCGACCAACTGACGTCCGCGGAGCGCGACGAGCTGGTGAAGTTCGTCGGCGGGCTGGCCAAGGGCCGCGTCGCCTATATCGTCGGCGCGGGTGCCGCAACCGCCACCGAGGCGGCCGCCTATGCGCGACAGGGCGAGGCCGCCGGCGCCGCGGCGGCGATGATCCTGGCACCGTCCAGCCTCAAGGGCGATGAGGCGGCGCTGCGCCGCTTCTACGAGGAGATCGCGGCGAAGTCATCTCTAGCAATCATGCTGCAGAACGCGCCGGCCCCGGTCGGCGCCGGCTTCGACATGAGCATCGTCGCGCGCGTCGCCGCCGAGGTGCCGCGCATCGCCTATGTCAAAGAGGAGGCGATGCCGTGCGGACAGCGCATCTCGCAGCTGCTCGCCGTGGCGCCGCCCGGTTTGCGCGGCGTGTTCGGCGGCGCCGGCGGGCGCTACATCCTCGACGAGCTGGCGCGCGGCGCGGTCGGCACCATGCCGGCCTGCGAGCTGGCCGAGATCCATGTCGCGCTGGTCAAAGCCTGGCGCGCCGGCGATCGCGCCACGGCGCGCGCGCTGTTCAACCGCTCGCTGCCGCTGCTCAGCTTCCAGGCGGTGTTCCGCATGGCGATGACCAAGGAGGTGCTGCGCCGCCGCGGCCTCATCGCCTCCGCCCATGTCCGCGCGCCTGGGCCGCGCCTCGACCCGCACGATCGCGAAGAGCTCGCCACCATGCTGGCTGAGATCGCCGATCTGCTGCCGCGGCTGCGCCTCGCGCCGGCGGCCTGACATGGTCGAGAGGGTCGAGTCGGTCGAGTGCTTCGTCGTCTCGATCCCGCGCGAGGTGCCCTATCTCGGGCCGCTGCGGGCCGGCGAGGCGATCAATCCCAAGGGCTATTTCGTCCGCGCCGGCAACCGCACCGTCTATCCGGCGGCCGAGAACACCGTCCTCGTCAAGATCGTGACCGCGAGCGGCGCGATCGGCTGGGGCGAGGCCTTCGGCGTCATCGCGCCGCGCGCCGTGACCGCGCTGATCGACGACCTGCTCGGCCCGTTCGTGGTCGGGCGCGACCCGCGCCAGGCCGGCGTCATCCACGACGACCTCTACGACATGATGCGCGTGCGCGGGCATTTCGGCGGCTACTACCTCGACGCGCTCGCCGGGATCGATATCGCGCTGTGGGATCTGTGCGGCAAGCTGGCCGGGCGGCCGCTGGCAAAGCTGCTCGGCCAACAGCGCCACGCGACGATTCCGGCCTATGTCTCCGGCCTGCCGCGGGCGACGGTGCCCGAGCGCGCGGCGCTCGCCCGCGAGTGGCAGGGCAAGGGGTTCAGCGCCTTCAAATTCGCGGCCGCCGTTTCCGACGCCGGCGAGGTGGCGGAGATGCAGGCGCTGCGCGGCGCGCTGGGCAAGGGAGCCCGCATCGCCGTCGACCTCCACTGGCGCTACACCGCCGACGCGGCGATCAAGCTGATCGCGCGGCTGGCGCCGCATGATCTGTGGTTCGCCGAGGCGCCGTGCGCGCCCGAGGACATGGAGGGCCAGTCGCAGGTGACGGCCGCCGTCGCGACGCCGGTGGCGCTGGGCGAGGAGCTGCGCACGGTTCACGAATGCCGGCCGCGCCTGCAGCAGCGCTGCATGGCGATCGTCCAGCCCGAGATGGGCCATACCGGCATCACCGAGTTCCTGCGTATCGCCCGCCTGGCCGAGAGCTTCCATTGCCAGGTGATGCCGCACGCGACGATCGGTATCGGCCTGTTCCTGGCGGCGAGCCTGCATGCCGCCGCGACCCTCGCCGACGCGCCGTGGCACGAGTACCAGCACTCGATCTTCGACAAGAATCTGCGCTACGTGACCGGCGACATGGCCTGCAGCGCCGGGCGCTACAGCCTGCCGACCGGCCCCGGCCTCGGCGTCGAGCCGGCGAAGGGGGTGTGGAAGCACGTGGTACGGTGAGGCGCCGCTCGGATGCGCATTGTAGGTTCGCATCAACGATCAGTATTGTGCTTCCGCTGGAGCAATGGAGATGCCTACGAAGTCTGCGACGACCACGACGAATAAGTCGGGCAAGGCGTTCGCGCCGATGCATCCCGGCGAGGTGATCCGCTGCGACTATCTGGAGCCGCTGGCGATGAGCCAGTATGCGCTCGCCAAGGCGCTCGGCATCACTCAGGCGCGGCTCGGCGAGATCGTCCGCGGCAGGCGCGCCATCACGCCCGATACGGCGCTCAGGCTGGCGCGCTATTTCGGAATGTCGGCGGAATTCTGGATCGGCATGCAGGCGCAGTACGATCTGGAGGTCGCGCGCGACACGCTGGCGGCGGCGATTGCGCGCCAAGTCAGGCCGCGCGCCGCCTAACTCTTCACCGCGCCGGCGGTGAGGCCGCAGACCATGTAGCGCTTGAAGGCGTAATAGATCGCGGCGGGCGGCAGCGCGTAGATGAGGCCGGTGGTCATCAGCAGCTCCCACGGCGAATCGTCGGCGGCCAGGAAGTTGCCGAGCGCCACGGCCAGCGTGATGTCGGTGTCCTTGGACAGCAGCAGGAAGGCGTAGAGATACTCGTTCCAGGCGAGCAGCAGCGCGTAGGTGCCGACC
>JACQDQ010000339.1 GCA_016201015.1 Pseudomonadota bacterium | reverse complement strand
GCCGCCTGCTCGACACCTTGCGCGTGCCGATCGCCCCGGGCGCCGAGGGCTCGCTCTATGCGGTCGCGCTGCCGCCCAGCGGGCGCAGTATCGCCGTGGCCGGCCATACCGGCATCGACTGGGACGGCAACGCCGCCGTCTATTTCTTCAATCGCGAGTCCGGCGCGTGGGTCGGCCGGATCGGCTTCGGCGATATCCCCACCGATGCCATAAACTGCATCGCATTCTCGCCCGACGGTAAGTTCGTCGCGGTCGCCACCAACGATGACAAGGGTCTGCGCGTTATCCAACTCAATCCGCAAAGCGTGCGCGTCGTCGATTCGGACTACAAAGATGCGATCCTGTGGCTCGATTTCGCATCGGACGGGCGGTTGGTCACGTCGTCTTCGGACGGAGCGGTGCGGCTCTACGACGCGTCGTTCAAGCGCCTCGCCGTCCACCGCACCGGCACGCTCAAGCCGTGGAGCGTGGCGTTCAAGGGCGACGGCGCGGCGATCGCCGTCGGTTTCGTCAACGCCGCCAAGGTGCAGATTCTGTCCGGCCAGGATTTGCGGCCGATCTCGGATCTGGCCGGCGCCGACGGCCATGCCGGCGCGCTCAGCGTCGTCGCCTGGGCAGCCGACGGCAAGAGCGTCTACGGCACCGGCACCTATGCCGAGGCGAATGGCCGCAAGGCGATCCGCCGCTGGCCGCTGGGCGGCGGCAAGCCGGCGGATCTCGCCGCCGCGGACGACACGATCACCGACATCAAGACCCGCGCCGACGGCTCTCTGGTCTTCGCCACGGCCGAGCCGGCCTGGGGCGTGATCGCGCCGGACGGCAAGATCGCCCTGCGCCGCGGCGCCGAGAAGGCCGATTTCCGCGAAGGCTATCGCGAGGGCTTCCGCGTCTCGGCCGATGGCGCCGTCATCGATTTCGGGTTCCAGGGAGGCGGGCGTCAGCGGGCGCGCTTCGACGTCACCGCCGGCACGCTCGAGCTCGCGCCGCCGGCGCGCGCCGACCTCAAGGCGTCGGCGGAATCGGCGCGCGGCCTGACGATTGTCGACTGGCGCAACAACGAGCGGCCCAAGGACAACGGCCAGCCGATCGCGCTCGGCGACAAAGAGCGGGCGCGCAGCGTCGCGGTTCAGTCCGACGGCAAGGGCTTCGTCCTCGGCACCGACTACTTCGTGCGGTTCTACCGCGACGACCGGCTCGCCTGGCACACCGCCGTGACGGCGCCGGCCTGGGTGGTCAACGTCACCGAGGATGGCCGCTTCGCCATTGCCGGCCTCGGCGACGGCACGATCGCCTGGTTCCGCCTCGCCGACGGCAGCGAGGCGCTGAGCCTGTTCGCCGCCAATGACGGCAAGCGCTGGGTCGCGTGGACGCCGGAAGGTTTCTTCGACCACGGGGACGGCGGCGAAGGCCTGATCGGCTATCACCTCAACCAAGTGGATCAGGGCCGGATGCGCGGCGGCGCGTTCGTGCGTGTCGACCAGCTTTACAGCTTGTTCTTCCGGCGCGACCTCGTCGTGCGGAAGTTTCTCGGCAATGCCGACGCCGAGATTGCCGCGCAGCTCGCGCGGATCTGCGACGTCAAGACCGTGCTCGGCCGCGGCCTGCCGCCCATGCTGCGGCTCACCGAGTATTGCCTGCGCCGGCCGGGCGGCGAACGCTGCCAGCCCGTGGCGGCGGACAGCCAAGTGCGCAGCGGCCAGGCGAAGCTCCCGCCCGTGCTCGTCGACACACCGGATATCGTGCTGCGCTTCGACGCCGAAGACCGCGGCGGCGGCACAGGGCCGATCGTGCTGCGCCGCCAGGGCGCAAAGGTGGCGGCAGATGGGCGCACGCGCTCGGTGACCGGCAAGGTGCGCCAGGAAGAGCGGACGGTGCAGCTTGAACCCGGGCTCAACATCGTCTCCATGTCCGCTTTCAATGCCGCGCGGCAAATCGAATCCGACCCCAAGGAGCGGCCGAGCTTCGTCTTGCGCTACGAAACGCCGAAGACCGACAAGCCAGTGCTGCGCCTGCTCGCCGTCGGCATCGACCGCTTCAAGAATCCGGCGGTGCCGCAGCTGCGCAATGCCGCCGCCGACGCCGCCGGCATCGTCGAGGTGATGAAACAGGATCGCAAGCACGAGATTTTCGCCGAAATGGACGCGATCCTACTGACCGACGACAAGGCCACCCTCGCCGCAATCATGCAGGCATTCGACGAGCTCGCCGCCCGCGCCAAGCCGGTGGACATCATGCTGATATTCCTCGCCGGGCACGGCGTCGCGCTCGACGGGAAATATTACTACGTGCCCCATGATCTGCCGGCGGTGACGCCGGAGTCGCTGCGCGACAGCGGGCTCACCCACGAGCGGCTGGCCAGCGCGCTCGGCAAGTTTCCCAGCGCGCGCTCGGCGGTGATTCTCGACACCTGCTTCAGCGGCGCCTTCGCCGTCAATGACAGCATCCTGCGCGACTCGCGCGACCAGACGATCGGCAAGCAGATCAGCCAGGAAAGCGGCAGATTCATCCTGGCCGGCTCGGCAGACCAGCAGGAAGCGCTCGACGGCATCGACGGCCACGGCGTGTTCACCGGCGTGCTGCTGAAGGCGCTGTCCGGCGCCGCGGATCGCGACAAGGACGGCAAGGTCACCATCTACGAGATGGGTGAGTACGCCAAGCTGCGCGTGCCCGAAGTGGCGAAAGAGGTCGGCCAAGGCCACCAGCAGAAGCCGCGCTGGTTCTTCAACGGCGACGACATGTTCGATATCCGCAGCGTGGATTGAGACGCTGGCAACGGATAATGCATAGGCCTCTCCCTCTCCGCCCGGAGGGGCGGAGAGGCGGTGAACGCCGAAGGCGTTCACCGGGTGAGGTGGGGAACACGTCCATCACCGCTGCCCACCTCATCCCGCGAACGCCTTCGGCGTTCGCGCCTTCTCCGCCCTAAAGGGCGGAGAAGGACTTTGGCCGATCCCACGTTCCCTGCACCCCGCCCAAAGAAAAAGGGGCGGCCCCGAAAGGCCGCCCCCCGTCCAGTCTGAGCGGATCGAGAAATCCGCCCGCAGGTTCGTCTTCTTAGAAGATCAAGGTCAGGCCGGTGATGACGCCGCTGGCCTTGTTGTCGTCGATGCTGGCGTTGCCGGCAATCGCGTTGCCACCGCTGCCGTTGCCAATCTGCTTGGATGTAAAGCCGGTGACATTGAACGTCATGCCCGGCCCGATCTTGTAGATGCCGGTCAACGCAAGAATGCTCAGCTTGTCGTCGCCGAAGCTCGGCCCGGACGTCGGCGAGTCGTCGTTCTTGCCACGGAAGTACGTCAAGCTGACGCCTGCCGCGCCCCAGGTGTACTGGGCGCCGATATCCCATGCTCTGCCGTCGTTCCTGAGGATGGACGTGCCCGCAGTCGAGGCGGCGCCGTTGGTGCCGGTACCGCCAGTGCCGCGGCCATCGCTGATCCGGCCGTAGCCGCCGCCGATCCGGAACCCGGCGTAGCCGAGCTGCAGGCCGAGGCTGAACTGGTCAGGATTCGGCTGCGACACCGAAACACCGCCAACCGCGATGTCTGGGCCCGACCAACGCTGGTAGCCGGCATACGCCGCGACGTCGAACGCGCCGAAGGTGCGCACGAAGTTCGCTGCGATCGCCCAACCGTTGGTGTAGGCCACGTCCTTCCCGTAGGTCCCGAAGTTGTCCTGCCGGGAATCCGGGGTATAGGAGGCGCCAGCCTGGAAGCCCGCCCAACGCGGCGTGTAGTAGCTGACCTTCTGGGCGTCGTTGTCGAAGAACCGCGACGCCGTGGCGCCGAAGCTCGAATCGCCGATCGGCGAGCCGGTGGTCCCCACCGCCAGGTTGCCGACGACGTAGCCTTCGTTCGTGAAGTTGCCGCCGCGGGGCCACAGATCGGGCGCCTTGTACGACATGACGTAGTTCACGGCGTTATACGACCCCATCTGGAGGCGGCCGAACGCGCCTTCGAGTGCCATCCAGGTTTCGTCGATCTGGTCGCCGGAGGTGTTGCCTTCCAGCTCGATACGCATGCTGACGGTGATGCCGTTCGCCAGCGTGCTGCGGCCATTGAAGTGGATTTCCGCTTCAGGGTTCTCCTGGAACTTGCCAGCCCTGCCGCTATTGGCCACCCGGCCCCCGATGCCGGCGAGATTGGTCGGCGCGCGGTCATCCTGGCTCGTATAGCTCAAGAACTGAGCCATATAGCCGTTGACCGAGATCTGGATCGGCTCTTCATTCGCCTGCGCCAAGGCGGTGCCGCTCGAGACGAGCATGCCGGCCGCCACCAGCGCAGATGTACCTAGCAAATACCTCTTCATTCCCGTTACCTCTCGCATTGTTATACGCCAGCCTTGCGGCCAGGCTTCCCGCCCGATACGCTCTCGGGCTGTCTGGTTTTTTCACGACTAAGGTTACCGGGTCAAGAAAGCCGGACCGGGATTGTGTCGAAATTCGCCCACTGTTGTTTCTTCGCAACAGGTAGATACTGCCGGTCGTTCACGTCCGGAATTGAAAGAATTATCTTATCATATTGTTCTAGAACAATATTTTTGCGTTTTCCGGGTCGATTTTGCTGGCGGCGAGGTTCGCGGGCAATCGCATTTGGGCGGGTGCTTCCCGCGTCCTTCGAGACGCACGCTTCGCGTGCTCCCCAGGACGAGGAAAACAGAAAAAGGCCTCATGGTGAGGAGCGAACCATGAGGCCGTCTTTCCCCAAATACGATTGCCCTGGGTGAGACTCACTGCCACATTGCGCTGTCCTGCCTCATTTGGATAATATCGGCCGCGTTTTGGTGCTTAACCTGCCCGCTGCGAGGGGGTCTACCGCGATGGCGAACCGACATTCCGCTCGCTTTGCCCGATCCGGCGCCTTATTGGCGTCGGCGCTGGCCGCATTGCTGGTCGTCGGCTGCGGCGGGCAATCCACCGAATACAGCTATCCGAACAAGCAGCCCGGCGGCAAGATCGACCCCACCGGCAGCAACAAGAAATATGACTCGGTGCTCGGCGAGGGCGGCGGCTTTAATTTCCTCGGCAGGAGCGCGAAAACGGACGAAGGCGGCGCCGGCATCGGCGTCAACAGCTTCTTGTGGCGCGCCGCGCTCGATTCGATCACCTTCATGCCGTTGGCCTCGGCCGATCCGTTCGGCGGCGTCATCATCACCGACTGGTTCTCGCCGCCCGAGACGCCGGACGAGCGCTTCAAACTCAACATCTACATCCTCGACCGGCAGTTGCGCGCCGACGGAGTCAAGGCGGCCGTCTTCCGCCAGCGCCGCGATCCGAGCGGCGGCTGGACCGATGCCGCGGTCGAGGCGAAGACCACGATCGAACTCGAGAACGCGATTCTGACGCGCGCGCGCCAACTGCGCATCGCCGCCGCCCGGCCGTAGCTGCCGGCAATGGATAGAGACAGAGAGCGGAAAACGCGCTACACACGCGCCCTCTGAATTCTGTCACCCGATTTCGGCTTCGAATGATTCTGGTTCACGAGGGCAAAGCGCCGCTGAAGATGGCTTGATTGGCCCTCTCCGCCCGCTTGCGGGGGGAGAGGGTG
>JACQDQ010000296.1 GCA_016201015.1 Pseudomonadota bacterium | reverse complement strand
GTCGCCGGGTTGCTCCCGCCGCTCGGTGTCGTCGCACCGAATGGCGCGACACCGCTGCTGCTCGTCGCGGCGCTCGCGGCGATTATCGCCACCCCTTGGCAGGCGCTGCTTAGGAATCTCCCACGCGTCTTTGCCGCTGGTCTCGCTGCCCTGCTGCTCCTCGGTCTCGCCAGCGCGCTGTGGGCGATCGAACCGCAGAAATCGGTCTATAAGGTCGGACAGCTCGTCGGCATCTTCGCGCCGGGGCTCATTCTGTTCGCTGCGGCGCGACTCGTGCCGGCGGAGCAGCGCACGGCGATCGGCTTATCGCTGGCCATCGGCATCGGCATGGCGCTGCTTTTGCTCGCGGTCGAACGCGCCAGCGACGGCATCGTTTTGCGGCTCCTGACCGGGGCCGAAAGCGTATCGATCAAACGATACAATCGCGGCGCGACGATAATCGCGATTCTCCTGTGGCCGGCGGCTCTGGCGCTCTATCGCCGCTCCGGCCGCATTGCCGCCTTCGCTCTGATCGCCGTCAGTCTCGCCGTGCTGTTGACCTTCGAGAGTCGCGCGGCGATTTTCGGCCTGCTCCTCGGTGTCGCCTGTGCCGCGGCGACACTGAAGCTGCCGCGCGCGCTGCCGATGGCGTTCGCCGCCGCCGGCATCGCCGCTCTGCTGCTGTGGCCGGTGGTGCCGCGCCTCATGCTGTCGTCGCCAGAGGCGGCGCAGCAGCTGCGCGACGTCGCCTCGTCGAGCTACCACCGCCTGCTCATCTGGGACTTTGTGCGCACGCGCATTGCCGAGCGCCCGCTGTTCGGCTGGGGCCTCGACAGCTCGCGCGATATGCCCGGCCAGCACGAAGACGCCGAGGGCGAGGGCGAACTGCTGCCGCTGCACCCGCATAACGCACCGCTGCAGCTTCGCCTCGAGCTGGGGCTGCCGGCCGTCACGCTCGGAGCCTTTCTGCTCGCTTGGCCGATCTTGCGCCTGCACCGCCACATCGACGACATCGCGGCACGCGCCGCGGCCATGGGCATGGTTGGCGCCATGACCGTAGTCGGCTTCGTCTCCTACGGCCTTTGGCAGAGTTGGTGGCTCGCCACGCTATGGCTCGCGGCAAGCTTCGCCGCCGCGGTGCTTGCCGATTCCTCGCGGATGCGGGTTTGAGCGCATTGCGCATCCTGTTCCTCAGCGAGAACTTCCCGCCGGAGACTAATGCCGCGGCGACGCGCGTCTACGAGCGCGCATGCTACTGGGTGCGCTGGGGTCACCAGGTGACGGTGATCACGCAGGCGCCGAACTTCCCGCAAGGGCGCCTGTTTCCCGGCTATCGCAACGCCTGGCGCCGGATCGAGACGATGGACGGCATCCGTGTCGTGCGGATGAAGACGTTCATCGCGCCAAACCGCGGCACGCTGCGCCGCACATTGGATTTCCTGAGCTTCATGGTGACCGGCGTCGCCGGCGGCCTCGGCGAAAGGCGCCCCGACGTCGTCGTTGCCACCTCGCCGCAATTCTTCGCTGCCGTTGCCGGATGGGCGCTCGCCGTCATGCGCCGCATACCGTTCATCTTCGAGCTCGGCGATCTGTGGCCGGCTTCGATCGTCGCGGTTGGCGCCATGCGGCCGAGTCTCGCGCTGCGCCTGCTGGAGCGCGTCGAGTTGTTCCTCTATCGCCGCGCGGCGGCGGTCGTTGCCCTCACCCGCGCCTTCAAGGACAACCTGGTGCAACGCAGCATCGCCGCAGACAAGATCGCCGTCGTCCTCAACGGCGTCGATCTTCCGCGCTATGCGCCGCGTCCGCGCGATACAGAGCTGCAAGCGGCCTGGGGCCTTCGCGACAAGTTCGTGCTCGGCTATGTCGGCACGCTCGGCATGGCGCACGGCCTCGGCAACGTGCTCGATGCCGCCGAGCGCTTGCGCGACGACACTGCGATCCGCTTCCTGCTGGTCGGCCCGGGCGCCGAACGCGACATGCTCGAAGCCGAGGCGAAGCGCCGCGGCCTTGGCAACGTCGTGTTCGCGCCGCCACAGGAGAAGGCGATGATGCCGCGCGTGTGGAGCCTGTGCGACGTGGCGCTCGTCCATCTAAAACCGTCGCCGGCCTTCGCCGAGGTGATTCCGTCGAAGATCTTCGAGGCCATGGCCATGGGCCTGCCGCTCCTGCTCGCGGCGCCGCAAGGCGAAGCGAGCACGCTGATCGAAGCCGAGCGCGTCGGCCTATGCGTGCCGGCCGGCGATCCGGCCGCTCTCGCCGAGGCCGCCCGACTCCTGGCCAGCAACGACCGTCTGCGTCTCGCGCTCGCCACGGCGTCGCTTGCCGCGGCACCGCGCCACAGCCGCGAGACGCAGGCCCGCGACATGGAGCGCGTGCTCGAACGCGTTCTAGCCGGCGACGGCGCCCACGCCGCCGCGGCGGTGCAGCCATAGCGTGGCCCGCATCCTGGTCACCGGGGCCGATGGCTTCGTCGGTCGCGCCCTGTGTCATAGGCTTACAACGGACGGGCACAAGGTGGTCGCCGCCGTCCGCGCCATCCGCCAGCCACTTCCCGCCGGAACTCCGATCGTCGTTGGCGACATCGGCGCGGACATCGACTGGGCTCCGGCACTCGCCGGCATCCAGGCGGTCGTGCACCTCGCGGCGCGAGTCCACGTCATGCGCGACGAGGCGACCGATCCGCCGGCGGCCTTCCGGCGCGTCAACGTCGTTGCGACGCGACGCCTCGCCGAGCAGGCCGCGACGCATGGCGTCGGCCGGTTCATCTTCGTCAGCACCGCCAAGGTGCACGGCGAAGTCGGCACGCAGCCGTTTCGCGAGACCGACGCACCCTCGCCGACCGATCCGTACGCGATTTCGAAATGGGAAGCGGAGCAGTCGCTGTCCGCGACTGCGCAGCGCCGCGGCCTCGGTCTCGTCATCCTGCGCCCGCCCTTGGTGCACGGTCCGGGCGTGCGCGCGAATTTTCGGTCGCTGTTGCGGATGTGCGATACGCCGTGGCCGCTGCCGCTCGGCGGCATCGGCAACCGCCGCAGCCTGCTTTCTCTCGGCAACCTCGTGTCGGCCATCGCGATGGCTCTCGCCGCGCCGGGACTGGTCGGCCGGACCTGGCTGCTGAGCGACGGCCACGATGTATCGATCAGCGAGCTCGTCGTGCGGCTGCGGCAGGCGCTCGGACGACCGGCGCGGCTGCTGCCGGCGCCGCAGGCGTTGATCCGCGCGACCAGCCGCCTCGGCGGGCGCGGAGCGGCCGTCGAGCGTGTGCTCGGTTCTCTTGCCGTCGATAGTCGTGCATTCCGCGCCGCCACCGGCTGGGAGCCGCCTTTCGACTTCGAGTCTGGCCTGGCGGCGACCGCCGCCTGGTACCGCAATAACAGGAACGCGACATGAAGCAGGTCATCCAGAGCGCGCGCAGCGGCAAGCTGGCGCTGGTCGAGGTGCCGGCCCCGCGCGTCAAGCGCAACCATCTGCTCGTGCGCACCACCGCCTCGCTCATTTCCGCCGGGACCGAGCGCATGGTCGTCGAGTTCGCTCGCCAGAGCCTGGTCGGCAAGGCGCGTTCGCGCCCCGATCTGGTGCAAAAGGTGCTGACCAAAGTCCGCCGCGACGGCATAGCCGCGACCTTGCGCCAGGTGCGCGCGCGCCTCGACGAGCCGCTGCCGCTCGGTTATTCGGCGGCCGGAGTCGTCGTCGAAGTGGGCGGCGGTCTCGAGGGCGCGTTTCGCGTCGGTCAGCGCGTGGCGCTGGCCGGCGCCGGCATCGCCAATCATGCTGAATTCAACCTCGTGCCGCGCAACCTTGCCGCGCCGATCCCCGACGAGGTGAGCGACGAGGAGGCGGCCTTTGGCACGCTCGGTGCGATCGCGCTGCACGGCGTGCGCCATCTGTCGCCCGGGCTCGGCGACGTCATCGCCGTGCTCGGCGTCGGGCTGGTCGGTCAGCTCGCCGTGCAACTTCTCGCCCTCTCCGGCGCCCGCGTCATCGCCATCGACAGCGACAGCCAGCGGCTCGACTTGGCGCGCCGCATGGGCGCCGAGCTGACGCTCGGGCTGGCCCAAGGCGGGCTGGCGCAGGCGGTGCTCGCCTTCACCGAAGGGCGCAACGCGGACGGCATCCTCATCGCCGCGGCGAGCGAGAGCAACGAGCCATTCCTGACCGCCGCGGCGATCGCCCGCGACCGCGCCAAGATCAGCCTGGTCGGCAAGATCGGCACCGAATTCCCCTTCGGCGAATTCATGAAGAAAGAGCTGTCGGTCGTCGTCTCGCGCTCTTACGGCCCCGGCCGCTATGACGACGAGTTCGAAACGCAGGGCCTCAAATACCCGATCGGTTTCGTGCGCTGGACGGAGACCGACAATCTCGCCGAATGCCTGCGCCTGATGCGGCCCGGCGCGCGGCCGCGCCTCAATGTCGGCGCACTGATCACGCATCGTTTCGAGTTCTCCCAGGCCGAAGCCGCCTACACCCTCGTCGTCGATCGCACCGAGCCGCATCTCGGCGTCGTGCTCAAATACCCTGAAATGGCGGCAAGCCGGCCGTTGCCTCCGGCGGCAGCGAGGCGCGCGGCATCGGGCAACTGTGTCATCGGCATGATCGGCGCCGGCGCGTTTGCGCGCGGCATGCTGCTGCCGCTGCTCAAGGACATCCCGGGCGTCGCGTTGAAGACGCTGGTGACCAGCCGCGGCATGACCGCCGAGCACAATCGCGAGAGCCACGGCTTCATCAACGCTGCGACCGATCCGGCCGCGATATTCGACGATGCCGAGATCAACGCCGTGATCATCGCCACACCGCATGGCAGCCATGCCGAGTTGACCGCGCGCGGGCTGCAAGCAGGCAAGAACGTGTTCGTCGAAAAGCCGTTGGCGCTGACGCGCGAGGAGCTCAACCGCGTGATCGCCGCGCGCGAGGCGTCGACTGGCTTCCTGCTGGTCGGCTTCAACCGCCGCTTCGCGCCGATGGCGGTCTCCGCCCGCGACGCCCTCGCCGCCCGGCCCGGCCCGCGCTTCCTCCTGCTGCGGGTCAATGCCGGGCCGCTGCCGCGCGAGAGCTGGATCGCGCAGGACTCCGAGGGCCGCGGCCGCATCCTCGGCGAGCTGTGCCATTTCGTCGATCTCGCCCAATACCTCGCCGGCGCGCCGATCCGCCGCGTGCAAGCTGCCGCTGCCCGCGCCACCGGCCCGGCCGACGACGTCGCCGTCACGCTCGACCTGGCCGATGGCAGCCTGGCGACCATCGCCTATACCGGTCTCGGCGATCCGAGTTTTCCCAAGGAACATATCGAGGGCTACGCCGCGGGCACGGTCGTCCGTATCGAGGATTTCCGCGATTTCACCCGCGTGGTCGACGGCAAGGAGACGCGCGAGACCAGCCGCCTCGGCCAGGACAAAGGCCACAAGGCCGAACTTGCCGCTTTCGTCAACGCCGTGAAAACCGGCGGCAAGCTGCCGGCCGACGAGGCGGAGCTGGTCGCTTCCAGCCTCGCCACCATCGCCGTCCTCGAAGCGCTCTCGACGGGCGCGGCGGTGAACCTCTAGGATCGCCCGCCGGAACAAAGCGGCCGGCCCAGCCGTTGTCTTCATCCGAACTCGCGTTGGCTCCAACTCAATGACCATCGACCACGTCCTCATCAACGGCGGCGAGACGCTCGCCGCCGCGCTCAAGCGCTGCGACGATAATTGCCTCGGTCTCGTCGTCGCGGTCGATAATGGCGGACGTTTCGCCGGCGTGGTCGAAGTGGGCGCCATCGCTAGTTCGCTCGCGAGCGGCGGTTCGCTCGGCGCACGCGTCGACGGCCTCGCCGACAAAAGCGCGCGGACGCTGCCGGCCGGCGCCGACGATGCGACGATGGCGAAGGCGCTCAATGGCGCGGTCCTGCCTCTGCTCGATGCCGACCGCCGCCCTGTCGGCCTTGCCTCTGCGGGGCGGAAACGCCGCATCCCGGTGGCCGAGCCGGTACTGTCGGGAAACGAGTCGCGCTACGTCAACGAGTGCCTGACGACCAACTGGATCTCCTCGCAAGGCGCCTTCGTTCGCCGCTTCGAGAGCGACTTCGCGCAACGCATCGGTGCCGGGCATGCGCTGGCCGTCTCCAACGGCACCGTCGCACTGCACCTCGCCCTGCTCGCCCTCGGTGTCGGCAAGGGTGACGAGGTGATCGTTCCCGACCTGACCTTTGCGGCGACGATCAACGCGGCCTTCTACGCCGGCGCGACGCCGGTCATCGTCGATGTCGACCGCACGACCTGGAACATCGATCCGGCGGCGATCGCGGCGGCGATCACGCCGCGCAGCAAGGCGATCATCCCGGTGCATCTCTACGGCCAGCCGGCCGCCATGGATGAAATCCTTGCGTTGGCCCGGCGCCACAATCTGGTGGTCATCGAGGATGCGGCCGAGGCCGTCGGCGCCCGCTACAACGATAAGGCCTGCGGCGCGATCGGCGATGCCGGCACCTTCAGCTTCTTCTCCAACAAGCTGGTGACCACCGGCGAGGGCGGCATGGTGGTGTTCCGCGACGCCGAAGCGGCCGAGCGCGCGCGCCGGCTGCGCGATCACGGCATGGACCCCAAGAAGCGCTATTGGCATCTCGAGATCGGCTATAATTACCGCCTGACCAATCTGCAGGCGGCGATCGGCTGCGCTCAGCTCGAACAGCTCGACGGCTTTCTCGCCCGCAAGATGGAAATCGCCGCGCGCTATGCCGCCGGGCTCGGCCCAATCCCGCATATGACGCTGCCGGCGAAGCTGCCGGGATTGAAGAACAGCCATTGGGCCTATTCGATCATCCCCGATATGGCCCGCCTCGGCATCACGCGCGACGAGCTTGCCGACCGGCTCGAGCGCGCGCGGATCGAAACGCGGCCGCTGTTCTACCCGCTGCACGCCATGCCGCCCTATAAGCCGCATGCTGGCAACCGCGCATTCCCCAACACCGACTGGCTGTCGGAAAACGGCATCAGCCTGCCCTCGGCGGTGAGCTTGACCGACGCCGAGATCGACTATATCTGCGGCGTCCTCGCGCGCCTGCATACGACGCGCCGGCTGGTCCAGGATCACCGCATCGCCTAAGCTTTCCTCGGCCCACGACCCGTGCTATGGGTCGCCCCGCGCGACTGAGGCCGCCGCTTCCGGCGGCCTTGTTGTTTTCGGCGGCGGAGTCGGCGTGACCGCATCCATCCCGTTCATCGACCTCAAGGCGCAGTATGCGCGCCTCAAGCCGGCGATCGCTGCCCGCATCCAGCGGGTGCTCGAGCACGGCCAGTTCATCCTCGGCCCCGAGGTCAAGGAGCTGGAGGCCGCTCTGGCGCGGATCGCCGGTTGCCGCGAGGCGATCGGCGTGGCCAGCGGCACCGACGCCCTGCGCATGGTGCTGATGGCCGAGCAGATCGGCCGCGGCGACGCCGTGTTCCTGCCCGGCTTCACCTTCACCGCGACGGCGGAGGTGGTGATCGCGGTCGGCGCGACGCCGGTCTTCGTCGATGTTGCCGAGGCCAGCTACAATCTCGACCCCGCCGCGCTTGCGCGCGCGATCGACGACACCCGGCGCCGCGGCGCGCTGAAGCCGCGCGCCGTCATGGCGGTCGATCTGTATGGACTGCCGGCCGACTACGGCGCGCTCGACGCGGTCTGCCGGGCGCAAGACCTGTTCCTGTTCGCCGACGCGGCACAAAGCTTCGGCGCCCACCGCGGCAACCGCGCCGTCGGCAGCCTGGCGCCGGTGACCGCGACCAGCTTCTATCCGGCCAAGCCGCTCGGCGCCTATGGCGATGGCGGCGCCCTGTTCACCGACGATGCCGCGCGCGCCGAGATCCTGCGTTCGATCCGCGCGCACGGCGCCGGCGGCGCGCAATACGACATCGTGCGGCTCGGCACCAACGGCCGCCTCGACACCCTCCAGGCCGCCATCTTGCTCGCCAAGCTCGAGGTGTTCGCCGACGAGCTGGCGGCGCGCGAGCGCGTGGCGCAGAGCTACGACCGGCGTCTGGCCGGCCATGTCACGCTGCCGCCGCGCGAGGCCGGCTCGACCAGCGCCTGGGCCCAATACGGCATCCGCGTCGCCAATCGCGACCGGGTGGCGGCACGCCTCAAGGCGCAGGGCATCCCCACCGCTATCCACTATCCGCTGCCGCTGCACCTGCAGCCCGCCTTCCGGCAGTACGGCAGCGGCGAGGGCCAGCTTCCCGTTTCCGAGGCGGTGGCGCGCACGATATTGTCGCTGCCCATGCACCCCTATCTCGATGAGCCGACGGTCGCGCGCATCGCCGATGCAGTCGTTGCCGCCACCCACGCATGATTCCGGTTCCGCGCGAAACATGCTAGAAACCGCGCTGGACATGCGCGACTCCACCGCCCAGCGATCCGTCTGACCCATGCGCCTGCCAAGTCGCCCCACCGTCGCCTATATCCACGACCTGGTCGTTGCGGCGCTGTCGTTCCTGATCGCGCTCTACCTGCGCGTCGGCCCCGACATACAGGCCTATTCAAGCGACTTCCTGTTGCTGAGCACGGCGCTCTTCACCTTGGTCTCCGCCGTCGTGCTGTGGCGGATGCGTCTCTATCGCGGCATCTGGCGCTATGCGTCGCTCAACGATCTGTCGGCCATCGCCCGGGCGACCACCCTGATCATCGTGTTCTTCCTGCCGGCGATGTTCCTGGTCACGCGCCTGGCCGAGCTGCCGCGGTCGCTCGTCGTCATCAACTGGTTCGTGCTGATGATCATGCTGGCGGCGCCGCGCATTGCCTATCGCTTTCTCAAGGACGGGCGGCTCAACCTGTCCTACGACCCGAGCCAGGACCGGCGCGTGCCGGTGCTGCTGGTCGGCGCCGGCGAGATCGCCGAGATGTTCATCCAGGCGATGGAGCACAAGTCGCAGGCCGATTACCGCGTGGTCGGCCTGATCGACGACAGCCGCGGCCGCATCGGCCGGCATATCCGCAATGTCGAGGTGCTGGGCCTGCTCGACGAGCTCGGCGCCGTCGTCGAGCGCCTGTCGGCACAGGGCGAGCGGCCGCAACGGCTGATCATCGCCAAGCCGGAGATCGACGGCGCGCGGATCGGCCGGCTGATCGACGAGGCGGATGGACTCGGCCTCACCGTCGCGCGGCTGCCGCAGCTCACCGAGTTCCGCGCCGCCGCCGGCGAGCGCGTCGAGCTGCGTCCGGTCGCGCTCGAGGATCTGCTCGGCCGGCCGCAGGCGGTGCTCGATCGTCCGGCGATGCGGGCGCTGGTTCACGGCAGGCGAGTCATGGTGACCGGCGCCGGCGGCACGATCGGCGGCGAGCTGGTGCGCCAGATCGCCGAATACGGCCCGGCGCATCTCTCGCTCGTCGACAATTCGGAATACCACCTCTACCTCATCGATCTCGAACTGTCGGAACGCAAGCCGGACCTGCCGCGGCGGCCGATCCTCGCCGACCTGCGCGATCGCGCCCGCATCGGCCGTGTCGTCGACGACGAGCGGCCGGAGCTGGTTTTTCACGCGGCGGCGCTCAAGCACGTGCCGATGGTCGAGTACAACCCGGTCGAGGGTGTGCTGACCAACGCCATCGGCACGCGCAATCTGGCCGAGGCCTGCCGTGCCGCGCGCGTCGCGGCGATGGTGCTGATTTCCACCGACAAGGCGGTCAATCCGTCGAGCGTGATGGGCGCCACCAAGCGCCTCGCCGAAATCTATTGCCAGGCGCTCGATCTCGCCGAGCGCGGCCAGACCGGCGGCACGCGTTTCCTCACCGTGCGCTTCGGCAACGTGCTCGGCTCGACCGGGTCGGTGGTGCCGCTGTTCCAGCGCCAGATCGCCGCCGGCGGCCCGGTCACGGTGACGCACGCCGAAGTCCGCCGCTACTTCATGACGGTGCGCGAGGCCGTCGAGCTGGTGCTGCAGGCCTCCGCCCTCGGCGCCGCCGGCGATGCGCGGATGGAGGGCAAGATCCTGGTGCTCGACATGGGCGAGCCGGTGCGCATTCTCGATCTCGCGCGCCGCATGATCAGCCTGTCCGGCCGCCGCCCCGATACCGACATCAAGATCGTGCTCACCGGCCTGCGCCCCGGCGAGAAGCTCAACGAGCAGCTTTTCCACGCGGCCGAGCCGCTCGCCCCGACCACCGCCAAGGGCATCCTGCTGGCGAGCCCGCGCACCGCCGATCATGCCTTCCTCGCGCGCGGCTTCGACGAGCTGGAGGCGACGGCCCGGTCGGGCGATAGCGACGGCGCCCGCGCCGCGCTCAAGCGCCTGGTGCCGGAATTTTCGCCGGCGAACGGCGCCGATGAGCCGGCCGCTGCGCGCGATGCAAGGCGGCTCAACGTCTCGACATGACCGCCGTCCACGTCCGCCGCGCCCTCATCTCCGTTTCCGACAAGACCGGCCTGATCGAGCTTGCGCGTTGTCTCGCGCGGCACGCGGTCGAAATTCTGTCGACCGGCGGCTCGGCGCGGGCGCTTGCCGCGACCGGCCTCAAGGTCGTGGAAGTCGGCGACCATACCGGCTTTCCCGAGATCATGGATGGCCGGGTCAAGACGCTGCATCCCAAGATCCACGGCGGCATCCTCGGGCGGCGCGACGCGGCCGACCACGTCGCGGCGATGGAGCGCCACGCCATTGCGCCGATCGACCTCGTCGTCTCCAATCTCTATCCGTTCGAGGCGACGATCGCGGCGGGCGCCGATTTCGCCACGGCGATCGAGAACATCGACATCGGCGGACCGGCCCTCATCCGCGCCGCGGCGAAGAACCACGACTTCGTCGCCGTGGTCACCGACCCGGCCGACTATGCGGCGCTGATCGCCGAGCTCGATGCCAATGCAGGCGCGACGAGCCTCGCGCTGCGCCGCCGGCTCGCCGCCGCCGCCTATGCCCGCACCGGCGCCTATGATGCGGCGATCTCGCGCTGGTTCGCCGGCGAACTCGGCGAGGCCTTTCCCCAGCGCCTGGTCTTTGCCGGCGAACGGCGGCAGCTCCTCCGCTACGGCGAGAATCCGCATCAGCATGCCGCGTTCTATGGCGGCGGTCCGGCGCGGCCCGGCATCGCCACTGCGCGCCAGATCCAGGGCAAGGAACTCAGCTACAACAATCTCAACGACACCGACGCGGCGTTCGAGCTGGTCGCCGAGTTCGACCGCCCGGCCGTCGCCATCATCAAGCACGCCAATCCGTGCGGCGTCGCGCTTGGCCGCGATCTCGCCGAAGCCTACGCCAAAGCGCTGGCCTGCGATCCGGTGAGCGCCTATGGCGGCATCATCGCGCTCAACCGCCCGCTCGACGCGGCGACGGTGGCGGCGATCGACAAGCTGTTCGTCGAGGTGATCATCGCGCCCGACGCCGACGAAGGCGCGCGCGCCGCGCTCGCCCGCAAGAAGAATTTGCGCCTGCTGCTGGCCGGCGCCATGCCCGATCCGGCGGCGCCGGGCCTCGCCGTCAAGTCGGTGGCCGGCGGCTATCTCGTGCAGGACCGCGATGCCGGCCGCATCGGCGACAACGACCTCAAGGTGGTGACCAAACGCGCGCCCTCGGCCGCCGAGCGCGCCGACCTGCTATTCGCCTTCACCGTGGCCAAGCACGTCAAGTCCAACGCCATCGTCTACGCCAAAGGTGGCGCCACGGTCGGCATCGGCGCCGGGCAGATGAGCCGGGTCGATTCGGCGCGCATGGCGGCTATCACGGCCGACGTTGCAGGCCGCGCCGCCGGCGCGAGCGGCCGCCGCACGGCCGGTGCGGTCGTTGCTTCGGACGCCTACTTCCCGTTCGCCGACGGATTGCTTACCGCGGCCGAGGCCGGCGCCACCGCCGTGATCCAGCCCGGCGGCTCGCTGCGGGATCCAGAAGTGATCGCCGCCGCCGACGAGAAGGGCCTCGCTATGGTCTTCACCGGCATGCGCCATTTCCGGCATTGAGCCCGGGCCGGGGCAGGGACGCTGCGGGTCGCGCACACCGGCCGAATCATCTCGTCCGTTTGGTCCGACTAACCCCTTCCACACGCACCCCCCCTGTTCCGTTTCGTCCGTTTGCTCCGATAGAAAATAGGGTCATTTTGCTTCGTCCGTTCAAAGACTTATTCCGCGGCTTTTGATTCGCCCATTTGCCCGGCTTTTTCCGATAGGTTGTAGGGTCATTCCGGATCGGCAGGATGCCGGGCGAACGCACATCCGCATGTGCGGGAACAGACGGCCGGGCGGTGCGCGTCGTCCGCGTCGACGCATGTCTCTCGCGCGAAGACGAAGCCTCGCCGCGCGGCGAGGTTGCTCGGCCGCCCGCAGAGCGGCAAAGACGCCTTCATCTCCAAGCCACCCAGCCCAAGCGCGACAGCCATCTTCCGGCCTAGTTTAGGAGCAATTTGGGCCTATTATGACCGTTTTGTTCCTCAATTGCAAGTCGTTTCTTGCCCCGCGCCCCCACCGTCCTGCGCGTGCTGATCTTATACAGATCGAGCATCGTCGGAAGTTCCGGGAACACAATACTTGATTTTTGATCGGCGCGCCGTTGCTGGCATCGTCTGATGGAGCGCTTGGCGAGAGAGGTGGTGCTGGGTGCTCCGCAATCGGCGGCGAGATGAGCGAACTAGATAAGCATTGTGTCGACCGAATTCCTCGGAGCACGCGAAGCGTGCGTCTCGAAGGACGAGGAAAGCGCCCGCCGGCGATCCCAATCATTTGCTGAGATACTTCATCCCGGTATCGCACATGATTGTGACAATGGTCGCGTCGGGTCCCGTTCGTTCGGCCAAGCGCAAGGCGGCGACGACATTGGCGCCGGTGGACGTCCCGGCAAAAAGACCTTCCTCCCGCGCCAGCCGCATGGCCATGGCCGCCGCCTCTTCCGTGGAAACCCGTTCGATCCGATCGGCGATGTCCTGCTGCCACAGCGGCACGACAAACCCCGCGCCGATCCCTTCAATCTTGTGAGCGCCGGTGCGGCCGCCCGACAGCACCGGGGATTCAGCGGGCTCCACGGCGACGATGCCGATCCGCTCATTGCGGCGGCGCAGGGCTTCGGCGGTGCCGCGCAGCGACGCCGCGGTGCCCACGCTCTGGACAAAGCCATCGATCCGTCCGTCCGTCTGGCTCCAGATTTCCTCCGCCAGTTTGTGATAGGCGGCAAGCTGGTCCGTATTTTTCAGCTGATCTGTCCAGAAGCTACCGGTTTCTGCCGCGATGATGCGGGCGGCTTCGATCATGTCCCGCGTCAGTTTCTCCGTCATGCGCCCGCTCTCGCTGCGCACGATCTGCAGGCGGGCGCCCAGCACTTTCATATGCTCGAGTTTTTCCCGGGCGAAGGCATCCGAAGACACGATATGCAGGGGATAGCCCTTCACCGCGCAGATCAGAGACAGGGACACGCCCGTGCTGCCGCCGGTGTATTCGACGACGGAACCGCCCGCCGCGAGTCGTCCGTCCGCCTCTGCCGCTTCGATCATGGCCAGCGCCATGCGGTCCTTCATGCTGCCCGTGGGGTTCTCGTTTTCCAGTTTCAGCAGGATGCGGGAGCCGTTCGCGGGCACGATGTTGCGCAAGGCCAATAACGAGGTGTTGCCGATGCACTGCAGGATGTTCCGTGGCAATTCGTTCATGATGCCTGCCTCCTATTCTGTCGCTCCAGCCACGCCCTGAGCGCGACGGCATTGTTGCGGCGCTCGTCGCGGGCCGCATAAAGCAGGGTGACCGCGCCCTTGCGCAGGCGGTCGAGCAGGTCTTTCGCGGCGGCCTGGGCCGAGGCACCCTCCAGCTCGGCGAAATAGGCGGCGCAAAACGCGTCCCAATCCTCGGGCTTGCCGTGGAAGCGCCGGCGCAGCGCATCACCGGGCGCGATGTCCTTGAGCCAGAGATCGATCCGCGCATTGTCCCGGGCGATGCCGCGCGGCCACAGCCGGTCGACCAGGATGCGCGTCCCGTCGCCGGCACCCGGGGCCTCGTAGACGCGCTTCAGCCGCAGCGGCATCGCACCCATGAAAAGACCTTCCATGTATCTACATATTATGTATATACATAGACCAATGAGCGCCCCGCGGCAACCGCGAAAGACTCTGCGCACGGATGCCCGCGCGCTGGTCGAGAATTGCGCCGGCGGGCACAGCCGGCTGGCCGCGCGGCGCATCAGCCAATTCCTCGAGCGCGAGGCGGCGGGAATCGGCCTGACCGTGGCGCAGCTCGGCCTGATGGCGCAGATCGCGGCGGCGACCGACGACACGCTGGGCGCGTTGGCCCAGCGCACCGGGCTCGATCAGTCGACGCTGTCGCGCAACCTGCGCATGCTCGAGGGCGAAGGGCTGATCGAGATCGCCGTGGTCGAGGCCGACTTGCGCCGCCGGGCGGTGTGGCTTACCGAGACCGGTGCGCGGCGGCTGGAGAAGGCGATCCCGATCTGGCGCAAGGCGCATGCCGAGCTGGCGAAACGGCTGTCGCCCGACCTCGCCCGCCGGCTGGCGGACGAAACCGAGGCGCTGACCCGGAACTCAGCATGATCAGGAAATAAGGTCGGAATTGATTTCGAGCGCATGACGTCTGCGTAGGGGCGGCTTTCCAAGCCGCCCGCATCGGCTCGTTCGGCGCCATCGCGGGCCGGTCGGAGACCGGCCCCTACGTGCAGAACGAATCTTCGATGCCGCGGCCTGCGCCCGGCAGGCGCCGCCGCCGATTGCGCGGCGCTTCGTAGCCGCAGATAATGCCTTCGGCCACGGGGAAACGCAGGGGGATCGGGGCATGGCTTACGGACTACCCGCCGAAGGAACCCGCCGCTTGATGCTGCTCGCCGGCAGCCTCGGCGTCGCGAGCTACGTTATTGCGGTCGGCGCTGTATTGTTTCTCCACGGCCTGCCCTACTGGTCCGGCTGGTGGATCGCGATCGCCGCGTTGCTGGTCCCCGCGTGGCTCGTCCCGCGCGCGCTGGCTTCGGTGCTCGAATGGGTGATCGCGGGGTATAAGGGCTAGGGCGAATTCCGCGGCGGTCCGGGCATGACGGAGGAAATAAAGCCCCGCCGAGATTCTGTCTGATCTAATTCCGCCCTAGCGCGGCGCGACGATCCCCGCCTTGATGTAGCGTGCCGCCGTCTCGACATAGGCGCCGGCATTCTCGCGGATGAACGCGATCTCCTCCGGCTTCACCTGGCGCAGCATCTTGGCCGGACAGCCGGCCCACATCTCGCCCGTCTTCACGCGCTTGCCGGGCGAGACGACCGCGCCGGCCGCCACCACCGCGCCCTCCTCCACCACCGCGCCGTCGAGCACGATGGCGCCGATGCCGATCATGCAGCGGTCTTCCAGCGTGCACCCGTGGATGATCGCGCCGTGGCCGATGGTGATGCCGGAGCCGATCACCGTCGGCGCGGTGTCCTTGGAGATGTGGACGATCGTGCCATCCTGCACATTGGTGTCGGTGCCGATGCGGATATAGTTCTCGTCGCCGCGGATGACGCAGTTGAACCACACGTTGCTGCGCGCGCCGATGACGACATCGCCGATGACGATGGCATTGGGCGCGATGAACGCATCGGGCGCGATGGTCGGCCAGGTGCCCTTGTAGGGCAGGATATTGGGCGAGCGCGCGGGCGGCGAATCCGGCATCGATTTGTCTCCGGGCAGATATCGCTCGTTAAGTGGCACGGCGCGCGCCCCGCGGCAAGCGGCTGCGGCACCAAAGCACTCCGGTTCGACCTCATCCTTCGAGACGCCCCGCGCGCCTCACCCTGAGGAGCGCGCGTTGCGCGCGCGTCTCGAACGGCGAGGCGCGGGGCTCCTCAGGATGAGGTAAGCCTCAGCGGCGGCGGCGTCTGGACTTGCGCAGCTTCTCGGTCGCCTTGGCGTCGACGGCCCCGCGCGCGATGGCCACGCCATAGTCGCGGCGCGCGGCGGCGGCCGTGATATAGCCGTCGAGCACGTCGCCGAGCACGCGCCCGGGATCGCGCTGCAGCGGATCGCCGTAGCCGCCGCCGCTCGGCCCGACGGCGAGAAAGCGGTCGCCCGCCTTCATCTTCATGTAGGGGACCTTGGACGGCAGCGCGCGCGGCTTGCCGCCGCCGGCCTTGACCATGAGCGCGGCGGTGTAGCCGTCCTGCCCGCCGCGAAAGCCCCAGGGCTTGAACCTGTGCCCCTCGCCCTCGACCGAGGCGCCGCCGTCGGCCAAATAGGTGAATTCGCGGATCGAGCCGATGCCGCCGCGCCACTTGCCGGCGGCGCAGACATTCTCGCGCAGCTCGTAGCGCGTGACGCGCAGCGGCAGATGCGACTCGATATCCTCGACCGGGTTGTTGCGGGTGTTGGCATAGAGGGTATCGACGGCATCGATCCCGTCCATGCCGTAGCGGCCGCCATAGCTGCCCTCGAAGATCTCCATATGCACCCAGTGCTTCTCGCCGGCGAGGCCGCTGAAGGCGATGACCTTGAGATTGCCGATGCCGGCGCTGACCTGCCTCGGCACCGCCGGCGCCAGCGCCTTCATCACGGTGTCGGCGAGCTGGTTGCCGGGGCAGAAGCGGGCGATGACCGGCGCCGGGAAAATCGGGTTCACCAGCGTGCCCTTGGGCGCGACGATGCGGATCGGCCGCGTCAGGCCGCTATTCTGCGGGATGTGGCCATAGACCGCCGTGTCGAGCAGGATCGAGCGCAGGGTGAGCCAGACCGCGACATCGACCGTGCCCTCGAGCGGCATGTTGATCGGCTTGTCCGGCACCTGCGGCGCCGTGCCGGTGAGATCGACGGTGAGGTCGCTGCCCTTGACCGTGATCGCCACCTTGAGCGGCAGCTCGCGCCTCGTGGGATCGGCATCCTCGAGATAGCCGTCGATGTAGTTCGTCGCGCGATAGACGCCGTCCGGCAGCTTGGCGATGGCGTCGCGCATCAGGCGTTCGGAGTAGTCGAGCAGGTCCTCGAAGCCGGCATTCACCGTCTCGAGGCCGTAGCGGCCGATCAGCTCGAGATAGCGCTCGGCGCCGATGCGGGCGGCGGCGATCTGCGCCTCCATGTCGCCGACCACGAGGTCGGAGGCGCGGATATTGTCGCGCAAAATCTGCCAGACGGCGTCGTTGCGGCGCGTCGCATCGTAGACCTTGATCGACTTGAACTGCAGCCCTTCGGCGTAGGTGTCGACGGCATCGACGATGCCGCAGCTGCCGGGCGACAGGGCGCCGATGTCGAGATGATGCGCCGTGGTTACCGAGAAGCCGACCAGGCGGTCGCCGAGAAAGGCCGGCACGATGAAGGCGACGTCGGGCCCGTGCGAGGCGCCGGCATAGGCGTCGTTGTGCATGATCACGTCGCCCGGGCGAAACGCTTCGCCGCGCTCGGCAAACTGCCGCATGACGCCGCGGACATAACCGGGGATCGGGCCCGATTGCAGCGGCGTGCTCTGCTTCGATTCGCAGAGCTGCCGCCCCTGCGGATCGATCAGCGCCGCGCCGAAATCCTCCGATTCGCGGATGATGCTCGAATACGACATCCGCATCAGCTTGAAGCCCATCTCGACGGCGATGTTCTCGAGCGCGCCCTGGATGACGCTGGCCGTCACCGGATCGATGCGGTTGCGCAGCACCGTCTTCGCCACGTCGTTCATCGGCCGCCTCCCCTGCGGAGAAGGATGTTGCCCTCGCGATCGGCCCGACCGCTCCAGCCCGGCGGCAGCAAGGTCGTGCTGTCGGTCTGCAGGATCACCGCCGGCCCGACAATGGCCTCGTCGAGCGGCAGCCGGCGGCGCTGATAGAACTCGGTGTCGAAGCGCTTGAGCGTCCCGTCGACGCGGAAGACGCAGGCGCCGCTGCGCACGCGTGCCGCGGCGAGCGAGCCGCCCGGCGGCGCGCCCGGCCGCCCGATCTTCGGCATGCGGCCGATGCCGGTGACGCGGATATTGACGATCTCGATCGGGCTGGCCTCGAAATAATGGCCGTACTCCGCCTTGTGCGCCTCATGGAAGGCCGTCCAGGCCGCGTCGAGCGCGCGCTCGTCGAGGCGCCCCGCCGCCATCGTCACGCGCAGCTCGTAGCCCTGCCCGACATAGCGCAGATCGCCGGCGCGCTGGAACGACACCTCGTCGGGCCTGACGCCATCGGCCTTGAATTGACGCGCCAGCCCCGCCTCCATGTCGCGGAAATCGGCATTGAGCTTGCCGAGATCGATCGCCCCGCGCACCTGGAATTCGGTGCGGATGGCGTCGTATTTGAGATCGGTGGTGAGCAGCCCCATCGCCGAGGTGATGCCGGGATAGGGCGGCACGATGACCTCGGCGATGTCGAGCTGCGCCGCCACTTCCGCGCCGTGCAGCGGCCCCGCCCCGCCGAAGGCGACGAGCGCGAAGTCGCGCGGGTCGAGGCCCTTCTGCACCGTGCGCGAGCGGATCGCATTCGCCATGTTGCTGTTGATGATGGTGAGCACGCCCTCGGCGGCCTCCAGCGGATCGATCGCGAGGCGCCGCGCCAGCTCGCCGATGACGCGGCGCGAAGCCGCCTCGTCAAGCTTCATACTGCCGCCCAGGAAGTCGTTCTTGTCGAGCCGGCCGAGCACGAGATTGGCGTCGGTCACCGTCGGCTCGGCGCCGCCGCGGCCGTAGGCGGCCGGTCCCGGCTGCGCCCCGGCGCTGCGCGGGCCGACGCGGAAGGCGCCCCCCTGATCGACATAGGCGACGCTGCCGCCGCCGGCGCCGATGGTGTGAATGTCGATCATCGGCGCCATCAGCGGATAGCCGGCGATCCAGGTGTCGCGCGCCGTCGCCTCCTGGAACTTGCCGTCGCTGACGATGCCGACATCGGCGCTGGTGCCGCCGGCATCGAAGGTGATGAGCCGCCTGCGGCCGGCCAGCGCGCCGACCCAGGCGCCGCCGAGCACGCCCGCCGCCGGTCCCGACAGCAGGGTGACGACCGGCCGTTCCGCGACCATCGCCGGCGTGGCAACGCCGCCGTTCGAGGCCATGATGTGAAGGTCGGCGCGCATCGAAGAATTGCGCAGCGATTGGTCGAGATTGGCCACGTAGCTGCGCACCTTGGGGCCGATGAAGGCGGCGAGCGCCGTCGTCGTGAAGCGCTCGAATTCGCGGAACTGCGGCGACACCGCCGCCGAATTGGTGACGAAGGCCTCGGGAAACTCCTCGACGATGATCGCCCGCGCCCGCTCCTCGTGGCGCGCGTTGAGATAGGAGAACAGGAAGCAGACCGCGATCGCCTCGACGCCCTCTTTCTTGAGCGCGCGGGCGGCGCGGAGCACGGCCTTCTCGTCGAGCGGCGTCAGCACGTCGCCCTTCGGCGGCACCAGCCGCTCGCGCACCACCTTGCGATGCCGCCGCTTGACCAGCGGGCGGTTTTGCCACGGCACTTCCTGCATGATCGAGTAGTGCTGCGGCCGCTGGTGGCGCGCGATGTGAATGACATCGCGGAAGCCCTCGTTGGTCACCATGCCGGTCCGCGCGCCCTTGTATTCGAGCACGGCGTTGGTGGCGATCGTCGTGCCGTGTAAGACGTGGTCGATGTCGCCTGCCGGCACTCCCTGTTCCTTGCACAGGCCGAGGATGCCGGCGATTACGCCCTGCGACGGATCATCGGGCGTCGTCGGCACCTTGTGAACGGCGACGCGATCCGCGCCTGTGTCGCAGAACACCAAATCGGTGAAGGTGCCCCCGACATCGACCCCGATCAGTTTCATCGCCCGCCCCGAATTGTTCCCCGAACTTTCCAAGCAAATCCTATGCCAGCCGCGGCATCAGGTGAAAGGGACAAGTCGCGGGCGGGTGTGGGCGACGGCGTTGGGCCCAGAGCGAATTCCGATTGGAATTGCTTGCCTCGTCATCCCGACGCAGTCGAGGCCCAGGGGCCGGACAACGCGCACCTGGCCCTGGGGTGCCGGCTTTCGCCGGCATGACGGTCCGGAACAGGGGGCGACGGCAGCAGTCAATCCTGCGCCAGAGCGCGTAACTCGCGGCTCGCCAATGTCAGCGCGGCGAGGTCCGGGGCCGGCGTCGCACGCAGCTCGGTGAGCAGGCCCTCGAAGCGCCCGAGGACCGACCGCCGCCGGTTCGTCCACGCCTCGACGATGGCGGCGGCGCCCTTGGTGCCGTCGGCGGCGCCCAGCGCGTGCGCGGCGAGGTCGGCCTGCTGCGCCAGCAAATCCTCGACGATCGCCGCGACGGCCCGCTTCTGCCACGGCGTCTCGGCCTTGACCCGCGCCGCCACGTCGCGCAGCCAATCGCAGCCGAAGCGCGCGCCGACGGCGAAATAGAGCGCGGCGACGTCGCCGATGGCGACGCGGTGACGTTCGGCGATGCGCACCAGCTCGGGCGCGGCAACGAGGTCGTCGAGACCGGCGACTTCGCCGGCAAGCTCCGCCGGTGCGCCGAGTCCGGTCAATGCCCCGGTGCGATCGGCCAGGCTCGCCGTCCGGCTTGGATCGAGGCTCGTCGCCAACGCCGCCCTGAATGCCGCCACCCCCGGCTCATAACGGGCGATCGTCTGCGCGATGTCGATCGGCCCCGGCGCGTGACGCAGCAGCCAGACGCAGACCCGTTCGAGCGGGGCGCCGATCGCCAGCAGCATGCGCGTCTGCGCCGCGGCCGGCACCTTGTTGTCGAGCGCCTCGATCGCCGCCCACAATCGGCGCAGCCCGAACACCTGCCGGCTGACGACGTAGGCCCGCGCGATCTGGCTGGCCGATTCGCCGGTCCGCTCGGCCATATCATTGACGAAGCAAGGGCCGACGCGGTTGACCAGGCTGTTGGTCGCGACCGTCGCGATGATCTCGCGGCGCAGGCGATGGCGGCCGATCGCCGCTTCGTGGCCCTGGCGCAGGGGCGCGGGGAAATAGCGCAGCAGATCTTCGGCGAAGTGGGAATCGTCCGGCAGATCGCTCGCCAAGAGGTCGTCATAGAGGGTGAGCTTGGCATAGGCGAGAAGCACGGCGAGCTCGGGCCGCGTCAGCCCACGGCCGCTGGCGAGGCGCTGGGCGATCTCCTCTTCGTCGGGCAGAAACTCGATCGCGCGGTTGAGCCGGCCGCTCTTCTCCAGGCTGCGGATGAAGCGCACCTGGCGATCGAGCGCGCCCGCGCCCTCCGCCTCGGCGAGGGTCAGGGCCTGGGTCTGCAGATAGTTGTCGCGCAGCACCAGCTCGGCGACCTCGTCCGTCATCTGCGCCATGAGCTGGTCGCGCTGCTTCATCGTCATATCGCCGCGCGCGACGATGTCGCCGAGCAGAATCTTGATGTTGACCTCGTGGTCGGAGGTGTCGACGCCGGCGGAATTGTCGATCGCATCGGTGTTGATGCGGCCGCCCTTGCCCTCGCCGCCGAATTGCGCGTATTCGACGCGGCCGCGCTGCGTCATGCCCAGATTGGCGCCTTCGCCGGCGACGCGGGCGCGGATGTCGCGGCCGTCGATGCGCAGCGCATCATTGGCGCGGTCGCCGACATCGGCGCTGCTCTCGCTCGCGGCCTTGACGTAGGTGCCGATGCCGCCGAGCCACAAGAGATCGACCCGCGCGCGCAGCATCGCCTTGATCACTTCGGCCGGCGTCCCCTGGTCGGCGGCAAGACCGAGCAGCGCCTTCACCTGCGGCGACAGTTTGATCGCCTTCGCCTTGCGCTCGAACACGCCGCCGCCGGCCGAGATCAGCTTGGCGTCGTAGTCGGCCCAGGACGAGCGCGGCAGCTTGAACATCCGCTCGCGCTCGGCGAACGCCGCCTCCGCATCGGGCGCCGGGTCGAGGAAGATGTGGCGGTGGTCGAAGGCGCCCAGCAGCTTGGTGTGCCTGGATCGCAGCATCCCGTTGCCGAACACGTCGCCCGACATGTCGCCGACGCCGATCACGGTGAAGTCGGCGCTCTGCGTGTCGTGGCCGAGCTCGCGGAAGTGGCGCTTCACCGCTTCCCACGCGCCGCGCGCGGTGATCGCCATGCCCTTGTGGTCGTAGCCGGCCGAGCCGCCGGAAGCGAAGGCGTCGTCGAGCCAGAATTTGTATTCGCGCGACACGCCGTTGGCGATATCCGAGAACGTCGCCGTGCCCTTGTCGGCGGCGACGACGAGATAGGGATCGTCCCGATCGCGGCGGACGACATCGGACGGCGGAATTATGCCCGTCGGGCTGATGTTGTCGGTGACATCGAGCAGCCCGCGCATCATGAGCTTGTAGCACTCGATGCCCTCGGCCTGCGCCGCCTCGCGGCCGGCGTCCGCCGGCGGCGGCCGCTTGACGAAGAACCCGCCTTTCGAGCCGACCGGCACGATGACGACGTTCTTCACCATCTGCGCCTTCATCAGGCCCAGCACCTCGGTACGGAAATCCTCGCGCCGATCGGACCAGCGGATGCCGCCGCGCGCGACGCGGCCACCGCGCATATGGACCGCCTCGACGCGCGGGCTGTAGACGAAGATTTCGACCAGCGGCCGCGGCAGCGGCAGCTCCTCGATGGTCTGACTGTCGAGCTTGAGCGAGAGATACGGCTTGGCGGCGCCGTCGGTTGTTTTCTGGAAGAAATTGGTGCGCTGCGTCGCCTGCACCAGGTTGAGGAAGCGGCGCAGGATGCGATCGTCGTCGAGATTGGCGACGCCGTCGAGCAGCTGGTTGATTTCGCCCTGAATCTCGCCGCCCTTGGCCTTGGCGCGCGCCGCCGCCGCCGGGTCGTGCAGGCAGCGGAACAGGTCGGTCAGCCGCCGCGCGATCAGCGGGTAGCGCGCCAGCGTGTCCTCCATATAGGCCTGGCTGAACGGTATGCCGATCTGCCGCAGATACTTGGCATAGGCGCGCAGCACCACGACCTCGCGCGCCGACAGCCCGGCGCCGATGACCAGACGATTGAAGCCGTCGCTCTCCGCCGCGCCGGTGGAGACCGCGGCGAACGCTTCCTCGAAGGCCGGCTTGACCGCGGCGAGATCGACCTCGCGCGCATCGCGGGCGACCAGCGCGAGGTCGTGCATCCATACCGGCTCCGCTGTCTTGGCCGGCGTGATCTGGTAGGGCACCTCGGTCAGCACGCGGATGCCCATGTTCTCAAGCATCGGCAGGATGTCGGACAGCGGCACCGACCGGCCCTTGTGAAACAGGCGCAGGCCGAGCTCGTTCTCCGACGCTTCGACGCTGCGATAGAGGTTCAAGGCCATCGCCTCGCCGCCGGCCAGCACGCTCTCCACCTTGGCGATGTCGGCGACCGCCGCCTCCGGCGCGAAGCGCTCGCGATAGGCGGTGGAGAAGGCGTCGGCATAGCGGCGAAAGACGGTCAAGCCGCGCTCCTCGCCGTGCGTCTCGATGAGCTTGTCGCGCAGCCGGTCGGCGAAGCTGCGGCCAGCCTCGACCAGCTGCGCCGTGATTTCGTCGACGCGGTAGGCCGGAATTTTGCCTGGCGCCGTCTTGACGATGAAGTGCACGCGGACGAGCGGCGCCTCGTCGGCGAACTGGCTGGCAAAGGCGGAGATCGTGCCGGCAAACGCGGTCTTCAGGATCTTCTGGAACTTGAGGCGCAGCTCCGTCGTGTAGCGGTCGCGCGGCACATAGACGAGGCACGAGACGAAGCGCTCGAACGGGTCGCGACGCACGAACAGCGCGATGCGCTGGCGTTCCTGGAGCTGCAGGATACCCAGGCTGATGTCGAGCAGATCGTCCTCGGAGGCCTGGAACAGCTCGTCGCGCGGGAAGGTTTCGAGGATGTGCAGCAGCGCCTTGGCATCGTGACCGGAGGGCGGCAGGCCGGCGCGTTCGACGATGCGGCCGATCATGTCGGACAGCATCGGGATGTCGCGCGGCCGCTGGCTGTAGGCCGCGGAGGTGAATAGGCCGACGAATATCCGCTCGCCGATCACCTCGCCCTTG
>JACQDQ010000295.1 GCA_016201015.1 Pseudomonadota bacterium | reverse complement strand
CGGCGAGCCGGAATATCTCGACCCGTTGAAGGATGAAGCGCCGGAAGGTTGGATCGTCACCGGCTATCCCTGGTACGCGATCGACGCGCCGGCGCACAAGAAATTCGCCGAGGCCTATCAGGCGAAATACAGCGACTATCCGCGGCTCGGCTCGCTGGTCGGCTACACGACCTTCCGGGCGATCGCCGCCGGTCTGACCAAGGCGGCTTCGACCGATACCGAGAAGATGATCGCCGCGTTCAAGGGCCTCAAAGTCGACGATACCCCGGTCGGCGCGATCACCTTCCGCGCGGTCGATCATCAGTCGACGATGGGCGCGTGGGTCGGCAAGACGACGGTGAAGGACGGCAAGGGCGTCATGGTCGACTGGCGCTACGCCGACGGCGCGAAATATCTGCCAAGCGAAGAAGAGACGAAGAAGCTGCGCCCGCAGTGAGGGGCGCTGCCGGTCTGCGTGTGTCGGATAGCGTAGGGGCGGGATTGATCCTTCGACTCGCGGACCTCATCCTGAGGAGCTGCGCCGCAGGCGCGGCGCAGCGTCTCGAAGGAGAGGTCCGCGGCTCAGGATGAGGCCCGCCCCTACGCATGCCGGACTCGATACGACTGCCGTGGAAGCGATCCGCGCGTGAGCTTCTACGTCATCCAATTCCTCAACGGCCTCACCACCGCCGCGTCGCTGTTCCTGGTGGCTTCCGGCCTGTCGCTGATATTCGGCGTCACGCGCATCGTCAACTTCGCGCACGGTTCGTTCTACATGCTCGGCGCCTATATCGCCTGGAGCCTGGTCGGGCGTGCCGGCGGCGGCGCGCTCGGCTTCTGGGCTGGCGTTCTCGGCGCCGCGCTCATCGTCGGCGTGGTCGGCGCGGCGATCGAGATCGTGCTGCTCCGGCGCATCTACCAGGCACCGGAGCTGTTCCAGCTCTTGGCGACGTTCGGGGTCGTGCTGGTGGTCCAGGACGTAGCGCTCTGGCTGTGGGGTTCGGAGGATCTGCTGGGCCCGCGTGCGCCCGGCCTCAAGGGCGCGGTCGAAATCCTCGACGGCCGGCTGCCCGAGTACAACCTGCTGATGATCGCGCTCGGGCCGGCGCTGCTTGGGCTCCTGTGGCTGCTGTTCCACCGCACGCGCTGGGGCACGCTGGTGCGCGCCGCGACCGAGGATCGCGAGATGGTTGCGGCGCTGGGCGTCGACCAACGGCTGCTGTTCACGTCCGTGTTCTTTCTCGGCTCGTTTCTCGCCGGCCTCGGCGGGGCGCTGCAGCTGCCGCGCGACGCGGCCAATCTGCACATGGATTTGAACATCATCGCCGACGTCTTCGTCGTGGTGGTGGTCGGCGGCATGGGCAGCGTCGCCGGCGCCTTCCTCGCCGCGGTGCTGATCGGCGAGCTGCACGCCTTCGGCATCGTGCTGTTTCCCAAGATCACGCTGGTGCTGGTCTTCCTGGTCATGGCGGTGGTGCTGGTCGTTCGTCCCTACGGCCTGCTCGGCACGCCGCCGGCGCATCCGCGCGCGACGGGCGCCGGCATCGAGCCGGTGATCCGCCCGGCGCCGCGCGCGCTCGCGCTGCTGGGGCTCGCCGTTCTCGCCATCCTCGTCGCCGTGCCGCTCGTCGCCGGGCCCTACGCCGTCGCCATGCTCACCGAGATCGCGATCCTCGTGCTGTTCGCCGCCAGCCTGCATTTCATGATGGGCCCCGGCGGCATGGCGTCGTTCGGCCACGCCGCCTATTTCGGCGTCGGCGCCTACGGCGTGGCGCTGGTGATGAAATCCTTCGCGGCGCCGATGCTGCCGGCGCTGGCCGCAGCGCCGCTCGCCGCCGGCCTTGCCGGAATCGTCTTCGGCTGGTTCTGCGTCCGCCTGTCGGGCGTCTATCTCGCCATGCTGACGCTGGCCTTCGCGCAGATCTGCTGGTCGGTCGCCTTCCAGTGGGTGGCGGTGACCGGCGGCGACAACGGGCTGCTCGGCGTCTGGCCGGCCGAGTGGGCCAAGGACCGTACCGTCTTCTACTATCTCGCGCTAATCCTCTGCACCGCCGGCGTGCTGCTGCTCCGTCGCGTCATCTATGCGCCATTCGGCTACGCGCTGCGCGCCGGCCGCGATTCGCCGCTCCGCGCCGAAGCGATCGGCATCAACGTGATGGCCGTGCAATGGGGCGGCTTCGCCTTCGCCGCGTTGTTCGCGGGCCTCGCCGGCGGGTTGTTCGCGCTGTTCAAGGGTAGCGTGTTTCCCACCTACCTCGCCATTTCGAAGTCGGTGGACGCGCTGCTCATGGTGCTGCTCGGCGGCGTGCAGACGATCAGCGGCCCGATCATCGGCGCGGCTTTGCTCGCCGGGCTCGAGGAGCAGCTCATCCGCGCCACCGCCTATTGGCGCGTCGTGCTCGGCCTCGTCATCATCGGCCTCGTGCTCGCCTTCCCGCAAGGCATCGCCGGCTTCATTGCCGCGCAGTGGGAGAGACGCAGCCCGGGCAGAGAGGCGGCGCGGGTGACATGACCGTCCTTGCCGTCCGCAACCTGGCCAAGTCGTTCGGCGGCGTGCAGGCGGTGGCCGAGGTCAGCTTCGACCTCTCGGCGGGGCAGCTTCTCGCCATGATCGGGCCCAACGGCGCCGGCAAGACGACCTGCTTCAATCTCCTGAACGGCCAGCTCCAGCCCGATTCCGGCTCGGTGCAATTTGCCGGGCGGGCGTTGGTCGGCCTGAAGCCGCGGCGCATCTGGCGGCTCGGCGTCGGCCGCACCTTTCAGATCACGGCGACCTTCGCCTCGATGACCGTGCGCGAGAACGTGCAGATGGCGCTGCTGTCGCACCATCGTCGGCTCGCCGCGCTGTGGCCGCGCGCCGCCGCCCTCCATGCCGCGGATGCGGTGGCGCTGCTCGCCGAGCTCGGCATGGAAGATCAGGCGGAGCGCGCCTGCAGCGTGCTCGCCTATGGCGATCTGAAGCGCGTCGAGCTCGCCGTGGCGCTGGCGCACGGCCCCCGCCTGCTGCTGATGGACGAGCCGACCGCCGGCATGGCGCCGGCCGAGCGCATCCAACTCATGGAACTCACGGCGCGCATCGCCCGCGAGCGTGGTATCGCCGTGCTGTTCACCGAGCACGATATGGACGTGGTCTTTGCTCATGCCGACCGCATCATCGTGCTCAATCGCGGTCGGCTGATTGCCGAAGGCCCACCCGCGGCGGTGCGCGAGGACCCGCAGGTGCGCGAGGTCTATCTCGGCTCGGGCGCGACATTCGGCGCGAGGGCCGGCTGATGCTCGAAGTGCGCGGCCTCGAGGCCTACTACGGACGGGCGCATATCCTGTCGGAGGTCGCGCTCGACGCGGCGAAGGGCGAGGTCGTCGTGCTGCTCGGGCGCAACGGCGCCGGCAAGTCGACGACGCTCAAGGCGATCATGGGCCTGGTCCGGCCGGCGGCCGGAAATGTTACATTTGCCGGGCGCGACATCACCGGGCTGCCCCCGCACGTGATCGCCAAGGCCGGGCTCGGCTACGTGCCGGAGGATCGCCGCATCTTCGCCGATCTCACGGTCGTCGAGAATCTCGAGGTCGGCCGCCAACCGCCGCGCGACGGGCACCGGCCGTGGACGCCGGAACGGCTGTTTGCGATCTTTCCCAATCTCGCGACGATGCGGAAGCGGCCGGGCGGGCGGATGAGCGGCGGCGAGCAGCAGATGCTGACCATCGCCCGCACGTTGATGGGCAATCCGGCGACGATCCTGCTCGACGAGCCGTCCGAGGGACTGGCGCCGGTCATTGTCGAGCAACTGGCGCGCACCCTCGCGGGGCTGCGGGCGGAAGGGCTGACGATCCTGCTCTCCGAGCAGAACCTGCATTTCGCCGCGCTCGTCGCCGACCGCGCTTATATCATCGAGAAGGGCCGCATCCGCTACAGCGGCACGATGGCGGAGCTGGCGGCGAACGAGACTGTGCGGCGGCAGTATCTGTCGGTGTAGAGCGAGGCAGCGACTCGATGTGGGCGCATCGGAGCAGTGCTCCTTCTGCGTAGGGGCGGGCCTCATCCTGAGCCGCGCGCCTCGTCCTTCGAGACGCGCGCGCAATGCGCGCTCCTCGGGATGAGGCGCGCGAGTCGAAGGATCAAACCCGCCCGCGTTCTCTCCGTCGGCAAGCCCGCGGGCCGGTTGGAAACCGGCCCCTCTCATGATCGACAAAGTCAAGAGGGGACGTGCGTGAAGAGGCGCCCGTGATCGGCGGGCGTGGAGGGTTGGGTGTGGGATGCGCAAGGGTAGCGGCGCGGCGAGGAGCGACGGTTGATCAAACTCTCATACGCGGGTTGGCTACCGCAGCTTCAGGGTTCGTCGCGGGGCTGCCGCCGTCTACAAACGGGCGTCGGATCTGGTGATCCGGCCGGATAGGGGCCGAGGCGGGTTCCCCTGACCGCGGCCGCGCCGCCGCCCTTGCGCAAAAATGCTGGCGCGCTCAGCGCGCCGGTGTGGGCGCGACGAGCTGGCCGATCGCCCAGACGAAGCCGGCCAACTCGCGCGCGACGGCGGCGACCGCGACGCCAGGCTTCTTGCGCCTGGCCAGGCGCGCGAAGCGCTGGCACAAGCGCTGCTCGGCCTTGACGGCGATGGCATTGATCGCCGGCGGCTGCGCGGCGCGCCGGCGGGCCAGGGCGACGCCGCTGCTCGAGGCCGGCCAGCGATAGCACCACGCCGCCTCGATCAGCGTCGTGCGCGCCCGCCGGTTGCCGGTCTTGGTGAGTTCACCGCGCCACACCCGCTCGCCGCTCGACGCCTCGCGCGCCACCAGTCCGAGAAACGCCATCACTCCGCGCGCCGTGGCGAAGCGCCGGAGGTCCCCCAGCTCCGCCGCCAGCACCGCCGCGTTGATCAGCCCGATCCCGCGCAGGCTCTGCAGCGCCGCCACCACGGGCGCCATCGCCCATCCTTCCACTTGCGCCGCGATCTCGCTCGTCACCCGCGCCACCCGCGCCTCGGCCAGCGCCACTCCTGCCAACATCTCCTCCATCACCCAGCTCTGCGCCGCTGCGTCAAACCGCTGCTCCGCCAGCCACGCCCGGTGCGCTTGCGTCCACGTCGCTCGCGGCCAATGTCGCCCCTGGCGCAACATGAAGCTCGCCACCTGCTGCTTCTCGCGCCGCAGCGCGCGCATCGCGGCTCCCCGCGCGCGTACCAGGTCCCGCATCGCCTCCTGCGCCGCGTCTCCCACCCACACCGCCACCAAACCGCCAGCGCGATCCTGCTCCGCCAACTTGCAGGCGTCGCGCTCGTCCGTCTTCACCCGCTCTCCAGGCCGCCGCGCGATCAACGTCGGCGCTGCCACGATGCTCCTCACCCCCCGCGCCTCAAGCTGCCGGTGCAGCCAGTAGCCGCACGGCCCTGCTTCCTGCGCAAACCGCAGCTCCTCTCCATGCTCCGCTCGCAGCCGCTCCACCAGCCGATCGACCGCTTCTCCGCTCGTTGCGATCCGTCCCGCCGGCCGCGCTCGCTCCCGCCCAGGCTCCGCCACCGCCACCGTGATCGTTCGTGCGTGGACGTCCATTCCTACGTTGATAATTGTCATCGACCCGTCCCTCCATGCTTGAGGCTCTACACGGACCCATTCCGTGCAACCCTCGCCACCGCATGCTACAGGGACGGGTCACCCCGTCCCTTCAGGTCGATCATTCTGTCTACACGGCGGCCATGATGATTCGGGCAAGATGCGGTCTAAATTTCTTTGAGCCGGCCGTTCAGATTGCGCAACGTCTCCTGCACGAAGGCGAGATGGGCGTGGGCGGCGGCTTGCGCCGACTTGGGATCGTGCTTGCGGATCGCTTCGAAGATGGCGCGATGCTGATCGACGAGGCGATGCAGATTGCCCGCATCGCCGTAAAGCAGATCGTGGGTCCGCGCAATATTGCTGCGCATCAGCGTGAAGACGCCGCGCGTGACGTGGACGAGCGCCACGTTGTGCGAGGCCTCGGCGACCGCCAGGTGGAAGGCGGCGTCCGCCGCCGCGTCGGCAATGCTGTCGGCGTGGGTCTGCTTCTTCGCCATCGCGGCAAAGGCCTTCTCCAGCTTGCGCAGGTCGGCGGTCGTCGCCCGCTGTGCGGCGAAAAAGGCGGCGGTCGCTTCCAGTCCATGACGCATCTCCAGCACATCGTCGGCGGCCTTCGAATGGCGGCCCAAGAGATGCGCCAGCGGCTCGGCGACGAGCGGACCCGAGACGTCGGTGATGACGAAGCCGCCGCCGCGACGCACGTGGATGAGGCCGCGCGCCTCCATCTTGAGCAACGCCTCGCGCAGCGACGGCCGCGACACGGCGAGCCGCGCGGCGAGATCGCGCTCCGACGGCAGTGGCGCGCCTGGGGCAAGCGCGCCGTCGACGATCAAGCGCTCGATCTGCTCGGAGATGGCGTCGGACAGCCGCAGACGCGGCGGCAAAGCGACGTGACGGAACGGCGTCGACGCGCGGCGGGATCTGCGGGACGGCATGCCCCCAGGTAACACGGTCCACGTATGCGCTTCAACGTGCGCGTCGAATACTCGCCGTCGTCTTGACAGATGCGCTGCCATGGCGCCTTAATAGTGGTCAGACCAGTCTGACCATACCTAAACGAACCGACCGGGGAGGAAGGCCATGAGCAGGACGGGTGAGCTGAAAATACGCGATGTGCGCACGCATCCGGTGGTGGCGCCGCTGCCGACGCCGGTGACGACCAGCGTCGGCGCGATCACCGAGGCGCCGCTGCTCCTGATCGACGTCGAGACCGAGGAGGGCGTTACCGGCCGCGCCTATCTCTTCGCCTATCAGAGATTCGCGCTGCGGCCGCTCGACGATCTCGTCCGCTCGCTCGCCGAATTGATCAAGGGCGACTGGGTCGCACCGTTCGAGATCGACCGCGAGCTGCGCGCCGGCTTCACGCTGCTGGGCGGCGCGCGCGGCCTGGCCGGGCTCGCCGTCGCCGGGATCGACATGGCGCTATGGGACGCGCTGGCGATCGGCCGCGGCGTGCCGCTTGCCGTGCTGCTCGGCGGACGGCCAAAGCCGATTCCGGCCTATAACAGCCTCGGCATGGTGTCGGCACGGGTGGCCGCGGGCGAGGCGGCCAAGGCGCTTGAAGGCGGATTCCGGGCGGTCAAGATCAAGATTGGCTGGCCGACGCTCGATGAGGACCTCGCGGTCATCCGCGCGTTTCGCAAGAACCTGCCGGGCGACGCCGCGCTGATGGTCGACTTCAATCAAAGCTTGACCGCGACCGAGGCGATCCGCCGCGGCCATGCGCTCGACGGCGAGGGCGTCGCCTGGATCGAGGAACCGGTGCGGGCCGACGATTTCGCGAGCTGCGCGCGCGTCGCCGCGGCCCTGACGACGCCGGTGCAGATCGGCGAGAATTTTGCCGGGCCGCAAGACATGCATGCCGCGTTGCGCGCCGATGCCGCTGACTGCGTCATGCCTGACGTGCAGCAGATCGGCGGCGTGAGCGGCTGGCTGCGCGCGGCGGCGCTGGCACAGGCGGCCGGCAAGGAGATGTCGAGCCACATTTTCGTGGAAATCAGCGCCCATCTCCTGGCGGTCACGCCGACCTGCCACTGGCTCGAATATCTCGACGTGGCGGGCGGCGTGCTGCAGGAGCCGCTGCGCATTGCCAACGGATTAGCGCAAGCTGCCGACCGTCCGGGCAGCGGCCTCGCCTGGGATGCCGCCGCGGTCGAGCGCTATCGCGTTGGCTGATTGACCGATCTGCAAGACGCGTGCGGGCGCGCCCGGTGCGGCGCGGCGCCTATTCGGTTACCCTGCGGGCCGAGATCAACGACCGTCAGGAGCGAACCGCGCGATGCCGCATATCAAGAACGTCCTCTTCATCCTCGCCGATCAGTGGCGGGCGGAGTGCCTGTCGGCGCTTGGCCATCTCGTGCGCACGCCCAATCTCGACGCGCTCGCCGCCGACGGCGTGCTGTTCACGCGGCACTACGCCCAGGCCTCGCCCTGCGGCCCGAGCCGGGCCAGCATCCTGACCGGCCTTTACCTGCACACGCATCGCTCGGGGCGCAACGGGACGCCGCTCGACGCGCGCTTCACCAACATCGCGCGCGAGGCGCGCGGCCTGGGTTACGACCCGGCGCTGATCGGCTACACCGACACCAGTGCCGATCCGCGCGGCCGGGCGCCCAACGATCCCGCGCTCTTCACCTACGAAGGCGCGATGCCCGGTTTCACGCCGGTGGTGCTGCTGCCCGAACAGCCGGTCGCCTGGCTCGCCTATCTGCGGGCGCTCGGCTACGACATGCCAACCCGCGATCACTTGAGGGCCTATCGCGGGCGCGACAATTATCCGGGCGCGGATTCGCGCGGACCGACTTACGCGCCGGCGATCTACAAGGCGGAGCACAGCGAAACGGCCTTCGCGACGGACCGCGCGCTCGACTACATCGCGGCACGGGACGGCGCGCCGTGGTTCCTGCACCTCGTCTATCTCCATCCGCACCCGCCCTATCGCGCGCCGGAGCCCTATCATGCGATGTACGAGCCGGCCGAAATGCCCGGCTTTCGCCGCGCGCCGTCGGTCGCGGAAGAGGCGAAGCAGCACCCTTACCTTGCCTGGCATCTCTCGCGCGAGCGCAAGGCGGCCGAGATGCCGGAGGCGCATCTGCGCCAACTGCGCGCCACCTATTGCGGCATGATCGCGGAGGTAGATGCCAATATCGGCCGCCTCGTCGCGCAGCTCAAGACCAGCGGCCAATACGACGAGACGCTGATCGTCTTCAGTTGCGACCACGGCGACATGCTCGGCGACCACTGGTATCTCGGCAAGGAGGGCTATTTCGAGCAGGCCTATCACATCCCGCTGATCGTGCGCGCGCCGGGCGGCGTGCGCGGCCGCCGCGTCGAGGCCTTTACCGAGGGCGTCGATCTGATGCCGACCATCCTCGATCTGCTCGGCGGCAAAATTCCGGCGCAATGCGACGGCGAATCGCTGGCGCCGTGGCTCAGGGGCGAGACGCCGGCCGCCTGGCGCCGCGAGGCGCATTGGGAGTTCGATTTCCGCGACGTGGTCAATGGCGCGCCGGAGCAGGCGCTGGGCCTCCGGCTCGACGAATGCTGTCTCGGCGTCATTCGCGACGAGCACTACAAATACGTGCATTTCGCCGGGCTGCAGCCGCTGTTCTTCGATCTCGCGGAGGACCCGCACGAGCTGCGCAATCGTGCCGGCGATCCCGCCTACGCCGCGCGCATGCTCGAATACGCGCAGAAGATGCTGTCCTGGCGCATGCGCCATGACGAGCGCACGCTCACCGGCCTGCATCTCTGCGCCCAGGGCGTAGTCGAGCGGCCGCGGGAGCGGCGCTGAAAGGAAGTTGCACGATGTGCCTGTTAGCGTGTAGTATATATATATGTTACACTCTAAAGTTGCAGAGCAACTATACGCCGATTATCCACCTGACCTGGCGGAGCGGCTGCTGGCGCTTGCCAAGCGGTCGCTGCGCATGATTCCCCAATATGCCGGCGGAGCATTGCCGCGCGGCTCGTCGAAACTGGGTGGCCTCCCGGATCTGCCGGAGTCGCTCGCTTGGCCGCATGTGGACGGCATGCCGATGGGATTCCTCGGCCAGTTCAATCTGGCGGAGATCGCCCAGTATCCCGCGGCGGCGGTGCTGCCATCCGACGGAATGCTCTTCTTCTTCTCGAACTCTTTGCCCGAGTGTCAGGATTCGAGCAATGCGACCTGGGCCGTTCTCCACGCGCCGGCACGCTCCGCCGACGCGGCGCCGGTCACGCCGCCCGATGTCGATCGCCGTCTACGCGCGCCGGACTTCACGCTCTCCTTTGTCGAGGAGTGGGCCATGCCGAGATTTCGGTCCCGGCGCTACAAGCGCGCAGGCTTCGATAAGCTCGACTGGGACATGATCCCGCGGCCGGACGACGGAGAATGGGGCGAGGATGGCCCGTTCTTCCGCATGCTCGGCCATGCCGATCCGATTCAAGAGGAGATGGAGTGGAAATTCCGATCGTTTGATCCCGACGAGGCCAAATACAAGCTGCAGATGATGCGGATACTCGACAAAATCGGCCGCGGCAGCGACCTCCTGCCGATTGAACCGCTACGCGAAGGTGCGGCGAGAGGCTGGGGATCGGAGATGATATCTGATCCGGACGTGCGCGACGCGGTCCGCGCGTTCGCCGAGACGCACCAGGCCAACACAACGCCGCCCACTGCGGTCCGGGAGGCGCTCTCCGCCATATGCGTGCTGTCCAGGCCGAAGGACGATGGTTTCGATCCCGACGACTGGGTGCTGCTCTTCCAGATGGACTCGTTGATCGATTGCGAGCACGACGTCGATCTGTGCTGGGACGACCGCGGACGTCTCTACTTCTGGATCAATCGTCAGGATCTCGCGCGCCGATCAGGCGGAGCGGTTGCTGACCCTCGCCAAGCCGTCGCTGCGCATGATGCCCCGCTACGCAGGCGCCCCTTTGCCGCGCGGCACGTCGAAGTTTGGCGGCGTGCCGGATCTGACCGAGATGCACGCCTGGCCGCATGCCCACGGCGTGCCCCTGGCCTTCGTCGCGCAGTTCAATCTGCAGGAGGTCACCCAACATGAGGCGGCCGCTGCGCTTCCCGACGACGGCATGCTGTTCTTCTTCTGTCGCTATCACCCCGAAGCGGTGATGGAGGGGAATGAGTGGCGCTCGACAGTCTTGCATGGACCGGTCCGCTCTGCCGATGCGTCGCCGCTCGCGATGCCCGATCTCGATCGCCGCCTGCGCGTTCCCGACTATGCATTGTCCTTCGTCGAGGAATGGACGCTGCCGACGATTCACTCGCAGCGCTACGCCGATGCCGGCCTCGGCCATATCCACAGGAACTCCCTGCCGCGGCCCGAGGAAGGAGAGTGGGGCGCGGATGGTCCCTTCTTCCGCATGTTCGGCCACGCCGACGATATCCAGGAAGAGATGGAGTGGGAGTTCTCGGGTGTCGAGAATTTGCCGCAGATCCTTCACACCCTCGGCAACATTCGCGGCCTCGCGGAGCTGAAAGACATCGACGGATTTCGAGAATTGCTAGCCGGCGGGCAGGGGATTGCGCCGCTCAACGATCCCGAGATGCTGCGGCGCCTTCGCGAAAAAGCCGCCAAGGTCCTCGGCCCGGACAAGTTGGCCGCCATCGCCGAAGAGGCGATGGCGGCCCTTCGGAGCGTATCGAAGCCTAAGCCGGCGCGCTTCGATCCCGATGACTGGCAGCTGCTGTTCCAGATGGATTCTCTGGTCGACGGCGAGCATGGCGTCGATCTGAGCTGGGCCAGCCAGGGCCGGGTCTATTTCTGGATCGACCGCGGCGACCTGGCGAAGCACAGTTTCGATTGCACTAATCTCATCGCGCAATTCGCTTGAGGCGCCGATCGGACGGCGCAGGTCGCGCCGCGTCGAGCGCGAAGCGCTCGGCGCGCCCGAGCCGGCGCTGGGCCAGCATCTCCGCGCCCAGGGCGTGGTCGAGCGGCCGCGGGAGCGGCGATAGCTGCTTCCTTCGCTAGGCCCAGATCATCGGTACGCCGTAGGGCTCGAGGTAGCGGTCACGGCTGACCAGCGTCAGTCCCTCGGCTTGGGCTTGGGCGATCAACATGCGATCGAACGGGTCGCCGTGATGCGGTGGTAAGCTGGCCATCCGGTCGGCATGTTCGAAGGTGACGGGCAAGGGCTGGTAGCCACCGTAAGCGATGCCGCGGGCGAAGCTCGCGGGCAGGCGCAACCGGCCGAGCCCACCTTGATCGCCGCTTCCCAGGCCGAGGCGACGCTGACGAAGACGATATCCGCCTCCTCGATGGCGTTGCGTGCCGCCGTGGCGAGACGCGGTTCGTCCGCGCGGCACCACAGGAGGACATGCGTATCATGATGAAGGTTCATCGCCGCGGCGTTCGAAGGCGGCCTGGATGTCGTCCGGCAGCGGATCGTCGAAATTCTCGGCGATCCAGACCTTCCCCTCCCAACCGCCGATTCGACGTGATTTGTTGGCCTTCGACAATGGCACCAGCTTTGCCTTGGGGACGCCGTTCTTGGCGATGATGATCTCCTCGCCGGCGGCCGCGCGCTCGACCAGCTTCGAGAGATTCGTCTTGGCCTCATAGAGGCTTGTCAGGATCGGCGGCATCGCACACTCGTTTGGTTGAGCCCGGCCAATCGTCTATTACCCAGCCGGTAGATTGCGATTGCTTAGGCGCGCAGCACGAAGTCGCTTACGCCGGCACGACCTCGGCCGCGCGATCGGCGGGCGGGGTATTGCGCGAGCGCCCGCAGCGCACCGCGCCGTCGATCACCATCATGCCGATGCCGGGCAGGTCGCCCTTGCGCACGCTGTCGAGCAGGTCCCTGCCGCTCGAATGCTGCGCGCGGTCCATCAGCACGAAATCGGCGGCGCGGCCGACTTCGATGAGCCCGCAATCGAGCGCGCGTTGCCGTGCCGTGTTGCCGGTAGCGAGGCAGAAGGCCTGCTCGGCTGGCAGCTCGCCGAGGCTGGAGAGCAGCGCGATCATGCGCAGGATGCCGAGCGGCTGCACGCCGGAGCCGGCCGGCGAATCGGTGCCGAGGATGACGCGCTGAAGCTGGCCCAGCTCGCGCGCGATGCGCAGCGCGTGCAGCCCGGCCAGCTCGTTGCCGTTGTGCACGATCTCGATGGCGCGCGCGCAGCGCTCGCACAGGCAGGTGATCTGCTCCAGTGGCAACGCGGTGTGGCCGCCATTGATGTGGCCGATGATGTCGGCGTCGGCCTCGAGCACGACGTCCTTGTCGATATAGCCGGAGCCCGGCACCGACGGGCCGCCGGTATGGATGGTCGAGCGCATGCCGTATTTGCGCGCCCAGGCGACCATGCGCTTGGCCTCGTCGCCGGACTTGACGCTGCCCAGGCCGACCTCGCCGAGCAGCGTGACGCCGGCCTTGGCCATCTCGGCGAAATCGCTTTCGACCATGCCCTTCTCGATCACCGGCGCGCCGGCATGCACCTTGACGCCGCTGGGGCGGAAGCCGGCGAAGGCCCGCTGCGCGGTGACGGCGAGCGCCTTCAGGCCGACGATGTCCTTGGGCCGGCCGGGCAGATGCACCTCGCCGGCCGAGATCATGGTGGTGACGCCGCCGTTCAAGCACGAGTCGATCCAGCCGAGTTGGCTCTGCCGCGGCGTCCAATCGCCGAACACCGGATGGACATGACTGTCGATCAGGCCCGGCGCCACGGCCGCGCCCTTGGCGTCGATCACCGTCTTGGCACCGGCCGTATCGACTTCCTTGGCCTTGCCGACGCTCGTGATCTTGCCGTCAACGGCTGCGATGGTATCGGCGTCGAGGAGCGGCCGGCCGAGATCGCCCGACAGCAGGAGGCCGATATTCCTGATGACCAGCTTGCCGCTCGCGCCGCCGGCCGCCTGTGGCTCCGCCATGTTCGTCGCCCTGTGGTCGTGCTGCGGTCACCTTCCCGCAATCGCCGGCGGCGATCAAGGGCGCGGTCCGCGCGACCCCCGTTCCGTTTGTTGGGACCGATTGGGCCGCCCGCGCTCAGTGCAGGGTGAAATGGGCGCCCGGGTAGCGGAACTCGGCCGGCTTGATCAGCTCGGCCCCGGCCACGCGCACGGTGTGCAGCTTGCCGTCAATGTTGTGCGCCCAGAAATCGAGAAACTTGCGCAACATCGGGAAATGCGGGGAGATATCGAGGTTTTGCCAGATGAAGCTCTGCAGCAGGCCGGGATGGTCCGGCATGTGGTAGAGAATCTCGGCGGTGGTCAAACGGTAGCCGCGAAGCTGAAGCGCAAGACTGGACATGAGACGTGCTCCTTCTCGTCCATCTCCCCTTGAGGGCCATTACAGCCTAGCCTGGAAGCATCAATCAAACAAGTTAAGGATTCAATAATTTCAATAGCTTAGCAGCCGACACCGGAGTGTGCTGCTAATCGGCGGATTCTCGATCAACAACCAAGCTCTGTGTTATTTATAAAACTAGTTTTGTAGTTGTAATTGAGCGAGTGAAGCGCTAAATTGCCTCGCATGGATATCGACACCGCCGCCAAACGCCTGGCCGAACTCGGCAATCGCACCCGGTTGGAGATCTTTCGCTTGCTGGTTCGGGGCGGGCAGCAAGGGCTGACGATCGGCGAAATTCAGGCACGACTGGCGGTGCCGGCGTCGACGCTCGCCTTCCATTTGCGTGGGCTGGTCGGCGCCGGGCTGGTAGAACAGCAGCGCGATGGCAGAAAAGTCTGGTGCCGGGCTCGCTATGACGTTCTCAACGGCGTCCTCGCCTTCCTGAAAGAGGAATGCTGCGTCGGCTTCGCCGATGCGCCGGCAGTTCCGGGCGACGAACGTGATGACAAAGTGGCATGACGCGGGAACCATTTTTTTGTCGGAATATACCTATGATGCTAGTTATGTGGAGGTCACGATGAACACCCTGAATGCCGAGCTGGTCGGCCGCCGGCCGCGGATTGCAATTGCGTGGCGGGCTCTATGGCCGCGGCTGCGCGGCGTCGACCGCGTCGTTCTGGCCATCGGCGGCGCCGTGCTTGGCCTCGCCGCCGTCGCGCCCGAGCAGGCGCCGGCGACGCTTCGCTTCGTGTCGGCAGCGCTGGCCGGCATCGCGCCGTGGCTCGCGGTCTCGGTGTTCTTTGCCGCCGGTGCCAAGGCGACCGGGGCGGATGCGCTCGTCGCCAACGCCTTCATCGGCCGCGAGAGCCGCATGATCGTGGCCGCCGCCTTGCTCGGCGCACTGTCGCCGTTCTGCTCCTGCGGCGTGATCCCGGTGGTCGCCGGGCTGCTCGCAGGCGGCGTGCCGCTGGCGCCGGTGATGGCGTTCTGGATCAGCTCGCCGTTGATGGACCCGGAACAGTTCATCCTGTTGACGGCGCAGCTCGGCACCGGTTTCGCCATCGCCAAGCTGCTAGCCGCGCTGGGCATGGGTCTCGCCAGCGGCTTCGCCACCATGGCGCTGGTGCGCGCCGGCGCTCTCGCCGATCCGCTGCGCATCGCGCCGAATCAGGCGTGCGGCTGCCGGAAGAAGGCAGCGCCATCCGCGCCGGTCTGGCGCTTCTGGCGGGACGCCGAGCGCTCGCAGCGGTTCCTCACCGAGGCGGCGGCGACCGCCTGGTTCCTCGTCCGCTGGCTTTCACTCGCCTTCGTTCTCGAAAGCCTGATGGTCGCCTATATTCCGTCGTCGACGATCGCGCAGTGGCTCGGCGGCGCCGGCGCCGCCGCGGTTCCGCTGGCGGTGGCCATCGGCATCCCTGCCTATCTCAACGGCTATGCGGCGATCCCGCTGGTCTCCGGGCTGATCGACCTGGGGATGAGCCCGGCCGCCGGACTCGCCTTCATGGTGGCCGGCGGCGTCACCAGCATTCCCGCCGCGATCGCGGTCTATGCCCTGGCCAAACCGCCGACATTCGCGTGGTACCTCGCGCTCGCCATCGCCGGCGCGTTGGCGGTCGGCTACGGCTATGCAGCGGCGCTGAGTATCGGCGCGTGACCGCGGCGCTTGGCGCCGCAGCCGACGATGACGGTTATGACTCTATTTGCAGGAGACACAGAGATGAGCGCGACGATCACAATTCCGACCTGCTGCGAGAATCGACCCGGACGCTTGCTCCACCGCGGAATAGCGCTTAGGGAATTTCTCGCTCGTCTGCTATCGCGGTCGAGAATTGCCATTCGGCTGGCGTGGCGGCCGGAGCGGCGCGCGGCGCTCAGGGCCGCGAGACAGCGCCGCGCGCTGATCGCGGCGCTTCGCAATTTCGGTCACCGGACGCTGCGGGACATCGGCCTCGGCGACGATTAGGGCGTGGACACATTATCGGCAGCCGGCAGCAGTCCGGCCGATTCCGCTTTGTGCCATTAGCGGATATTCTGCAGACCATGAAGAACACACGAGCTCAACTTGCATTCGCGTGAGCGCTAGGAGCTATACGCGGAAGTTGGTGACGGCGTGAGGTGAGGG
>JACQDQ010000294.1 GCA_016201015.1 Pseudomonadota bacterium | reverse complement strand
CTCGTAGAATTTCTCGTAGAGGGTGACGCCGAGGATCGCGGCGCATACCAGGAAGCCGGTCGCCGACAGCAGGAGCCGCGGGAGCCAATTGCCGCGACGGGTGCGCAGCCAGTGTATCGACAGCCCGAGCAGCGACATCGTGAACGTGATGAAGACGTTGATACTGTAGAGGACGACCAGCAGTCCAATCTGGCCGCCGGTCCACAGCAAGATGGCGATGGCGCCGAATCCCATCAGGACGACGCCGTTCAAGGTGACGAGCCGGGTTGAGAGATAGGTGAATTGGTGCGGCAGCCACTGATCGGCCGCCATGTTGGCGAGCACGGCGGGGCCGCCGAGGAAGCCGGTATTGGCGGCGACGATGAGTAGGCCCGCCTCGAAGGCGAGCACGACGGTGAGCGTCGCCGTGCCGATCGGCAGGCCGCCCAGATGCCAGTCGGCCATGATCGTACCGAAAACTACGGCGTTGAGCGTCTGCCCCGGCGTCGCCGACACGTCCCAGATGAGATAGAGCAGGATGATGCCGGCGGCGGTGAAGGCGAGCGATGCCGCCATGTACAGCATCGTGATCTTGCCGGTGAGCACGCGCGGCTCGGCCAGGCGGTCGATGTTGTTGGAGACGGCTTCGATCCCGGTATAGGTGCCGCCGCCGAGCGAGTAGGCGAGCAGCAGCAGCGACAGCACCGATGGCCAGCCGACCTCGCCCGCAAACGCCGCTGTTTCGCGCAGCGTGTCGGGCGCGAGCGCCGGCAGCCGGTCGGCATGCGCGGCGATGCCGAAGATGATCAACAGGACATGCGTGACGAGAAAGCCGAAAAAGATCGGCATCAGCACCGCGATGCTTTCCTTGACGTCGCGCAGATTGAGCACCATCAGCATGAGGATCGCGCCGATGGCCGCCGGTACCTTGTAGGTCTGCGCCGCGAGCGGCAGGAGGCTGAACAGCGCATCGGTGCCGCTCGCCACCGAGATCGCGGTCGTCAGCACGTAGTCGATGACGAGGGCCGAGCCGGAGACGAGGCCGGCATAGGGGCCGATCAGCCGCGTCGCCACTTTGTAGCCGCCGCCGCCGGTCGGGAACAGCTCGATCACCTGGTTGTAGCTGAGCGCGATGATGAACACCGTCACCGCGGTGGCGGCGGCCAGGAACAGCGCAAGATGGGAGTGCGCGCTGAGCGTGAGGAAGCCGAGCTCGGGACCATAGTTGGCCGAGGATAGGCCGTCGGCGCCAAGCCCCACCCAGGCGAACAGCGCGATCAGCGCGATATGGCGCCTGGTTTCCGGGGCAAGCGGATCGCGCGGCGGGCCGAGGATGAGCCGCCGCAAGTCCTCTAGGCGAAGACTCTTCACAGCTAGGGCAATACCTGCAGGTGACGGGAGGGTTGATTAACGTCCGTCAAGCCGGAAACATGGCATTTCGGCCGCTGAGCCGCAAGTGCGGGCGGCTGCGCCGCCGCCGGTGCCCCGCGCGTAGGACTTGCATCCGCCGGCTCCTGCGGGTCGTATAAGCTGCGACCATGGGTGCGAGTCGATCGCAAGGATGGGTGTGGCGCTTCGACCAGTCGGCCGAGCAGATTTGGCCGACGCTGGCTGATACCGCGCGCTTTAACGAGGCGGCCGAGCTGCCCAAGCACCGCATCGAGGAGGTCCCGCAGCCGGACGGCTCGGTCCTCTATCGCGGGCACGCCAAGATGGGCCCGTTCGCGCTGTCGTGGCGCGAATGCCCGGTCGAGTGGGTGACCAATCAGCGCTTCCGCCATGCCCGCATCTTCGAGAACGGGCCGTTCAAGTCGCTGGCGGCGACGTTGACATTGACGCCGGACGGAACCGGCTGCCGCGCCGACTATCTGCTCGAAGTGGAACCCGCCAACGTCCTCGGCCGGCTGATTCTGGCCGGCGGCTTCCTGAGTTCGGCCGGCAGGACATTCACCCGGCTGGCCGAGCAGGCGCGCGCCTTTGCCGCCGGACAGGCCCAGCAGCCATTCGAATTCAAGCCGGCACCGCTGGCCGCCAGCGCCAAGGCGCGTCTCGCCGCGATGCTCGGCCAGCTCGAGCGCGATGGCGTCCCCCACGACCTGGTGCAGCATCTCGGCGAGTTCGTCGTGACCGCGCCCGAGGTCGATCTCTTGCACATTCGGCCACGCCGGCTGGCCCGCGTCTGGGATGCCGCCGAACGCGGCGTGACCGAGCTGTGCCTGCGCGCCGTCAAGGTGGGCCTGCTGTCGATGCACTGGGACCTGCTGTGTCCCAATTGCCGCGGACCGAAGCTTGGCGTTGCCTCGCTCGACGAGTTGCCGCGCGGCGCGCATTGCGGCACCTGCAACATCGACTACGAGCGCGATTTCACGCGCAATGTCGAGCTCACCTTCAAGCCGACCAACGCGGTACGTTCGGTGGTAGCGGGCGAGTTTTGCCTGTTCGGACCGATGACGACGCCGCATGTCGTCGTGCAGCAGAGCCTGGCGCCCAGCGAGACGCGCGATCTGCCGGCGCGGCTCGCCTATGGCGACTATCGTCTGCGCGGCCTCCATCCCGGTCGCGAGGCGCTCGTCGCCTGGGCGGATGGCGGCTTTCCGGCGCTGGTCGTCGTCGCCGACGGTGTCGAGGCGGGACCGCCGGCTCCGCCAGGTGTCGTCCGCCTGGTCAACCGCCGCGACCGCGAGGTGCCGGTCGTCATCGAATCGCGCGAGTGGGTGCGCGATGCGTTGACCGCCCATCGCGTCACCACGATGCAGGCGTTTCGCGACCTGTTCGCCACCGAGGTGCTGCGGCCGGGCGACGAGGTCGGAGTGTCGCATGTCGCCCTCATGTTCACCGATTTGCGCGGCTCGACAGCGCTTTATTCGCGCATCGGCGATGCCCGCGCCTATCAGCTCGTGCGCGAGCATTTCGCCTATCTCGCCGCCGCCATCCGCAATCACGACGGCGCCATCGTCAAGACCATCGGCGACGCGGTGATGGCGGCGTTCAGCGACCCGGCCGACGCGGTCCGTGCCGCGCTCGAAGTGCAACGCAACGTCGCCCGCTTCAACCTGGAGCAGAACCGGCTTGGCGACGACGGCATCGTCATCAAGCTGGGCGTTCACGCCGGACCCTGCATCGCAGTCACGCTCAACGACCGCCTCGACTATTTCGGCTCGACAGTGAACCTCGCGGCGCGGCTGCAAGGCCAGAGCCGTGGCGGCGATGTCGTGCTGTCGCAAGCGCTGGCCGCCGACCCGGTGGTGGGCGGGCTGCTCGCCGGCATCTCCGCCGGCAGCGAATCCGCGGCGATCAAGGGCTTCGACCAGCCGATCGCCTTCCTGCGGCTGCCTGCGGAGGCCCTGGCACCGGCCGGCTAAGCCCTGGGCGCCGCGTGGCTCCCCGACTTCAGGTGCTCGACCAGTCGCCGCGCGTGGACCGGCAGCGCATCGAAGCGGCGGACGCAGATGGTCAGGTTGCGCAGGGCCCAGGGATCCGTCAGGCGCACCGCGCGGATCGCCATTGAGCGTCGACACCTGCGGGCGGCCGTCTCGGGCACCACGCCGAGGCCGACGCCGCGCTCGACCATCCGGCAGACCGCTTCGAAGCCGCGCAGGCGCACCCGAAGCCGAAGCGGGTGGCCGGCATGGGCCGCGTGCTGGCCAAGATACTCCTGCAGCGCGCTGCCCGGGCTCAACCCGACAAACTCGTAGTCGACGACCTCGCGAAAGGCGAGCCGGCGACGCGCGGCGAGCCGATGTCCGCGCGGCACCACGAGGACCAGCCGGTCGAGGCGGAACGTGAAGGTCTCCAGGCCGGCGAGGTCGACCGCATCGGCGACGATGCCGATTTCGGCCAGCCCTTCGGCCACGGCCTGCACGATCTCGTAGCTGAGCCGCTCCTCGAGATCGATGTCGATATTGGGATGGGCGGTGAGATACGTGGCCAAAGCCTCCGGCAGGAATTCGGTCAGCGCGGCCGTATTGCACAAGAGACGCACATGACCCTTGAGGCCGCGCGCATGCTCGCCGAGCTCCCCGCGCATCCGTTCGAGTTGCTGCAGCACGACGCGCGCATGGTGGATCAGCGCTTGTCCCGCCGGCGTCGGCCGCACCCCACGACGCCCGCGCTCGAGCAAGGCAACGCCGAGTGCCTCCTCCATGCCGCGGACGCGCGCGCTGGCGGAAGCGAGGGCCAGATTCGCCCGGCCGGCGCCGTGCGTGATGCTGGCGGCCTCGGCCACGTGGAGGAACAAGCGTAGATCGGTCAGGTCGAAGCGCATCGAGACTTGCCTGGTTCGTGGGTCGGTCTGCCTTCGTTGCGGCCGAAGGCAGACTCAGGCACTCCCACATTGTCTCGCGCCGCGGATGGGATCAAGCCGTGCGCATGCTCGACACCCCATCGCTGCTGATTGCCACGGCTTCGACATTTTTGCTGGCCGGGTTCGTCAAGGGCGTCATCGGCCTGGGGCTGCCGACGGTCGCGGTCGGCGTCTTGGGCTTGGTGATGGCGCCGGCGCAGGCTGCCGCGCTTCTGGTCATACCGGCGCTCGTCACCAATGTCTGGCAATTGGCGGCAGGCCCTCGCGTTGGTCCGCTGCTGCGCCGTCTGTGGCCGATGATGCTTGGGATCTGCCTTGGGACCTGGGCCGGCGCCGGATTCCTCGCCGATGACGCCACGGGCCGCGCCACGACGGCGCTCGGCATCGCCTTGGTGCTCTATGCGGTCATCGGCCTCGCCGCGACTCGGGTCCGCGTCCCTGGCCATGCGGAACATTGGCTGTCGCCAGTGGTGGGGGCGGCGACCGGTCTGGTGACCGCGGCGACCGGCGTATTCGTGGTCCCCGCCGTCCCTTACCTGCAGGCGCTTGCCCTGGAGAAGGAGGACCTCGTGCAGGCCCTCGGCCTCTCGTTCACGGTGTCGACGCTGGCGCTGGCCGCCGATCTCGCTCACGACGGGGTGCTTGAGGCCGCACTCGCCGGCGCCTCGCTCCTGGCGCTTGCACCCGCGTTGGCTGGCATGTTCCTCGGCCAGCTTGTCCGCGTGCGCGTGCGCCCGAAGGTCTTCCGGCTCTGCTTCTTCCTGGGCCTGCTGGCGCTGGGGGCCT
>JACQDQ010000322.1 GCA_016201015.1 Pseudomonadota bacterium | reverse complement strand
TGTCGGCCAGGCCGACGGCCACCGGGGTCTCGTGGTAGCGATCGGCGAGATAGCGCATGAGGTCGGGCCGCTTGACGCAGGACGGGGATGACTGGGCCGCGGCCGGCACGGATGTCGAGGCCAAAAGGACCGCGGTGAGGCAGGCGACAAGGCGAAACATGGGATTGCTCCCTTACCGTTTTCCGGCATGACGAGGGCCGTAACCCCCACCCAGGAACCTCGGCCGTGCCAGGAGCGGCCTTGCGGTTCCTACCGACGATTTGGTCCACCCGTGTGAACGCCGACCATCGATGAGGGTAAGTATGCGCCGCTCGCCTTAAACCGACAGTGAGCCCGATCACAGCGACTTTAGACAAATTTTATATATTTCAATGTGTTAGATAGAATTTCGGTCGTTTTCGCCGGGCAGAATCGAAATGACATCACATCTAGGTGTGAGAATTCGACGCCGATACCGGTAAAATATGCCGAGGGCTGGGCAGAAGCAGCCGGGTCGATCGGCAAATTTGGCGGGACGGCGCGCATTTGACGGCATCGCGCGGGCGCGCAGGCTTAGCCGTCGCGTTGGCCAGGTCACTACGCCAGGACGGCCGATCGCCTTGGAATTTGCGTCGCGGCGGATTGGCCGGGGTTGAGTCGCGGTCTTTGGCTGGAAATAGAGCCGCCGTCGATTGGCGGGGCCATCAGCGCGGCGGGCCGCAGACTCTGAGAATTTGCGGTCGGTAGCGGGCAAATTGCTTCGCTGATCCGGCTTCGTCACTGCCGCTGTCCAAACCGAACCGGAGGAAGGTTTGGATTTCAGCGGGGTAGCTAGGGCCCGTTGCCGCTGTCGGGCGCCGAAGCGGGAAAGCTGCCGGCCTGCGGCCGGGGGCGTATCGAGGCCAGCCGCGGCAGAAGCTGCCGCCGACCGGGCAATTTATGCCGCCCGGTCCGGCACGTGTTGCTCGGCCGTTACAGCCGAGCGCAGGGGCGCAGTGTCAGGCCGGGGGACCCATCGCGGCGATCCGCGGCAGCGCTTCCCAGTTCTCGCCGGTGGCGAGCATGCAGGAGACGCCGTTGGGCAGCGTGATCATTACGGTCCAGGTCGAGCCGTCGATGCTGGCATAGACCTCGAGGACGCCGCCGTTATCGGCGAGGCCGACTGCCGCCGGAACCTCTTTGTAGCGCTCTTCGAGATGCTTCATCAGGTCGACGCGCTTGGCGCAGGCCTGCCGCTGCTGCTGCTGCTGAGCTAGCGCCGGGTCGGATGCAACAAACCCGAACGCCACGAGACTTGAAAGAACAATTTTACTAAACATGGCACTAACTCCTTCCCAAGGGTCACGTGGTCAGCTTCACCTCAGGCCGCATTCTGCGGGCGGCTCCCTATCGCTTCTGCTCGATAGTGGTGCAATTGTGAGGCCACAATGTTTACCGGCACCTTAAGAGCGCGGGTGCGGACCCCGGCAGACTATATAAAATATGTGGATAACTTTAAGAGTCTTACGGATATATCCGTAATAGCGGCGGCGCGCGGCGAGGTATGCCGCGTGGCCGCGGGGGTCGCCTACGGCCGCCGACGGGCGAGGGTGAGGCCGTCGCCCAGCGGCAACAGCGACAGGCTGACGCGCGCATCGTCGCGCAGCTTGCGATTGAGCGCCTTGAGCGCCGCGGTGTCGGGATCGTTGGCGGCGGGGTTGGCGACCTCGCCGTTCCACAGCACGTTGTCGATGGCGATCAGCCCGCCCGGCCGCACCAGGCGGAGCGCCCGCTCGTAATAGGCGTCGTAGGATACCTTGTCGGCGTCGATAAAGGCCAAATCGAACGTCCCGGCCGCTCCGCGCGCGAGCAGCGCGTCGAGCGTTTCGACCGCCGGCGCCAGCCGCAGGTCGATCTTGGCGGTGACGCCCGCCTCCCGCCAATAGCGCTGCGCCACCGCGGTCCACTCCGCGTTGACGTCGCAGGCGACCACGCGTCCGTCGACCGGCAGCGCGAGCGCCACGGCCAGCGTGCTGTAGCCGGTGAAGACGCCGATTTCGAGATATCGCCGCGCGCCGATAAGCTCGACCAGCAGCGTCATGAATTGGCCCTGGTCGGGCGAGATCTGCATGCCGGACAGCGGTATCTTCGCGGTCTCGGCGCGCAGGCGGGCGAGTATCTCCGGCTCGCGCAGCGAGACGGCGCAAATATAGTCGTAGAGCGTATCGGTGACTTCGACGATGCGTTTCATGCGGAGTGCTCAATCCTTGTTTCGCCGCAGAACATTGAATGTGCCCCGGACCGGGCGGCCGGAGTCGAGGCGAAGATCGACGGTCTGCGTTTGTACCATTTGCAGGCCATGCCTGGTGGCAAGACTGTGCAGATAGCCGGGTCCGTGCGCGAAGCGGCCGCTCGGACGCAGCCGATAGACATCGCCCTCGCCGAGCTCGGTCGAGAACAGGAACCATCCCGCCGGCCGCAACGCCGCGCGCGCCGCCGCCGCGACCGGCTCGAGATCCCCGACATAGACGAACACGTCGGCGGCGATGACGAGATCGTAGGCGCCGGCCTCGCGCCGCAGGGTGACGAGCATGTCTTCGGCGTACAGCTCGGTATAGAGACCGCGCTGGCGCGCCTTCGCCACCATGACCGGCGACAGGTCGACGCCGACCAGGCGCCGCGCCAGATCGGCGAAGGCGACGCCGCATAGGCCGGTGCCGCAGCCGAGGTCGAGGATGTCGGCCGGACCGCTGCCGCCGGCATCGGCGTAGGCTTGGCGCAGCAGCGCCGGCATGCGGTAGGCGAGCACATTCTGCACATGCGCGTCAAAGCGATCGGCATAGCCGTCGAACAGCGCGGCGACGAGCGCAGCCGGCATCGCCGCGGCGCCCGCCGCGCCGGTCGCCGCCTGCAGGTAGAAGCGGGCATGGACGTGATCGGGATCAAGACGCAGCGCCGCGCGATAGGCCGCCGCCGCCTCGTCGA
>JACQDQ010000292.1 GCA_016201015.1 Pseudomonadota bacterium | reverse complement strand
CTCTACGGCATCCGGATTTTCGACAAGGCCGGCGGTCCCTACGCCACGCTTGCCCCCGCCCCGCCGATACCGGGCCAGGCGCAGAATTAGCGGCGGGTGTTTCGCCACTCACCGCCGCGCCAAATACCGCGCCGGGGCGTTTAGGCCCGGAATGTGGTTCTGCATCGAAGATTGTCATATCCTGGGTGATATGATATCATCTGCGATGTGAGATTGGTGCTCGACACGGATGTCGTCGTAGCGGCCATGCGCAGCCCGCGCGGCGCCTCGGCGGCGATCCTGCGGGCGGCCCGGCATGGCCGGGCGACGCTGTTGACGAGCGTGCCGCTGGCGATGGAATACGAGGCCGTGTGCAGCCGGGCGGAACATCGCTTGGCGGCCGGCTTGACCGAGGACGAGGTTGCCGTCTTTCTCGACGCGGTGATCGCCGTGGCGGAACCCGTGGAGACGCATTTCCTGTGGCGGCCGCAACTGCGCGATCCCGGCGACGAAATGGTGCTGGAAGCCGCCATCAACGGCCGCGCCGACGCGCTGGTGACATTCAATGCGCGCGACTTCGGGGCGACGCCTTCCGGGTTCGGGATCGCGCTTCTTGCCCCGCGCGTTGCGTTAGAAAGGATCGAACGATGACCGAGACAAAGACCTACCCCCTGCGCCTGCCGCGCTCGCTCAAGGAAGCGGTCGAGCGGCTGAGCAAGGAGGACGGCACGAGCATCAATCAGTTCGTCGCCACGGCCGTGGCCGAAAAAGTCGCGGCGTTGCGCACCGCGACCTATTTCGCCGAGCGCCGAGCGCGGGCGGACTTCAAGGCGTTCGACCGGATCATGAAGCGCCGCGGAGGAGAGAAGCCGCGGCCCGGCGACGAGCTGCCGGCGCGGCGCCCGCGCGGCCGTTGAGCCCGAAGACGGGCGGCACGGGAGTGCCGCCCCTACGCCCGAAGCGCGATCTCATGTAAGGGCCGGTTTCGCCCTCGGACTTGATCCGGGGGCCGGCCCGGGATTTACGGCGCGCCCCTTTCCTTCTTCGTCATGCGCGGGCCGCGCACCAGCGCGTGACCCCTGGGCGGCCTTCGGCCGTCCCAGCCACGTCTTCCTTCCGAAAGAGAGTCATGGATGACCGGGTCTCGCCGCGCAACGCGGCGGCCCGGTCATGACGGCTCAAATAAATGCACACATCTGGGCTCCGACAGACATTCCGTGCGATATTCCCCGCGAGCGCCCCATGAACAAACCCCGCCACACGCTGCACGACCACCAGAGCCATCTCGGCTGGGACAATTCGCGCAAGCCGGTGCTGACCGTGGCGCCCGGCGACAGCGTCGAGTTCCATCCGCGCGACGCCTCGGGCGGCCAGCTCACCAGGACTTCGACCGTCGCCGACATCGCCCGGCTCGATTTCGCCAAGGTCAATCCGGTCAACGGGCCGGTCTTCATCGACGGCGCCGCGCCTGATGACGCGGTCAAGGTGACCCTGCTCTCCTTCGCGCCGTCCGGCTGGGGCTGGACCGCCAACATCCCCGGCTTCGGCCTGCTCGCCGACCAGTTCCCGGACCCGGCGCTGCATCTGTGGACCTACGCGCCCGACCTCGCCGCGCCGGCGCTGTTCGGCCCCGGCGGGCGCGTGCCGCTGAAGCCGTTCTGCGGCACGATCGGCCTGGCGCCTGCTGAACCCGGCCTGCACTCGATCGTCCCGCCGCGCCGCGTCGGCGGCAACATGGACATCCGCGATCTCGGCACAGGCACGGTGCTCTACCTGCCGGTCGAGGTGGCGGGCGGCTTGTTCTCGGTCGGCGACACCCACGCGGCGCAGGGCGACGGCGAGGTGTGCGGCACGGCGATCGAGAGCCCGATCACGCTCGCCGCCAAATTCGAGCTGGTGAAGGGCGCCAACCTGCCCTTCCCGCGCTTCACCACGCCGGGGCCGGTGTCGCGCCATCTCGACACGAAGGGCTACGAGGTGACGACCGGCATCGGCCCCGACCTCATGGCCGGCGCGCGGGCGGCGGTGAGCGGGATGATCGACCTGCTGTCGCGTCGCTACAAGATGCGCGCGGTCGACGCCTACATGCTGTGCAGCGTCTGCGCCAATCTGCGCATCAGCGAGATCGTCGACCGCCCGAACTGGGTGGTGTCGCTCTACTTCCCGCGGTCGGTGTTCGAGTAGGCGGGCGAACCTTCTTTACTGTCATGCCGGCGAAAGCCGGCACCCAGGGCGAGTGCGTGCTGTTCTTCACTGTCATGCCGGCGAAGGCCGGCACCCAGGGGCAACACCCTGCTCTATGATCCCTGGGCCCCGACCTTCGTCGGGGTGACAGTCAGAGAAAAATATCGGTCTCATCTTCATCGCCACGCCGGGGCGACGGGGATTTCTTGACCGTCATCACCGGCGCACACGCCCGCATGACCGCCCCGCGTGAGCGCTTGCATCGCCGGCCTCCCGCAGGCTCAATCGGGACGAGCGTCGGTCGTAGCGACGGGGGCGCGCCGCACAGGCGCCGCCCGCGAAGGCAGAGGCAGCGTGATCAATCCGAAATCCCGGCCCTGCGACGAAGGCACGATCCGCTCCGTCGCCACCGACCCGGTCTGCGCGCGTCAGCGGCCGTGGATCCTGGTCGTCACCATCCTCGGCTCGGCAATGGCCTATATCGACGAGTCGGTGGTCAACGTCGCGCTGCCGGTGATCGAGGCCGATCTGCAGGCCTCGATCGGCGTGATGCAGTGGCTGATCAACGCCTACACCCTGTCGCTCGCGGCGCTGGTGCTGATCGGCGGCGGCGCCGGCGACCGGTTCGGACGGCGGCTTGTCTTCGTCACCGGCGTCGCGATCTTCGCCGCCGCCTCGCTGTGGTGCGGCTTCGCGCCTGATACCGCGCAGCTGATCCTGGCGCGCGCGGTCCAGGGTGCCGGCGCGGCGCTGCTCATTCCGTGCTCGCTGGCGCTCATCGGCGCCTCGTTCGACGAGGCGGAGCGCGGCAAGGCGATCGGCACCTGGGCCGGCGTCTCCGCCATCGCCGCGGCGGTCGGCCCGCTACTCGGCGGCTGGATCGTCGATCACGCGAGCTGGCGCTGGATCTTCCTGATCAACCCGTTCGTCGCGCTGCCGGCGATCTGGATCGCGCTGCGCCACGTGCCGGAGAGCCGCGCCCCGGCGGCCGCGGGCGGGCTCGACTGGCCCGGCGCGCTGCTCGCCTTCGCCGGGCTGGGCAGCCTAGTGTTCGGGCTGATCGCGGCCTCCGAGCACGGCTGGCGCGACGCCACGGCGATCGCCACGGTCGCGGCCGGCGTGCTGCTGCTCGCCGCCTTCGTCTGGGTGGAGCGCCGCAGCAAATCGCCGATGATGCCGCTCGACCTGTTCCGCTCGCGCAATTTCAACGGCGTCAACATTCTGACCCTGCTGCTCTACGCCGCGCTCGCGGGCTGCTTCTTTTTCCTGCCCTTCGACCTGATGCAGGTGCACGGCTATTCCGCGACGCTGGCCGGCGCCGTGTTCCTGCCCTTCACCATCATCATGGGCGGGCTGTCGCGCTGGTCCGGCGGGCTCCTCGACCGCTTCGGCGCGCGGCTGCCGTTGGTCGTCGGGCCGGCAATCGCCGCGCTCGGCTTCGCGCTGCTCGCCATGCCCGGCGGCGGCGGGGCGTATTGGACGACCTTCCTCATCCCGATCGCGACGCTCGGGTTCGGCATGGCGGCGAGCGTGGCGCCGCTCTCCACCTCGGTGATCAACGCCGTGCCGTCCGACCAGGCCGGCGTGGCGTCCGGCGTCAACAACGCCGTCGCCTCGGTGGCCAGCCTGCTGGCTGTGGCGATTTTCGGCGCCGTGGCGCTCGACGTCTACCATCGCGCCATCGACCGCCGCCTGGCGACGCAGACCGTGTCGGCCGAGGTCAAGCGGGCCGTCGAGGCGGCGCGCGGCAAGTTCCTGGTCGAGGCGGCGGCGATGGCAATCCACGGCGAGGACCGGCGGGCGACCGAGACCATCCTGCGCGAGGCGCTGGCGGAAGGCGTCGGCCTGGCGATGCTGCTGGCCGCCGCCCTGGCGCTGGGCGGCGCCGTCGCCTCGGCAGTGGCAATCCGCGCCGACCGTCCGGCTCCAAGGCGCTCCGGGTAAACCTTCCGAGCAGCGCCGATCTTGATTTAGGTCTTTTTCGTTCCATATAGGAACAAAACGGAGGAGATCAGGAGTGCACGCAAGGTTGAGCCAAACGGACGAAACGGACCAAACGGAGCAAACGGACGAAACGGAACAGGGGGGTGCGTGTAGAGGGGGGGTAG
>JACQDQ010000291.1 GCA_016201015.1 Pseudomonadota bacterium | reverse complement strand
GCCAGCGGATCGACGCCGATATGGCGGAAGAAGCGGCGGTCCTCGTAAGCCAACAGCAATTCGACGTAGGCGGGATCGACGTTCTCGGGCGCGGCGGCAAGACGCCACACGCCGCCGGACGCCGGCAGGATGCGCAGCTCCGATCCCACGCGGTCGGTCACCAGCGTGCCGCTGTCGCGATAGCGCGACAGATCGGGCGGGAGCAGCCGGTCGAGCGTCCACAGCGTCGCGGCAAGCGCCACCACCGCGGACGCCGCGGTCAGGCCTAGCCGCTTCGCCGCGGTCCGCATGGTCACTCGGCGCGGACCGTGGTGAATCCAGGCGCGGTGCGCGCCATGCGCTCCGACCGGTACATGTCCTCGACCGCGGCTTCGGGCAGAGTGAAGACGCCCGGCGTCACCGCGCGGACGATGTAGGCGAAGCGATAGTCCCGGCCGGGCGGCAGGGTTCGCGACAATCGCTCTTCGTCGGGCTCGACATAGAAGCGCGGCCTGTCGGGATCGCCGTTCAGCTCGAACGCGGCCACGAAGCGGTCGTCGCGGCGCTCCATCATCTGCGCGATCGACAGCGGCTTGAGCCAGGGATAGGGCGGCGGCTCGTCCTTGCCACGCGGCGGCGCGATCAGCCCCTCGATCTCCCAGCCGGCCGGCAGCGGGTCGACCAGGATGGCCTGATGATAGGAGCGGTCGCGCGCCTCGCCCTCGAGTACGACGATCAGCCGGTCGTGACGCCTGACGCTGTCCGGCTGCGTGACGTCGATGGCGGTGCCGTCGGGCGCGAACACTTTCTTCGTCAGTCGGAAGCCGTTCTCCAGCGGCGGCGGCGGGCTGCTGGGCGCGCCGTGTACGGACAGCGTTGCCGCGACCGGGCCGGACGAGCGGTTGGTCAGCGTATAGCCGGCGGCGATGACGTCGTTGCTCGGCGCCAATGTCATTGCCGCCACGCCATTGCCGACCCGCTCGACGCCGTTCTCGGCGATATGGATATCGACGCTTCGCTTGAGCGCCGCGGCCGCGCGCAGCAGCCAGGCTTTCTCCTGCGTCGATAGCTGGTCGGCCGACCGGTTGGCGCGCTCGATCTCGTCGAGGAACGGCTGCGCCGCGGCGGCGCCGAGCGCCTCGGTGGCGAGCGCCGCGCCAAGCGCCCGGTCGCGCAGGCGCGAGCTGTAATAGACCAGGAACCGATTATCCACCGGTCCGCCGGCCCGGCGCAGGATTTCGGCCCCGCGCTCGCGCTCGCCCATGAATGCCAGCGCGGCGCCGGCGAAGGCGTCGACGACGTGCAAGCGCGTCTTGGCGAATTCCGGCAGTTGCCGTTGCAGCATCGCGAGCTCGCCGCGACCGAGCCGCGCCAGCAGATAGTGGGCATAGGCGCGGCTTAGCTCGGCGCTGCCGGATGCGGCGACATAGCCGTAGGAATCGTCGTCATGCCGTCCGTTCACCACGGCATGCAGATAACGCTGCGAGCGGGCGAGAGCATCATCGGGCAGGACATAGCCGCGCTCGCGCGCCTGCAGCAGGAAATCGGTGGCGAAAACGATGAGCCAGGAATCGCTGCCGCGGTCGCCGGCCCGCCACAGGCCGATGGCGCCGCTCTCGTCCTGGCGGTCGAGCAAGGCGTCGACGGCGCGCTGCACCCGGCGGCGGATCTGCTCCGCCTCGGTGGCAGAGGTGAGCCCGAGCAGGCGGAAATCATCGAACGAGAGCAGCGGAAACGCGACGCTCGTCGTCTGCTCGGTGCAGCCGTACGGGTAGCGATAGAGCGATTGCAGCAGACCGGGCACGTCGATGCCGCGGATCGCGCTCACGTTGACGGTGATCTTGGCGCTTCCCGGGAGGAACGGCGCCAGCAGGAGCGGCGGCAGCGCGAAATCCTCGCCGGCGGCGAGGGTGCGGCGATGCTCGACGGTCAGCGGGTAGTGCGGCGAGCGCGTCTCGATCTGCCATTCGCGGTCGAAAGCAAGGCCATTCGGTCCCCTGACCGCCAGGCGGATCGTGCTGATGCCGAGCGCGCCGGCGGTGAGTTCGAAGGCGGCGTTGCGCGATTCGCGGGGCGCCAGCGATAGCGCCAGCCGTCCGTCGCCAGTAACCGATGTCGGTCCGTCGGCGGTGACCGCGAAGCTGTAGTCGCCGGCTGGGGCATCGACGTTCTGGACGAACAGCGTCATCCGCGCGCGGTCGCCCGGCGCCAGGAAGCGCGGGAAATAGGCGTCGGCGACCAGCGGATGGCGGACCAGGACCTTCGCCTCGCCCTGACCGACCTGACTTCCGTTATAGGCGACGGCCATCAGCCGAAGCTGACCGACGAAGTCCGGCAGCTCGAACGAGACTTGGGCCTTGCCGTCGGCGCCGACTTCGATCGGGCCGGAGAACAGCGAGACGGTGCGCGTCGGCACGCTTTGCAGACCGGCGCCGCCGACTTCGTCGCCGCCATGGCGGGTGCGGCCGGCAGGGCCGGCCTGGCCGTCGAGCAGACGTCCATAGTCGTCGCGGATATCGAGGCCGAGCCGGCGCTTGCCGAAATAGAAGTCGCCCGGGCTGGGGCTGGCGAAGCGCGTCAGCGCCAGGATGCCCTCGTCCACCGCGGCGACGGTGAGGTAGGTCTTCAGACCGGGCGTCAGGCCGGCGACGCTGACGGGAATGGTCAATCCACGCTGCGGCAAGGCGAGATCGGGCGCCGCCAGCGCAACCGTCACTTGGCGCGCCGCGTTGTCGACCGCGACCCAGGCGAGACCGATCGCACGCGCCGGATCGCGCGCCGAACCGCCTTGCAGCGGCCGCACGGCATCGACCAGCACATAGGCGCCGGCACCCCATTCAGTGGTGACCGGCACGTCGATGGCGGTGCCGTCGGCCGGCACGGTGATCTGCCGCGACCACAGGATGCGGTTGGTCGCAACGGCGACCATGGCCTCGCCGGCGAAGGGCGGCCGGATGGCGATGTGCGCCGTGGCGCCGACCGCGTAGACCGGCTTTTCCGCTATGACCGCAATCTTGTCCGGAATGTCGTCGTCGGGCGAAGCGCTGCCATAGCCCGAAGTGAACCGGTAGCTCGTCGCCGCACCGGTTTCGGCATCCTCGACGGTCAGGCGATAGCGCTGCCAGCGATCGGTGACGTAACGCAACTCCTGCGTGCCGTCGGCCGCCAGCGACCATTCGCCCGACTGCAATGTCTCGAGGGTTACGGACGTCCGGTAGGTCCAACGGCCCTGCCGCTCGTCGCGATACCAGATGTAGTTCCAATTCTCGCGGTCGAACCGCCACGAAATGCTCGACTTGGCCGCCGGCCGGCCCTCGGCGTCGAAGGCGGCCACTTTAAGAACCGCTTCCATGTTGTTGGCGACGCGATTGTCCTCGAACTCCGGCTTGATCCCGAGGAAGAGCGGCCGATGCCGGACGGCCAGGCCGAGGCGCTCCTCTGTCGGCCGCCCGCCGGGCTCGTAGATGCCGAAACCGATCATCGCCTTGAGCGGCATGGTCGCGCGCAAATCCGCGGTCGCCAGCTTCACGGTCAGTTTTCCCTCGTCATTCGTGCTGCCGACCTCGAGCTTGACCAGTACGTCCTCGAACTGATCGTCGTGGCGGCCGAACCGCCAGCCGCGCAATTGCGGGAACGGATTCGGGTCGCGGACGATGCGCAGATCGCCGAAGCCTTGCAGGCCCGCGGCCGGCGCGCCGTAAAGCCATTCGCCGACGATGTCGATCGCGGGTGGTGACTTCGGATCATAGACATCGCTGCTTGTCGTGCCGTGCACGGATAGACGTTGCGGCACGAAGTCCTGCACTTCGAACGCGAGGCGGCCGACCGGCTGATCCGTCGGATCGGCATAGGCCAAGGCCGTCCATTTGCCGCGCACGGCGCTCGGCGGCAGCTCGAGGCCGAGATGCACGCCACCGCCGGCATCCGGCCGCAAGGTGCGGCGGCGGAACTCGGCGCCGTTCGGCCGCTGCACGACCAGGGTGAGCGGCGTGTCGAGCGCGTCGGCGTTGTCGCGACGCATCAGGCCGGAAAGGTTAACGACCTCGCCGGGGCGATAGATGCCGCGGTCGGCATAGAGGAACGCCGAGATCGGCCGCGGCGCGGGCAGCCCCGACACGCCGCGATCCGACAGATCGAAAGCCGGGCGGTTGAGATCGAGCAGCGCAAACGAACCGTCCGCGCCGTAGGCATAGACGGCATAGGGGCGGTTGTCGTTCTGCCCTTGCAACTGACCGCGCGCAAATTGCGCGCGGCCGCTGGCATCGGTGGCGATCCGCGCGAGGTCTCGGCCGTTCTCGGCAACGAGAACGACATCGATACTGGCCAAAGGCTGCGCCGTGTCGTAGGAGCGCGCCAGCACGTTGAGGCCGTCCTCGCCCTGAAACACGGTCAGGCCGATATCGGTCTCGATGAGCCACCGCGTCGCCGAGCTGCCGGAGTACCAGGCGCCGCGCTTGTCCGCTCTTTCGTCCTCGTCGACGATCATGAGGTAAGCGCCGGGCCGCCGTTCCGGCAGCACGCGCGTCAAGGGAAAGCTCGTGACGCTGCGGTCGTTGCCGCGGTTTTCGACGGCCATCGTGCCGTCCCAGACCACGAAACCGCCGCCGCCGAGCAGGCGCCGGGCCGCGTCGTCGTAATAGTCGGATTCGTCATCGCCGTTACGCGGCCTGCGCTTCGGCCAGTCGCGGATGATCTTGGTGTCGGTCACCCGCAGGACGCGGACCCGCACGCGGTCGACGTTGCGCGTTTCGACGGCGATGCCGTTGGCACCGACGGTCGGCAGAATGAATCCCGAACCGGCAAAGGCGACGAATTTCTCCTTCGAGGGGAGATTGAGATCGATCGCCAGTTTCGTGTCCTCGCTCATGCGTGTGCCGTCGGTGGCGGCCAGGGCGGCGACGATCGTCACGTCGAGCTTGGCCGCATCCTTTGGCCAGCCGCTGAAGCACAGACCGCCCGGCGCCAGCGCGATCGTCGGCGCATCGGTGCCGGCAACCTTGATGAAATCGCGGTAGCGTTCGACCGGCAAAGGCGCGAGCGGCTTGCTGAACTCGAGGCAGACCCGCTCGACCGGACGGCGGTCGCGAACGCGGTCGTCGTCGTCCGGGATCCAGGAATCGGGGTCGTCGCGCCTGGGCTGGGCGCGCTGCGCCTCGTAGCGCACGAAGCTGAGCGGCTCGCCGATTGCGGCAGTCTCAGGAGCCTTGGCCGGCGGGCGCTGCCCAAGCCAATAGCCGAACGCGCCGGTGCCGAGAAGGGAGGCGATGAAGAGCGCGTATATGAACGGCCGGTTCATGGCGAAACCTAGGTTGGATTGACACCGCTGCAGTCGACATCATTGGAGAGAATTGGGGCTGTGACAAGACAATAATTTTGCCACAATTCAACTCACGGTTGCCGTATTCCGGACGCAGATCCGCCGGCTTCATCGACGCGACGACGCGCGCCCGGCGCGTCTACGTCAGCCGCCGCCCATGCCGTCCGGCGAGATCCTGCACGAATTGCCAGGCGACGCGGCCGGAGCGCGCGCCGCGCGTGATCGACCATTCATTCGCCTCGGCGGCCAGCGTCGCGGCATCGACGGCGAGACCGTAATGCCGGGCATAGCCGTCGATCATCGCGAGATAGGTGTCCTGGTCGCAGGCATGGAAGCCGAGCCACAGGCCGAAGCGATCGGACAGCGAGACCTTCTCTTCCACCGCCTCGCTCGGGTTGATCGCGGTCGAGCGCTCATTCTCGATCATCTCGCGCGCCATCATGTGACGGCGGTTAGAGGTGGCGTAGAAGACGACGTTGTCCGGCCGCCCTTCGATGCCGCCCTCGAGCACCGCCTTGAGCGACTTGTACGACGTGTCGGCGCCGTCGAACGACAGGTCGTCGCAGAACAGCAGGAAGCGCCGCTTCACCTGGCGCAGGATCGCCAACAGATCGGGCAGCGAGGGGATATCCTCGCGGTGGATTTCGACCAAGGCGATGGCGCGCGGCATCTTTGCATTGACCGCGGCGTGCACGGCCTTGATCAGCGAGCTCTTGCCCATGCCGCGGGCGCCCCACAGCAGGGCGTTGTTGGCGGGCAAGCCGCCGGCGAAGCGGCGCGTGTTGGCAAGCAGCATCTCGGCCTGCCGCTCGATGCCGCGCAGCAGGTCGAGCTCGACGCGGTTGACGGCCGCGATCGCCATCAGACGCGACCCGTCGGCATGCCAGACGAAGGCGTCGGCGGCGGTGAGATCGGTCGGTGGCGGCGGTGGCGGAGCCAGGCGTTCGAGCGCGTCGGCGATGCGGGCGAGCAACGGTGCGAGCTTGGGGTCGTTCATTAACCGAATGCCATGCGCGGCGGGGACGGGCGACCCTAGAGCAGCCCGAAACAGCGGTCAACCAATGGCCGGCCGGGCCGCCGGGGAAGATTGCTTTTCCCGGTCCGCCCGCTATAGTCCGCGCCGTTCCAGGCGCGCCCGCATCGGGAGGGCCGGGGGAGAGGGAGTCTTGCATGTTCATATCGCCGGCCTACGCCCAATTCGGCGGTAGCGGCACTGGCTTCGACATGATGGCGATGTTGCCGCTCGTCTTGATCTTCGTCGTGTTCTATTTCCTGGTGATCCGGCCGCAGCAGAAGAAGGTGAAGGAGCACAAGGCGCTGATCGACGGGCTGCGGCGCGGCGACAAGGTCGTCACCTCTGGTGGGATCATCGGCACGGTGACGAAAGTCGCCGGCGACCGCGAAATGACGTTGGAAATTGCCGACGGCGTGCGTGTGCGCGCGCTGCGTAGCATGATCGCCGAGGTGCTGGCCAAGACCGAGCCGGCCGAGGCCAAGGATTCGAAGAAGCAGGATGCGGCGGAGCGCCCCGAGCCGGCCGTCGACTACTATAAGATGCTCGGCGTGAAGAAGAACGCGACGGCCGACGAGATCGCCGCGGCGCAGGCGACGAAGGCCGGCGACGCCGCAGCGGTCGAGGCCTATGAGACGTTGAAAGACCCGATCAGGCGGAAGCTCTATGATTCGCTCGGTCACGAAGAATACGTCTCGCGCGTGAAGGCCTGAGGTTTCGACGGAGCGCCGCAGATGCTGCACATGACGCGACCAAAGGTGATCACGATTCTCGTGATCTGCGCGCTCGGCATAATCTTCACGCTACCCAATTTCCTGCGCGGCCAGGTGGTGAGCTCGATTCCACACTGGTTGCCGCACCAACAGGTGGTGTTGGGCCTCGACCTGCAAGGCGGCTCGTATCTTCTGCTGGAGGTCGATCACGCGGCGGTGGTGCGCGAGCGGTTAACCGGTCTGCTCGACGGCATCCGCACGGCGATGCGCACTGCGCGCATCCCGGTCACCGGGCTGGCGGTCGAGGGCGGCAACGCCGTCGTGTTCAAGGTGCGCGAGGCGGGTCAGCTCGAGCAAGCGCGTACGGGGATCCGCGACCTCGATCGCTCGGCGCGGATAACGGCGGCGCCCGATGGGACGATCACGCTGCGGCTCGACGACAAGGATCTGCTCGAACAAAAACGCCAGGCCGTCGCGCAGTCGATCGAGATCGTGCGCCGCCGCATCGACGAAACCGGCACCAAGGAGCCGATCATTCAGGCCCAGGGGCAGGATCGCATCCTGGTGCAGCTGCCCGGCCTGCGCGAGCCCGAGCGCATCAAGGCGCTGCTCGGCAAGACGGCGAAGATGAATTTTCATCTGCTCGACGTGAGCAACTCGGTGGCCGACGCGGTGGCCGGCCGGGTGCCGGCGGGGTCCGAGCTGATGCCCGCCGACAAGGACGTCGAGGCCGGCGGCCAGCCCCGCATGTACCTCGTGCAGCGTCGGCCGATCGTCGCCGGCGACCGCCTGACCGATGCGCAGCCCGGCACCGACTCGCGCAACGGCGAGTGGGTGGTGAATTTCAAGTTCGACAGCGTCGGCGCGCGCCAATTCGGCCAAGCGACGCGCGACAATGTCGGCAAGCCGCTGGCCATCGTTCTCGACGGGCGGGTGATCAGCGCGCCGGTGATCCGCGAGCCGATCCTCGGCGGCAGCGGCCAGATCTCGGGGAGCTTCTCCGTTGCATCGGCGCAGGACCTCTCGGTTCTGCTGCGGGCGGGCGCGCTGCCGGCCCCGCTCAAGGTCATCGAGGAGCGGTCGGTTGGGCCCGATCTCGGCGCGGATTCGATCCGCGCCGGCCTCGTCGCCGTCGTCATCGGCTTCTCGCTGGTCGTGGTCTACATGGTCTTGGCCTATGGCCTGTTCGGGCTGTTCGCCAATGTTGCGCTGATCAGCAATCTGTTTCTGATCATGGCCGCGATGTCGTTGCTGCAAGCGACGCTGACGCTGCCGGGCATCGCCGGAATCCTGCTCACCGTCGGCATGTCGGTCGACGCCAACGTGCTGATCAACGAGCGCATCCGCGAGGAGACGCGGCTCGGCAAGACGCCGCTCGCGGCGCTCGAGGCGGGCTTCGCGCGCGCGATGTCGACGATCATCGATTCGAATGCGACGACGCTGATCAAGATGCTGCTGCTTTACGGTTTCGGGTCCGGGCCGGTGAAGGGCTTCGCCGTGACCATCAGCATCGGCATCTGCACGTCGATGTTCACGGCAACGATGCTGGTTCGCCTGCTGATCCTTTACTGGTTGCGGCAGCAGCGTCCCAAGGCGCTGCCGGTCTGAGAGGTCCGCGATGTATCGACTGCGTCTCATTCCCGACGACACCAAGATCCCCTTCATGCGGGGGCGGATCGCCGGCCTGGTCGTCTCCGCGGTCCTCAGCCTCGCCTCGGTGATCCTGTTCTTCTATCCGGGGCTCAATTACGGCATCGACTTCCGCGGCGGCATCCTGTTCGAAGTGCGGACGCAGGGCCCGGCCGATTTTACCGTCATGCGCCCGTCATTGACCGCCCTCGGGTTCGGCGAAGTGGGTCTACAGGAGTTCGGCTCGCCGCAGGACGTGCTGATCCGCCTCGAGCGCCAGCCGGGCGGCGAAGAGGCCCAGCAGAGCGCCGTGGGGCGCGTGCGCACGCTCCTCGCCGAGCGATTTGCCGGGTCCGAGGTGCGGCGCGTCGAGGCGGTGGGCGCCACGGTGAGCGAGGAGTTGTTCCGCAATGGAATGATCGCCATGGGACTGGCGCTGGTCGCCATGCTGGCCTACATCGCCTTCCGCTTCCAATGGCCCTTCGGCGTCGGCGCGGTGACGACGCTGATCCTCGACGTGACCAAGCTGGTCGGCATCTATGTCGTGTTCCGCTTTCAATTCAACCTGGACAGCATCGCGGTCATCCTCACGGTCATGGGCTTCTCGATCAACGACAAGGTCGTGGTCTACGATCGGATGCGCGAGAACCTGCGCAAGTACAAGACCATGCCGCTGCGCCAGCTGGTCGACCTCAGCATCAACGAGACGCTCAACCGCACCATCAATACGTCGCTGACCACGTTCCTTGCGGCCTTGCCGCTCGCCGTTGTCGGCGGCGAGGCATTGCAGGATTTCGCCATCGTCATCCTGATCGGCATCGTCATCGGCACTTCATCGTCGATCTTCATCGCCGCGCCCATCCTGTTGTTCCTCGGCGAGGGCCGGTTGCGCCGGGGCGGCACTCCGACGGGCGGGGATGCCGCCGCCGCCGCGCGGCCGTGAGCGTGCGCGCCGGTGCGCGCCGGGCCCGAACGATCCCTTAAGCGCGTCGATTCCTACGGCGCCGGCGGCTTCCGCGTCGCCGGCGAGAGCTTCAAGGGCTCGATCGTCGTGTGGGCGGATGGCGCGCGGTCGTGGCCAGTCGCCAGCATGGCGGGGCTGACGATTGAGACGCTGGCCGCGCTGCTCGACGTGAAGCCGCCGCTTGAGATCCTGCTGATCGGCTGCGGCCGGACGATGGCGGTGATTGCGCCCGATCTGCGCCAGGCGTTGCGCGGGCGCGGCATCGCCGTCGACACGATGGACACCGGCGCCGCCTGCCGCACCTACAACGTGCTCGTCGCCGAGGAGCGGCGCGTCGCGGCGGCGCTGATCGCGGTGGACTAGGCCGGAAATGGAAACGGGGCCCGCGGGCCCCGTTTCATCGCCGCTCGATCGATGTTACCAGCGCACGTTTTGCGCCGCGACCATCGCATAAAGCATCGGGACCGACAGCATCGTGTTGAAGCGGCTGGTCAGCATGGCGATGCGTGCGGCCACCTTCTTCTCGTCGGCCGTCGCCTCGACCATGCCCAGCGACTTCTGCTGGTTCGGCCAGATGATCATCCACACATTGTAGGCCATGATCAGGCCGAGCCACATGCCGATGCCGATGCCGCGGGCCATCCCGCCGCCGGAGCCGATGCCGAGCGTGATCGCCTGCACGAAATAGCCGTTGAGGATCGCCAGCAGCAGGCCGGTGATCACCGTCGACAGCGCCGCCCAGCGGAACCAGAACAACGCCTCCGGCGCGATCACCTTGCTCACCGCCGGCTTCTGCTCGTCGGGGATCTTCGGCATCGACGGGATCTGGACGAAATTGAAGTACCACAACAGCCCGATCCACATCACG
>JACQDQ010000303.1 GCA_016201015.1 Pseudomonadota bacterium | reverse complement strand
GGCGCATGCACGACCGCTTCGGCGGTGCGCAGCTTCATCCCTTCCTCCTCGATGCCGCGCAGAACACGCAGCGCGGTCGATTCGGTCGAGCGAATGAGGCCGGTGCCGCCGCAATGCGGGCAACGCTCCGACGACGCCTCGACCAAGCTCGGCCGCAGGCGCTGGCGCGAAAGCTCAAGCAGCCCGAAGGCCGAGATGCGCCCGATCTGGATGCGCGCCCGGTCGTTCTTCATCGCGTCCTTGAGCCGCCGTTCGACCTGATGCTGGTGGCGGTGGTCGTCCATGTCGATGAAGTCGATGACGATCAGGCCGGCGAGATCGCGCAGCCGCAACTGGCGGGCGATCTCTTCCGCCGCCTCGATGTTGGTTTTGAGGGCGGTTTCCTCGATGTCGCGTTCGCGCGTCGCCCGGCCGGAGTTGACGTCGATGGCGACCAGCGCCTCGGTCGGATTGATGACGATGTAGCCGCCGGATTTGAGCCGGACGGTCGGGTTGTGGATCTCGTCGAGCTCGCTTTCGACCTGGAAGCGCTGCAGCAACGGCACGGCCGGGTCGCTGTAGCGCCGGATGCGCGATTCATGGCCGGGCATCAGCATCTTCATGAAGCCGCGCGCCGCCTTGTAGCCGTCTTCGCCTTCAACAAGGATTTCCTCGATGTCGCTGGCGTAAAGGTCGCGCATCGCGCGTTTGATCAGGCTTCCTTCTTCGTAGACGAGGGCGGGCGCGATCGATTTGAGGGTCAGCTCACGAATCTCGTCCCACATCCGCATCAGGTATTCGTAGTCGCGCCTGATTTCCGCCTTGTTCTGCTCCATGCCGGCCGTGCGCAGAATGACCGCCATGCCCTCCGGCGGCTCCAGCTCGTCGAGAATGTTCTTGAGGCGTTTGCGGTCGCCGGTATTGGTGATGCGTCGCGAGATGCCACCGCCGCGCGCCGTGTTCGGCATCAACACGCAATAGCGCCCAGCCAGCGAAAGATAGGTGGTCAGCGCGGCGCCCTTGGTCCCCCGTTCCTCCTTGATCACTTGGACAAGCAGGACCTGGCGACGCTTAATGACCTCCTGGATCTTGTAATGGCGCGACGGACGGAAGCGAGGACGGCGTTCTGCGTCCTCGATATCGTCGCCACCGACCGACTCGATCTCCGGGCCGCCTTCGCCGGCCGCGCGCGCACTGACCGGCTCCGCTGATAGCGGTGTTTCGGGGGCATAGCCCTCCGGATAGGTAGGTGTCGGCTCGGCCGTGCCCTCCGATGGGGCACCGGGCATCTGCGCAGCATCGCTGCCAGCCGCAGCAGCATGCGGCGGGACATCTGCACCGGGCCCGAAACTCGCACTGGTGTCCGTCGGGGCCGGCGGAATGTCGAGGCGGCCATCGGCGATGACCGCGATCCCGTCATTCGGCGCTGCCGGCCCGCGAACATCCGGCGGCGAGCTATCGCCGACGCCGGCTGCATCGCCGCGGGACTCGCCGGGCGCGAACGGTGGATTGTCACCGGTTGACGGCGCGGCGGGTTCAGACGATACCGGCGCCTCCTCGCCATGTGCGATCGGCGGCTCGCGCTCGGCATGGCGCAAATCCGCCGATACCGATTGCGCTGCATGCTCGGCCAGCAGCGCCCGTCGATCCGAAACCGGAATGCGGTAGTAATCGGGATGGATTTCGCCGAAGGCAAGAAAGCCGTGGCGACCGCCGCCGTAATCGACGAAGGCCGCCTGCAGCGACGGCTCGACGCGCGTTACCTTGGCGAGATAGATGTTTCCTTTGAGTTGCTTTTTTGTGGATGTCTCGAAATCGAAGTCCTCGAGACGGGTTCCGTCGACCACGACCACCCGGGTTTCCTCCGGGTGCGTCGCGTCGATGAGCATGCGTTTAACCATTCAGAAAATACTCCGAAGACTGCGGCGCGGCCGATGAGCCCAGCATGAGACGACCGCACAGGCGGTCGAAGTTTTATGCCAAGGAGGGTCTGCGCCATGAATTCAGCCGAAAAGGCACCGTTTGGGGTCGAAGGCGAGAGAACCGCGGTGAATCTGCTGCGGCGGCTACGGTGAGCGCCGTCGTTCTCCGAGGTCCACGGGCTCGCCGAGATCGGCCCCGCTGTGTTCTCCGCTCCGTCCGTGCCGCCGAACTGGGCGGGCCCAGTGCCGCATGTCGCCGCGATCGCAGCGGCTCGGGGAGCAGTCAACAACATAACTACCGCCGACTCCTAAAACAATTGCTTAATGGGATGGAAACCATGCGACTCGAAATTTTGATTGAATTTCCAGAGTGTCAAGGAATATATGTAGTATGACGAGGAAAAAGAGCCGCAAGATGTGGCATTGCCGAGCTTGGACCCTAGTCCTACTCGCCGGAGTGGTCACCGCGTTCATCGGTGGTCCTGCGGCGGCTGTCGAGACCCAGATTACCGGCGTTGTGGTAAGCCAGGATACGGCGATTGCGCGTGTCGCGGTCGAGCTGACCCGCCAGGTCGATTACCATCTTTTCTTCCTGGATGAGCCTAAGCGGGCGGTGATCGACCTGCCGCTCGCGACGTGGCGGCTGCCCAAGTCGGTCGTCCCCACCGGCGGCACAGTCGCCGGCTATCGGTTTGGCCAGTTCGATCTCAAGACCAGCCGCTTGGTACTGGACCTCGCCAGGCCCGTCCGGTTGCGCGACGCGCGGTTCGCGAGCGACCCGCAACAGCGGATCCAGCGACTGATTTTGGAACTCGAACCGATTTCCGAGGAGGCATTCGCCACTCTGGCGCAGGCGGGCCGGGGATCGACGGCAGTGCCGCCGACGGGATCGGCATCCGGCGCGCAGGCGGCGATCGGTGGCGCGGCGCGGGCACCAAGTCGCAGGCCCGAACCCAAGCGCGTCGTCGTCCTTGATCCCGGCCATGGCGGCAACGATCCCGGAGCGATCGGTCCAAACGGCGTCCTGGAAAAGGACGTGACTCTTGGTATCGTGCGTGAGCTCAAGCGCCAGCTCGAGGCGAGCGGCCGCTACCGCGTGACGTTGACGCGCGACGACGATAGCGCAATGCGCCTACGTGACCGGGTCGCCAAGGCCCGCGCCGTCGGCGCCGATCTGTTTGTATCGATCCACGCGGATTCGATGGCCAACACCCAGATGCGTGGCGCCAGCATCTATACCCTGTCGGAGACCGCTTCCGACGCCGAAGCCGCGGCCCTGGCGGCGCGCGAGAACCGGGCCGATCTCCTGACCGGTATCGATCTATCGCAGGAGAATAAGGAGGTCGCGAGCATTCTGCTCGATCTCGCACAGCGCGAAACGCTCAATCTGTCCGCCATGCTCGCCGGGGCACTGGTCGGCGAGCTCAGCAACGAGATCTCGTTGCTGCCGACCAATCCGCACCGCTTCGCTGGATTCGCCGTTCTCAAGGCGCCGGACGTGCCATCGGTCCTGATCGAACTCGGCTATCTGTCGAACCAGAAGGACGCGATGCTGCTGACCCGCCCGCATCATCGCAGCAAAGTGGCGGCGGCAATCGTCCGCGCCATGGACCACTACTTCGCTCGCCGGTTGACACGTTCGTAAATGCGCCACATTTGATGGTGTAGATGGGGGGCTCGCGCAGCGGGCGACTGCGTATGACCTCTCTTAAGATTGTGACGCATACAATCCGCAGGCGGCGGCGCAGCGGCACAAGGCCACTACACCTAATATCCGAGACTGCCTGGAGCGGGCGCACGAGATAATGATTAAGTTTCTGAAGTGGCTGATAATTTTATCTATCTTCGGGGTTGTCCTGGGGATCGGCGGGGCATTTGGCGGGCTGTGGTATTTCGGCCGCGGGCTGCCCGATTATCAGCAGCTGGCCGACTATCAGCCGGCGACGCTCACCCGCGTGCATGCGGGCGACGGCCGCATCCTGGCGGAATTCGCCACCGAACGACGCTTGTTTGTGCCGATCAACGCGATTCCGAAGCGGGTCAGCAACGCCATCCTTTCGGCCGAGGACAAGAATTTCTTTTCGCATCCGGGCGTTAGTGTGCCAGGGATCCTTCGCGCCGCGGTGGTCAATCTGATCAATCGGGGGCAGAAGCGGCCGGAGGGCGCATCGACCATCACGCAGCAGGTGGCCAAGAATTTTTTGCTCGGCAACGAAGTGTCGCTGAAGCGCAAAGCGCGCGAGGCGATCCTGGCCGTCCGCATCGAGAACGCGCTGACGAAGGACCGCATACTCGAGCTTTATCTCAACGAGATCTATCTTGGCGCGAGCTCGTATGGAGTTGCGGCTGCCGCACTTAACTATTTCAACAAATCGCTCGACGAGTTGACCATCGCCGAGGCCGCGTATCTGGCTGGACTACCCAAAGGACCGAACAACTATAACCCGGTTCGCCATCCCGAGGCGGCGAAGATCCGCCGCGACTGGGTGATCGGACGCATGCTCGACGACGGTTGGATCACTGAGGCCGAAGCGGCGGAGGCGCGGGCGACGCCGCTTGTTGCGCCCAGGCGCGGCGAAAGCGACACGGTGCGCGCGGACTACTTCACCGAAGAAGTGCGCCGCGAGCTGCTTGCCCGCTACGGCGAAGACGGCCTATTGCGCGGCGGGCTCTCGGTGCGCACGACGCTCGATCCGCGGCTGCAAGATATTGCCGAGCGCGTACTGCGCAAGGGCCTGCAGGCCTATGACCGTCGCCACGGATGGCGCGCGCCGCTCGGTCGGATCGATCCGGGACCCGGATGGGAGACGCGACTGGCGGCGTTGCCGCGACCGGCCGGTCTCGGCGCGTGGCTTGTCGCCGTTGCCCTCGACGTGCGCGCCGATGGCGTCGAGATCGGCTTCGGCGATGGCCGCCTCGGCTACATCGCCTTCGCCGACATGCAGTGGGCGCGCACGCGCAAGGACGATCAGCGCCTCGGGCCGCCGCTGCGCCAGCCAGCCGATCAGATGTCGCCCGGCGAGGTGGTCGCGGTCGAACCGGCGGACGCGCCGACCGACAATTCCGGCCGCCAGCCCTTCCTCTTGCGCCAGATACCCAATGTCGGTGGCGGTATCGTCGCACTCGATCCCCATACCGGCCGCGTGCTGGCGATGTCCGGCGGTTGGAGTTTCGAGTCAAGCCAGTTCAACCGCGTGACGCAGGCGATGCGGCAGCCGGGCTCGTCGTTCAAGCCGTTCGTGTATCTGGCGGCGCTCGACAGCGGCTTTACACCGGCGAGCCTGGTGCTCGATGCGCCGTTCGTCATCGACCAGGGGCCTGGCCTAGCGCTGTGGAAACCGAAGAACTACTCGCACAACTTCCTGGGTCCTAGCCCGCTGCGCGTCGGCATCGAGCAGTCGCGCAACCAGATGACCGTCCGGCTCGCGCAGAACATCGGCATGGAGAAGGTGGCCGACTACGCCGAGCGCTTCCGCATCGTCGACCGGATGCCGCAGCAGCTGTCGATGGCACTCGGTGCGGGCGAGACCACGTTGATGCGCATGGCCACCGGCTACGCGATGATCGTCAACGGCGGCAAGCGCATCACGCCGACGCTTATCGATCGCGTACAGGACCGCAACGGCAAGACGATCTTCCGCCACGATATGCGGGGCTGCGAGGCGTGCAGTGTCGCCGGGTGGCAGAATCAGCCGCCGCCGGAGCTGCCGGACACGCGCGAGCAGGTGGTCGGCGCGGCGACCGCCTATCAGATGGTATCGATGCTGCAGGGCGTCGTCGAGCGCGGCACGGGACGCCGGATCAAGGATCTCGGCCGTCCTCTCGCCGGCAAGACGGGCACGACCAACGACAGCAACGATGCGTGGTTCCTCGGATTTTCGCCCGACCTCGTGGTTGGCATCTTCGTCGGCTTTGACAGCCCGCGTACGCTCGGCGCCAACGAGCAAGGCGCCAGCGTTGCCGTGCCGATCTTCAAGGAATTCATGGGCGAGGCGCTCAAGGAGCAACCGGTAATTCCGTTCCGCGTGCCACCGGGCATCCGCCTGGTGCGGGTGAATCCGACGAACGGCCAGTTGGCCCGCCCTGGCGAGCGTGACGCGATTTGGGAAGCGTTCAAGCCCGGGACGGAGAATGTCGCCTCGCGGCAGATCCTCGATGCCGGTGCCGCGGCGACGCCGGCAAATTCCGTTCCTGCGAGCGAGACCGGCGGGTTATATTAGGCGCAACGATTCCGCCAGTTTCAGGTAGCTCTCGATGCGCGCCGACATTGCCGCCGCCGTTGCCGAAATCAAGCAGTCGCTCGAACTGCTGAGGAGGCATCTTTGACTGGGATCAGGCGCTAAGGCGTCTCGACGAGCTCAACGTGCTGGCCGGCGCTCCGGCCTTGTGGAACAACACGGCGAAGGCGCAGGCGCTGCTGCGCGAGCGGGCGCAGCTGGAAAAGTCAATTGCAAGCTGCCGGTCGATCGAGCGCGAGCTCGACGACAACGTCGCCCTATTGGAGTTGGGCGAAGCCGAGGGCGATACCGGCGTCGTTGCCGAGGCCGAAGCGGCGATCCGTAAGCTGCAGGCGAGCGCTGCCAAGCGCGGGCTTGAGGCATTGCTGTCCGGCGAAGCGGACGGCAACGATTGCTTCCTCGAAATCCACGCCGGGGCCGGCGGCACGGAATCTCAGGACTGGGCGCAGATGTTGCTGCGCATGTACATGCGCTGGGCCGAGGCGCACGACTACAAGGCGGAATTTCTCGAGGAAAGCCCGGGCGAAGAGGCCGGCCTCAAGTCGGCGACGCTCAAGATCATCGGGCCCAACGCCTATGGCTGGCTCAAGACCGAGAGCGGCGTCCACCGCCTGGTGCGCATATCGCCGTTCGACGCGAACGCGCGGCGGCACACCAGCTTCGCCTCGATTTGGGTCTACCCGGTGGTCGACGATGCGATCGAAATCGAGATCGACGAGGGCGATCTCAAGGTCGACACCTACCGTTCCTCGGGCGCGGGCGGTCAGCACGTCAACAAGACTGAGAGCGCGGTGCGCATCACCCACATTCCGAGCGGGATCGTCGTCGCTTGCCAGACCGACCGCTCGCAGCATCGCAACCGTGCTGCCGCCATGACGATGCTGCGCGCGCGGATGTACGAGGCGGAGCTGCAAAAGCGCGAGGCGGCGGCGCAGGCCGAGCACGCGGCGAAGAGCGACATCGGCTGGGGCCACCAGATCCGCTCGTATGTGCTGCAGCCGTATCAGATGGTGAAGGATCTGCGCACCGGCGTGGAAACCAGCGACACGGCCGGCGTCATCGACGGCGATCTCGACCGATTCCTCGAGGCCTCGCTCGCCATGCGCCTCAAGGGCGGCACGAGCGCGGCGACACAGCCCGCGGACTAACCTCGTCAACTTTCAACACGAAACACCATGGGAGAGGGAAAATGAAATACGTCTTGCTCGGTTCGTTAAGCCCGAATTTTCTTACCAAGCAGGAAAAGCGCACGACCACGGCGCGGGCCAAGCTCCGCGAACTCGGCATCAAGCTGGACAGCGTTTACTACACCCAGGGGCAGTACGATTTCGTCGACGTGGTCGATGCGCCGGGGACTTTGACCTTGCGCCAGAGGCCGCGGATAACGCCGGCGGCATCGACGAGGAAGGTCGAGCGGTCGGCGCCCATGTATTTGCGGCCATACATGCTCTTCTCCACCCAGGCGCCGAAGGACTGCATGACCTTGGTGTCGGCATCCGCCGCCAGGCGGAGTTTGAGCCCGTATTTCTTCTTGAATTTGTCGTGGCTCGCCGGACCATCCTTGGAGATGCCGATGACCTCCGCCTTGAGCTTGCGGAAATCCGGTAGCGTGTCATTGAATCCGCAGGCCTCCTTGGTGCAACCGGGCGTATCGTCGCGCGGATAGAAATAGACGACCACCGGCGCGCCGCGCAGCTTCGACAGCGTGATCTCGCCGCCGCCGTCGGTCGGCAGCGTGAAGTCCGGCGCCTTGTCGCCAATCTTGAGCTCTTTCGTCTGCGGTGCCATACGCTACGTCCCTCTCCGTTCACTATGGTGCGGCCGCGTTTCGCGGTTGGTCTGCCGCCGCGGGCAGCAGCCGCTCGAATATCCCATGGACCGCGGCCGCCTTGGCGCGAATTTCCGCCTCGAGTTCCGCAAAATCGCCAGCCACGGCGGCACGCGCGATGGCTTGGCGCAGGCCTGGCGCGGCGCCGGCCGGATCGAACTGGCCCTCGGTGCACAGGCGCAGCATGCCCTGGATCGCCTGCCACAGATGCAGCGCTTCGCGCAGCACGCGACCATCGCGCGGCGCCAGAAGGCCGCGCTGCTCGGCGCGCTCGAGAGCGGTCGCGGTGTTCGTCGCCAGCATCTCTGGGTGAGTGGGGGCGAATCGTAGCTGCAGGTACTGGGCGATGAACTCGATATCGATCAGTCCGCCGCGCCAGTGCTTGATGTCCCAAGGGCTGGGCGCGCGATGCTCGCGTGCCATGAGCGCGCGCATGGCGGCGACTTCGCCGGCAAGCTTCAGCGGATCGCGCGGCCGCGTCAGCGCCTCGTGAACGATAGCGGCGACGCGCGCGCGCAAGCGCGCGGAACCGGTGAGCGGTCGGGCGCGGGTGAGCGCGAGATACTCCCAGGTCCAGGCCGACTCCTGGAAATACGCGGCGAAGCCGTCGACATGCGCGGCGATCGGACCCTTGTTGCCGGACGGGCGCAGCCGCATGTCGATCTCGTAGAGCCGGCCTTCGCCGGTGAGCGCCGATAGCGACTGGATCAGGCGATTGGCCAAGCGGGTGTAATAGAGACTCACGGGCAGCGGCTTGGCGCCGCGCGAAGCCTCGGTTCCGGCCGGCACGTCGTAGAGGAAGACAAGGTCGAGATCGGAGGTGACCGTCATCTCGCGCCCGCCGAGCTTGCCGAGGGCCACGATACCGAGCTCGCCGCCGGGAATGCGGCCGTGCTGGCGGGCGAACTCCGTCTCGACCGCGGGTTGCATGGCCGCAATCACGACTTCGGCGATATCGGCAAGCGATTGCCCTGCCTTGGCGGGCGCGGTGACGCCGCGCAGCAATTGGACGCCGATCTGGAACTCCCGCTCGCTCTTCCAACGGCGGCTCAATTCGAGGATGTCCTCGAAATCGCGCGCCTGGTCGAGCGCGCGGCCAAGCTCTTGCGACAGCCGTTCGCGATCGCGCGGCGGGTTGAAAAAACCGCCGGACAGCACGAAGTCGAGCAACCGCGGATGGATGCTGAGCGTATCGGCAAGCCGCGGCGCGCCACCCATGATCTCGGCGACGAGATCGAGCAGGCCGGGATTGGCATGGAACAGCGAAAACAACTGGACGCCCGCCGGCAGGCGATTGAGGAACTCGTCGAACTTGAGGAAGGCGGCATCGGGTTGCGCCGTCTTCGACAGCGCCAGCAGGAGCGTCGGCGTCAGCTCGGTGAGTAGCTCGCGGGCGCGGGTGCTGCGCATGGCGCGGCAGCGGCCGTGATGCCAACCCCGGATCGCCGCCGCGATCTTCGACGGCTCGACGAAACCGAGAGTGGTCAGAGTCTTGATCGTGCCGGGATCGTCGTCGGTGCCGGTGAACACCAGATTGCCCGGACCGGACAGCGTCGGCGCCTCCTCGAACAGGCGCGCATAGAGCTTCTCGACCCGGTAGAGGCGCTCAAGCATCGCCTCGCCGAACGCCTTGCCATCGGCGAAGCCGAGGAAGATCGCCAGCCGCTCGAAATCCGGGCCGGGCTCGGGCAGGACCTGCGTCTGGCGATCGTCAATCATCTGCAGCCGGTGCTCGACCCGCCGCAGAAACTCGTAGATGACGATCAGGTCGGCAACGGTCTTCGAGTCGGTGTGCTTCGCCGCGGCGAGCGCGGTGAGGGCAGGGCACGTGCTGGCGGAGCGCAGTTCCGGATCGCGCCCGCCCCAGATCAGCTGCAGGGTCTGCGCGAAAAACTCGATCTCGCGGATGCCGCCACGCCCGACCTTGATGTTGTGGCCACCAAGCGCCACCTTCGCACCGCCGTGATGCGCCTGGATCTGGCGCTTCACCGAATGGATGTCCTGGATTGCCGCGAAGTCGAGATTCTTGCGCCAGACATAGGGCCGGAGGCGCGCGAGAAACCTGGCACCTGCCTCTTTGTCGCCGGCGACCGGGCGCGCCTTGATCATCGCCATGCGCTCCCAATTCTGGCCGAGGCTCTCGTAGTAGGTTTCGGCGGCGATCATCGACATGGCGATGGGCGTGGCGCCGGGATCGGGGCGCAGGCGCAGATCGGTGCGGAAGACGTAGCCCTCCGGCGTGCGCTCATCCATGATTTTGACCAGGCCCCGCGTCAGCCGTACGCAGGCTTTTTGCAGCGAATCCGGCGCGTCGGTCGCGATGGTTTCGTCGTCATAGAGGACGATAATGTCGATGTCGCTCGAGTAGTTGAGCTCGCGGCCGCCGAGCTTGCCCATGCCGATGACGGACAGGCCGGAGCGGTGCTCGGGACGCTCGAGATCGGCCAGGCGCAGCGCGCCCGCGGCGGCAGCTTCGCGCAGCAGATGCCGGACGCCGAGATCGAGCGCCGTTTCGGCCATGTCGCACAGCGCGCCCGTCACCTTGGTCAGCGGCCATAGACCGGCGATGTCGGCGAGGGCGATGGACAGTGCGGTCCGGCGTTTGCCCACGCGCAATCCGGTCATCAGCGCGGCCAGATCGGTCGGGCCGCCGAAGCGGGTACGGAGATCGGCAATGGCATCCACGAACGCAATATCCGGACCGCGGCGCAGCAGATCGACGGTGAAGGCCGGATCGGCGAGCAGCAGCTCAGAAAGATACGGCGAATTGCCGAAGACGGCGCCAAGCAGCGCGCGGCCGGCGGCCGCCTTGGCCAGGCGCCGGGCGAAGCCGGCGGCCGTCTTGTCCGCCAGCTCCGTCACCGCCGCGAGCCAGCGCTCGGTCTCGTTGGCGACCGCAGTGGTATGGCTTGGCCGCGGCCAGGCGGCGATGGCAAATCCGGGGTGAAGGTCCTTCATGTGGCTTGGCGCTCGTGCGGCGAAGACTTAGGCGGCCGGTGCGGCCGCGGTCAAGCCGCCACTGCGACCACTTTATCCGACGATCGGCGGCACGACCTCGAAGCCGAATTCGGCCGATGCCTCATGCAGAAAATGCCACAGCCCGGCGGCATAGCTGCGTGCGGCATAGATCTCGTAGGCGTGCGCATCGTCCAGCTTGTGGATGAGGACGGTGAGGCGGGCGAAGACGGTTTGGGCGCAGGCTCCGGCCTTGAAATGCCGCGGATGCAGGTCGAGCCCGCAGCCCTTGCCGAGCACATCTGCGGCATGCTTGCCGGCGATGCGGATTACCGTGCGGCCGTGGCTCACATCGGTCAGCGCGCCGCCCGCCTCAGCAATCGCGTCATGATGTGCATGGAACGTATTGAGCTCCAGCTCGCCCGCCAGGACGACGAGCCACGAGCCCGGGCCGAGCCACAGCGCGGCGGTGCGGCCCTGTGCTGCCGTCGTGTTCGGCGCGCGTGGCGGCTCGACGCCGAAGCGCAACTTGGCGGCGGCGATGAACGCCGCATCGTCGGGCTCACCCTGCAGGTTGAGGGCGGTGAGCCCACGATGCTCGGCCAGACGCAGGTTCGCCGCGCCGGCGCCCTGGGCGCCATGCGCACCCTCGTCATAGGCGCCGTGCAACGCGCTGGAGGTGACGGG
>JACQDQ010000302.1 GCA_016201015.1 Pseudomonadota bacterium | reverse complement strand
CCGGACCTGCTGTTCGACGGCAAGGGACTCACCCTGTTCTTCACGCTGGTGATGACGGCACTGGTCTGCATCCTGCTCGGTTGCGGCGTGCCGACCACCGCCAACTACATCATCATGGTGACGATCGCCCAGCCGGCGCTCGCCAAGCTCGGCGTCATACCGCTGGTCTCGCATTTCTTCGTCTTCTACTACGGCGTGCTTGCCGACATCACGCCGCCGGTGGCGCTGGCCGCCTACGCCGGGGCGAGCATGGCCGGCGCCGACCCGTTCAGGACCGGCAACACCGCCTTCCGCCTCGGGCTCGCCAAGGCACTGGTGCCGTTCGTCTTCGTCTATTCGCCGGCGATGCTGATCGTCACCAAGCAATTCACCTGGCCGATCTTTCTCGAGGTCACGCTGGGCTGCATCGTCGGCATCGTCATGCTCGGCGCGGCGCTGACCGGCTACGGGGTGGCGCGCATGCGCAACTGGGAGCGGCTGCTGCTTGGCCTTGCCTCCGTGCTCGTCATCTCGCCAAGCCGCGCGGCGACGTTTGTGGGACTCGTGCTGTCATTGCCCGTCCTCTTGCGGCAGGCGGCGGCGTGGCGCAGCCCGCCGGTGCCGGCCGTGCAGGTGGGCCGGCCATCGGCCTGAGTGTCCATACCCCGATGCCGATTAGGGCAACGCTGCTACCGCGGGACGCAATCGTAGATCGTCAGGCGCTCGAACGCCGTCTGGTTGTGGACGGCGCGCAATTTCGCCTTCTTGCCATAATTGCCGCAACGTGACTGCGCCAGATCGTCGGCGTCGGAGGCGCGGTCAGGCGAATGCTCAAGCGTCACGACATCGCTGGTTTCCGCAACCTCTTCCAAGCCGCCGGCACAGGCCCCCAGGCCGAAGGCGGCCAGCGCAAGGATTGCCAATGCACCATATGAATTTCCCATCGCACGCCTCCGCTCGTCCGGCTTAGTTCGGTACCCACTTCCCGCACGCCACGCCCCGGCACTTCGCCGGCACTATGTAAAATGCAGGACCGGCCAATTGGTTCCCTGGAAGGCCTTGTTCCAAAGGGAAGATTCACCGAGCGACAGGGTGGAACAACCGCTGCCGGCCAATCGTTGTCGTCGTAGTGAGTAAGACAGCGCGAGGTTCACATGACCCTTCGCAAAGTCACGATTGCCGGGCTTGCCGTCATCGCGACGAGCCTGCTATCCGCGTGCGCGGTATATGAGCCGGCGCCGCCGGCCTACGCCTATGGGCCGGGATATTACTATTACCCGGGCTACTATCCGCCCGGCTATTACGGGCCGCCGGCCTACACCTCGTTCGGATTCGTTTTCCGCGAGGACCGCGGCCGTCATCGGCCGGGCGGCTGGCACTGACGCAGCCCGTCCGTGTCGTCGTACACGCAGTCGGTGCCGAGCGTCGCCGAATATTCGAATAGCGGAGCGGAGTTCGCGCTAGGCCTCGCGGCGGCCGCTACCAAGCGGAATAACTGCGTCCGAAATCCGTTCTCGTTGGCGAGCCGCCGACGGGAGGTTCCATGACTGCGCGCAATGCCGCCATTGCCGGGATTGCCGTCGTCGCGACGGGACTGCTACCCGCGTGCGCGGTTTACGAGCCGGCGCCGTCGGCCTACGCGGATGCGCTGCCCGGGTACTATTATTGCCCGGGCTACTCTCCGCCCGGTTATTACGGGCCGCCTATCAAATCGTCGTCCGGATGCGTTTACGTCGACGACCGTGGCCGGCACCGTCAAGCATCCCAACGCTGACGCGGCGCGGGCGCCCCGTGCGAATCTTTTGACTCTCAAGCCTTCTCGACCGCGGCGCCCGGTTCGAGCAAAGCGAGAAGCCCCTTGAGAAGTTGCAGCGGGCTCGGCGGGCAACCGCGGATATGGAGATCTACGGGAACGACCGCGGACACCGCTCCGACGCAGGCGTAGCTTCCGGCGAAGACGCCGCCGTCGACCGCGCAGTCACCGACCGCGACGACCCATTTTGGATCAGGCGTCGCTCGGTAGGTACGCTCAAGCGCTTCGCGCATGTTCTTGGTTACCGGCCCGGTGACCAGGAGGACATCGGCGTGACGCGGCGAGGCAACAAAGCGCAGCCCGAATCGCTCGACGTCGTAGAAGGCGTTGTTGAGAGCGTGAATTTCCAACTCGCAGCCGTTGCAGGAGCCGGCATCGATCTGGCGTATCGCCAAGCTTCGGCCGATGCGCCGCCGCACGACGCGACTTAGGCTGGCGCCGAGCTCCGTCAGCGCTGCTTGGTCGGGGCTGGGCGGCGCCTCCGTGAGAGTGCCGTGGATCAGGCTTTCGAAAAAGATCTTGCGCATGCCGGTCGACCTTAGAGGTCGTGCCCCGAATAAGAGCAGTTGAACGACTTGTTGCAGAGCGGAAAATCCGCGACGATGTTCCCTTCAACGGCCGCCTCGAGCAGCGGCCACTGGAACCAGGACGGGTCGCGCAGGTGACAGCGTTCGACCTTGCCGTCGCCGCCGAGGCGGAGCCAGATCAGAATATCACCCCGGAAACCCTCGACGAGGGCGACGCCTTCGCGTGGGCCAGCGCCCGACCGGGCGACATCGGCACATATCGGCCCGCCGGGCAGTTGATTTAGAATCTGTTCGATCAGCGAAAGACTCTGCTCCACTTCCCGAATCCGCACCCAGACGCGGGCGTTGACATCGCCTGCTTCCAGTAGCGGCACCTCGAAGCGAAGGCTGTCATAGGGCGGATAGCCCGGCATCCGGCGGGCATCGAAATTTCGCCCCGATGCCCGGCCGACATAGCCGCCGCAGGCATATTGGCGGGCCAAGGTTGGCTGAAGCACGCCGGTGCCGACGGTCCGATCTTGAAGCGAAGCGGTGTTGTCGTAGAGGTCGACCAGTGCGGGAAACCGGCGCCGGAACTCAACGACAAGCGCACGCAAGCAGGCGATCCCGCTGGCTTCGAGATCGGTCGCAACGCCTCCCGGCAGGGCGCGGTCCCGCATCAGGCGATGACCAAAGCACTCGTTCGCCGCACGCAGGACGCGTTCGCGCAGGATCGCACAATGGGCATGCATGAGAGCGAAGGCCGCATCATTGCAGATTGCGCCGATATCGCCGACATGGTTTGCCAAGCGCTCGATCTCGGCCATCAGCGCTCGCAACCAGACGGCCCTGGGCGGCGGCGCGATATCGAGCGCCGCCTCGGCGGCCCGAGCGAAGGCAATGCCATAGGCGACGGTGCTGTCGCCGGACGTACGGCCGGCGAGGCGGGCCGCCATTGTCAGGTCTGCGCCGGCCATGAGACCCTCGATGCCCTTGTGGACGTAGCCCAGCCGTTCTTCGAGGCGCACAACGGTCTCGCCGTTTGCCGTAAACCGGAAATGCCCCGGCTCGATGATGCCGGCATGCACGGGACCGACCGCGATCTGATGCAGGCTCTCGCCTTCCGACGGCAAGAAGTCGTAGGAATAGCCCTCAATCGGGTGACCGACCCGGGCGCCGAGCGGATAGCGGAGTCCCCACCATCCGTGATCGAGCCATGGCCGCGGATCCGGCCCGGCGGTCGGCTCGAGTCCGAATAGATCGCGGATGGTCCGCTCAAGACGGAGTGCCGGCGGGTGCGTCTGCCCGACCGAGGGGAACCGCCCGTCGGCGCATTCCAAGCTGATGACGCCGATGCCAGTCGACCCTTCCTCCAGCAGCGCCATATGGACGGCGTGCGTGTCGCCCCACAGGCCGAGCAGAAGCCAATGAGTCTCGGCGAGTTGGCTGGCGGCGAATCGCCAGACGTCGCTATGGACGACGGCACGTGCCCACGGCCGGTGATGGGGGATCTTTCGTCCTTGGTCGATCATGTCGATGAGCGCTGGCATGGATCGCGTCCTCTATCCCAGGAGGCTCGCCACGTGCTGAAACCAAGCGACCAGCGGCGGAGGCAGGTAAAGGCCGGCGGCGAGCACGAGGCCCAAGTGGGCGTACATGGGAACATAGGAAGCCTTAGCCGGCGCCGTGCTGCCCGTCGGCTCGCCGAAGGCAAGGCCATTGAGCCGGAGCAGCAATGCGCCGAAGGCGACGAGCAGACCCAGAACGAGCGTGATGGCGAGCAGCGGTTGGCGCGCGAAGGTCGAGCTCACGACCAGGAACTCGCTCATGAAGATGCCAAGCGGTGGCAGTCCAGATATCGCAAATACGCCGACCACGAGAGTCCAGCCGAGCGCCGGATGGGTCTCGGTGAGTCCGTTGATGTCGGCCATTTTCTGCGATCCCTTGACCTGGGAAATATGACCGACGGTAAAGAAGATCGCCGACTTCGTCAGGCTATGCATGGTCATGTGGAGCAGCCCGGCAAAGTTCGCGAGTGGGCCGCCCATACCAAAGGCGAAGGCGATGATGCCCATATGCTCGATCGAGGAGTAAGCAAACATGCGCTTGATGTCGCGCCGCCGGTACAGCATGAACGCGGCAAAGACCACGGAGATGAGTCCGAGGGCCACCATGAGCGGTCCGGGCGCGATCGCCCTCGTGTTCGCCGCCAGCAGCATCTTGAACCGCAGAATGGCATAGAGCGCGACGTTGAGAAGAAGGCCGGAGAGGACCGCGGAAATCGGGGTCGGACCTTCGGCATGGGCGTCCGGTAGCCAGGCGTGGAGCGGCACTAGGCCAACCTTGGTGCCGTAGCCCAGGAGCAAGAAGACGAAGGCCACGTTCAGGAGCGCGGGATCGAAGCGCGCGACGCGATCGATCAAAACCGTCCACAGCATGGCGTCCTGCCCTTCGCCCACCACCGGCCGCGCGGCGAGGTAGACGAGGATCGTGCCAAACAGCGCCAGGGCAATGCCCACGCTGCCGAGAATGAAGTACTTCCAAGCTGCTTCGAGCGCTTCGTGGGTGCGGTAGATCCCGACCATGAGAACGGTGGTGAGCGTCGCCAGCTCGATCGCCACCCACATCAGCCCGATGTTGTTGGCGGTGAGCGCCAGATTCATCGCGAACATCAGGATCTGGTACATCGCATGGTAGAAGCGGAGATAGGTCGGCGTCAGCCGGCCTGTCTCCAATTCATGAGCGATGTAACTGGCGCTGAAGACGCTGGTCGTGAATCCGACGAACGTGTTGAGTGCGACGAAGACGATATTGAGGTCGTCGACTAGCAGGTAGTGCCCCGGCGCCGAACGCTCGGAGAAAAAAAGGGAAAGAGCCGCGACCAGTGTGGCCAGCGTCGCCACCACGTTGAGCCTTGCCGTGACCCAATAGCCTGGAAGCAACGCCAGCAGCGCGGCCGTTCCGATAGGAATCAGCAGGATGGCGCTCAGGGCGTCGATGCCGAGCGCGCTCATCCCCGGTCTCCCTGGAACCGGTCGAGCGCATGAATATCGACCGTATCGAAGCGCTCGCGAATGCGGAACAGGAATATGCCGATCACGATGAAGGCGATCAGAACCGAGAAGGCAACGCTGATTTCGACGACGAGCGGCATGCCCTTGGCGCCGGTCGCGGCCAAGATCAAGCCGTTCTCCAGCGACATGAAACCGACCACCTGGCTGACGGCATTGCGCCGCGTCACCATCATGAGGAGGCCGAGCAGCACAACCGACAGCGCCAGGGCCACGTCTTCGCGTGCAAGCCGGTCGGCGTCGGCGGTTACGCGCAGCATGACCACCATCGAGAGAGCCACCAGGCCTATCCCTGCGAGCATGGTCATTCCGATGCCGACCACGGTCTCGATTTCGCGGTGGATGCCGAGGCGCTGGATTATGCGATGAAGCGCGACGGGAATGACGATCCCCTTGAAGAGAAGGGCAATCGCCGTGGTGATATAGAGATGCGGCGCGCCCTGAATGTAAGCCTGCCAGCCGACCGACAAGGCCAGCACGATGGCATGCAGCGCGAAGATGTTGAGAAGCGCGTAGAGACGGTCCTGGTAGAGCATCATGAAACTCACCAGCACGAGGCCGCCGGCGAATAAATGCGCGATGTCGAATACAAGACCGTCCATCTAGAGGCTCCGCGAGATGAACCGGAGGAGCGTACCGAGAAGGCCGAGCATCAGAGCCGCGCCAAGGAAGTTCGGCACGCGGAAAACGCGCATCTTGGCGATCGCGGTCTCGAACAGAGCCAGCAGCAAGCCGCCGGCGGCAAGCTTGGCGGCGTAGGCGGCCGCGCCGATCACATAGCCGGCGTGGCCGGCCCCTGTCGGCACTAGGCCCCACGGCACGAAGATGCAGATGATAAGCGAAACGTAGAGCAACAGCTTGAGCGAAGCCGCGAGTTCAAGCACGGCGAGATGCCGTCCGGAGTACTCAAGCACCATCGCCTCATGGACCATCGTCAGTTCGAGATGCGTGGCCGGATTGTCGACGGGGATCCGGGCGTTTTCGGCGATCGCCACGATGATCAGCGCAAGGAGCGCGAGCCCGAGTGAGATACGCAGTCCGATCTCGGGAGAAAGCATCACCCCGGAGATGGTCGAGAGCTGGGTCGAGCCGGCCATCAGCGCCAGCGTAAATACAATCATCATCATCGCCGGCTCGGCGAGAGAAGCGATCATCATCTCGCGGCTGGAGCCGATGCCGCCGAAGCTTGTGCCGACGTCCATTCCGGCGAGCGCGAGGAAGAAGCGTGCGCTGGCGAGGAGCGCGGTGATGGCGATGAGGTCGGCGGTCCAGCTGAACATCAATCCGGTGCCAAAGGTCGGCACGAGAGCGGCGGCGACCCAAGTGGTGGCGAAGATCAGATAGGGGGCAACGCGGAAGAGCCAAGACGCATTCTCGGCGAGCACCACTTCCTTGTGCAGAAGCCAAATGAGGTCGCGATAGGGTTGGATCAGGGGCGGACCTTGGCGACGAAGAAGACGCGCCTTGATCTTTCGCACGAAGCCAGTCAGCAGCGGCGCCAGCAGCAAGACGACGAGCATCTGCGCGACCTGGGCCGCGAAGTCGAGAATCACAGCCATACGCCAAGCACCGTGAGCAGGGCTATGAGGGCGAGAAATACGAGTCGCAGATACCGGCGAATCGTCAGGAACTGCAGGTAATTGATGCGGTCCGCGACAAAGGTGACGACGCCGGCCACGGGTGCATAGAGGATTTCCCACACAAGATCGCGCAGGTCGACGTGCATGCGGGCGGAATGAGAATCCCCCGGCGGCGGCATCTCAACGTGTTCGCGAGCGCGGAAGACGACAGTCCCGAACACGCGACGAATTGGCTGGGCGAAGCTGCCGGAAGTGTACTGGGTCGTCGGGCTGCGATTGGGCGAGCCGCAATCCCACGCCGGGCCCCGACGCAGAGCGTGAGAAGCCACGCGGTGGATGGCGTAGATTGCAAGCGAGGCCGAGGCGCCGATGAACACAAAGACGAGAAGGCCGTTGTAGGAGCTGCGGCTCTCGGCGATCGGCACGATCGACAGCCACGGCACCGCGATCTGAACCGGCATACGCTCGCCGACGAGGCTGACTATCACCGGCATTAATCCGTCGATGACCAGACCGGGCAGAATGCCGGCGAGCAAACACAGCGCGGCGAAGAGAGACATGGCGGCTATGGAGAAGCGGTCGACCTCTTGCGCATTCGCTGCGACCGGCGTCCGCGGCCGCCCGAGAAAGGTGATGCCGAACGCCTTGACGAAGCAGGTGGCGGCGAGTGCCGCGGACAGCGCGAGCAGAGCGCCGACCGCCGGGACCAAGACTTTGAGGCCCCATTGCGGCAGCTCGGGGCTCTGCAGTATGGCCTGGAAGGTCAGCCACTCGGAGACGAAACCGTTCAAGGGTGGCAGGGCCGATATGGCGACGCAGCCGACCAGGAACATGAAGGTGGTGAGCGGCATCCGGTGGATGAGGCCACCCAGATGCTCCATGTCGCGCTCGCCCGTCGCCGTCAGCACGGCGCCCGATCCGAAGAACAGCAGACTCTTGAAGACCGAGTGATTGAAGACGTGGAATAGCGCGGCGGTGAGCGCCAGCGCCGCTGCCCAAGCCACGCCGTTCGCCTGGAAGGCAAGGGCGAGGCCGAGCCCAATATAGATGATGCCGATGTTCTCGACCGTATGATAGGCCAGCAGGCGCTTGAGATCGTGTTCCATGAGGGCGTGAAGCACGCCGAGCGCGGCGGTGATGCCGCCGAGCGCCAACACCACCATGGCCCACCACCATTCGGGCGGCCCAAGCAGGTCCAAGGTAATTCGAATAAACCCGTAGACGGCGACCTTGGTCATGACGCCGCTCATCAGCGCCGAAACATGGCTAGGCGCAGCCGGGTGGGCGAGCGGCAGCCAGACGTGAAGAGGCACCAATCCAGCCTTCGATCCGGCGCCGAGAAGAGCGAGCGCTAAGACGAGGATGGCCAGGACCGGCGACGCGCGATCGGCCCGGATCGCGGCAAAGGTATAGGCGCCATCGACACCCGCCAGCAGACCGAATGCCAACAGCAAGCAAAACGTCCCAAAGCTTGCCATGACGAGATAGATGTAGCCGGCACGCGCGTTGTCGGCGACGCGGTGATGGGCCATGACGAGGGCCCAGGAGGTCAGCGACATGAACTCCCAGGAGAAGAGGAAACTGAACGCGTCGTCCGCCAGCACGACGAGATTCATTCCGGCAAGAAATGCCGGAAAGAAGGGCAGCACCCGCGACGGCGCGGATTCATGCCGTCCATAGCCGAGCGCGTAGAGGCTGGCGGCTGCACCGCCGAGATTGACGACGGTCAAAAAGAACGCCGCGAGCGCGTCCATTCGAAAATGAGCGCCGATCCAGGGAAGCCCGAGCGGCAGTATGGCGGTTGCTGGTGACGCGGGATCACCGAGCAGGCCGCCGAGCGCGCTCGCCAACGCAACGAGCGAGGCCGCCAGACTTGCTCCGTAGACGATCGGGGTCGCCGCCGGCCGCCTCGCTATTGCCGTGGCGAGAACCGCCACGGTCAGCAGAAATGCGACGCACCAGAGGCTAACGCTGGCGAGCATTAGGGCTCACCTTCTCGACCCCCGCGCCAGAACCATCTTCGACTTTGGTCGTTGACGGGCATCGCCGGCGGCGGCGCGAAGCTTGAGACGTACGCCCCGGCCTTCACCCAAGCTCGCCGAGCCCTCGCCGATTATTTCGATGCCGGCCTTGGCAAAGGCCGCAACTAACTTCATCAGGGAGTCGACGTTTCCGCGAATGACGCCGTCGCTGGCCTCCATCCGTTGGATCGTCGGTACCGAGAGGCCCGAAAGGTCCGCCAAGTCGCTCTGGTCGATCCCGAGCAAGGCGCGGGCTGCCCGCAATTGCGCTGCCGTAATCACGCTCTGCACATTATGTATGATATTTAGAAGACCATATATAACGTATACTATATGCTTAATTGATGTTCAATAGGTATTATACATGTATAAACAATTAGCATTGAGGGTGCGCGCGCGCCGCGTCGAGCGCCGGCGCCGACGACCCGAATCGACTTAAATTTCGCCGATGCCTTTGGACACACGATGCCGGAGGCGCCGCACTGCTATCGCGCGGCGGCCAGTTCGGCGAGGCGTTGCTTGAGGATCTTGCCCGTGCTCGTCGCCGGCAGGGCGTCGAGGACGATGATGTCGCTCGGCCGCTTATAGGGCGCGAGCCGCGTTGCGGCAAAGGCCGCGAGGTCGGCGGTGCTCGTCGTCGCGCCGGGCGCGAGCTGCACGAAGGCGACGACTTCCTCGTTTCCCGGCACCTTGCGGCCGACGACCGCCGACAGGACAACGGCCGGATGGGCGGCGAGCACCGCTTCGACCTCCGGCGGATAGACGTTGAAGCCGGAACGGATGATCAGCTCTTTGGAACGGCCGACAATGAACAGGTTGTCGTCCTCGAAGCGCGCGAGATCGCCGGTGTTGAGCCAGCCCGCCGCGTCGATGACGACCCGTGTCTCTTCCGGCGCGCGATAATAACCTTTCATCACGCCGGGGCCCTGTACCCACAGCTCGCCGACCTCGCCGGCGCCAACCGGACGCCGATCGCGGTCGAGCAGCTTCGCCGCCACGCCGGGCAGCAGCGGGCCGACCGAGCAGTCCTGGCGCGGTGCCTCGATCAAGGTCTGCGAAATCGTCGGCGCCGCCTCGGTGAGGCCGTAGCCGTTGTTCAATGTCAGGCCGAAGCTGCGCTCGACCGCCGCCTTCAACGCCGGGTCGAGCGGCGCGCCGCCGGCCGACATAAAGCGCAGCGCCGGATGCGGAATGTCGGCCAATCTCTTTGACTTCGCATAATCGAGCAGACGCGCGAACATCGCCGGCACGCCGGGCAGGCGGGTGATCGCGTCGCGCGTCAATGACGCGATGAGGGCCGCCGGATCGAAGCGCGGCACCAGATACAGCGTGGCGCCGTGGTACAGCACGCCGAGCAGCACGGAGGCGAGGCCGAAGATGTGCGACAGCGGCAACACGCCGTAGATGCGGTCCCGCGGCGCAAAATGGCGCATCCCGGCCGAGACCGCGGCGATGTAGAGCAGGCTGTGGTGCGTCAGCATAACGCCCTTTGGCCTTCCGGTCGTGCCGGAGGTGTAAAGCAGGACGGCGACTTGCTGCGCGCCGTCGGCGCAGATCGGCTCGGCTGTCGCTGTCGCGTCGAGAGCGCCGACGCCGATGGGACCGAGAATGCCGAATTCCACCGTCTCGGCGCCGACGCCGCGCGCATGAGCGACGGCCTCGGCCGAGGCGCGTTCGGCGTGGAACACGCGCCGAGCGCCGCTATGGCCGCGAATGTCGTCGATCTCGGGCGCCGAGAGGCGGGCATTCACCACCACCGGCCAGGCATCCATCGCCGATGCGGCGAAGAACAGGACGGCCAAGGCAATGCTGTTTTCACCGACGATCAGCGCCCGATCGCCCGGCCGAATGCCGAATTCGCTCAGGCGCTCCCGCGTGTCGACGATCGCGCGCGCCAGTTCGCCATAGCTGCAGACATGGCCGCCTTCGACCAGAGCCGGGTGGTCCGGCATGCGTTCCGCCCAGGGCAGAATGACGTCGCTGACGCGCGGCGGCAACGCCGCGAGAATTTCGTCGATCCGCCGCTCGAATGTAGCCCGATCGCCGTCCATGGCGGCCTCAGGGTCCGGGAAAATCCTGCCCGCCATTGGCGACGAGCATCTGGCCGGTGATCATGTCAGCCTCGGGCGACGCAAGGAAGGCGATGCTGTAGGCGACCTCTTGCGGCTCGAGCCACCGCCCCAGTGGCCAGCTCTGCTCGATCTCGCGGATCTTGTCGATCGGCAAACGGCGCAGCACCATCGGCGTCACCGTGCTGCCGGGCACCACGGCGTTGACGCGAATACGAAACGGCGCCAGCTCGCGCGCCCAGGCCTTGGTCAAACCGATGAGCGCCGCCTTGGCGCCGGTGTAGTGCGAGAGTAGCGTCGCCCCGTGCAGCGCCCAGTTCGACGAGACGTTGATGATCTTGCCGCTTCGGCGCCGCTTCATGCCGGGCACGACCGCCTGGGTCGCGAAGAACGCGCCCTTCACGTGTACGCCGAACATGCGGTCGAAATCCGGCTCGTCGATATCTTCGAGCGCGCGCTTGTCGCTGGAAACGCCGGCATTGTTGACCAGGATGTCGATGCGGCCGAAATGCTGCTCGGCGCGGCGGATGCCGTCCTTGATCGCCGCGACGTCGCTGACATCGGCAGCGATCACCAGGGCCACGCGGGCCGCCTGGCGCACCGCGGCGGCGGTGTCTTCGGCCGATGACGGGTCGATGTCGTTGATCGCGACATGGCAGCCGCGTTCGGCTAGCAGCACGGCAGCGGCGCGACCGATGCCCGAACCCGCGCCGGTGACGAAGGCGACCCGGTCAAGCAGCGTAGGAGACATCGAGAAACGGCGATTTCGGAAATTGGATGTAGGGGCGGGATCGACCCTTCGACTCGCGGACCGCATCCCGAGGAGCCGTGCCGCATTGACGCGGCACGGCGTCTCGAAGGAGAGGTCCGCGGTTCAGGATGAGGCCCGCCCCCACGGAAGGCCAAATACCTACGACGATACCGCTTCGAGATACTGGTTGAGCGCCGCGGCGCTGTTCCTAGCGTACCACGCGGCGTTGGCCGGGATTTGCACGGCATAGTTTTCTGGCTGGCCGGGATCGATCGACCTGAACTCCGCCGGCACCAGCTTGGCTGCTTCCGGATTGACCGGGCCGTTGCCAAGCAGCCGCAGCAGCTCGACCTGGCCGTGCGGGTCCTGGGTCGAGGCAATGAACTTCATCGCCTCCGCCCGGTTCTGCGTGCCTTTGGGCACGATCCAGGCACCTACCCACACGCTCCCCTGATTGAAGGTGAAGTCGACCTCGCCGTTGCTCTCACGCTTGGCGACGCTGGCGCGCGTGCTGAACAGACCGCCCATCACCACTTCGCGGTTGCGGAACATCTGCTGGCTCTCCGCCGCGGCACCCCAGAAGATGGTGTGCGGCTTGATCTCCTTGATCTTGTCGAGGGCGCGCTTGACGTCGATCGGATAGATGTCCTTCGGCGCGACGCCGTCGGCGAGCAGCGCCGCCTCGAGTTGGCCGTCGATATGCTTGCGCAGCGTGCGCTTGCCGGGGAAGTCCTTGACGTTCCAGAAATCCTTCCACGTGGTCGGCTTGCGGCCGCTGAACGCCTTGGTATCGTAGGTGAGGACGTTGGAATAGATGTAGCTGCCGACTCCCCATTCGCCGACATGCTCCGGCCGCACCTTGGTCTTGTCGACCACGCCGTAATCGATTTTCTCCAGCAGCGTCTGCGTGCCAAGCTCGATCGAGGCCGGCAGGTTGCGATCGCACACATCCCAGGTGGTGCGCCCGCTCTCGACCATTGCCTTGATCTTGCCGGAGGAGGGGCCGGCGCCGTCGATCGCCACCTTGATGTTCGGGTTGTCGCGCACGAAGCGTTCGACGAAGGCCTTGTTCATCGCCGCGATGGCGTCGCCGCCGAAATTGACCAGCACCAACTCGCGCGACTGCGCCGCGGCGGGTGTCAACTTGAACATGAGCGGCGAGATGCCGAGATAGGCGCAAATGCGCAAGAAACGGCGCCGCGCGATCGGCGCCTTGGCCAATTGCTCGCGCAGCAATATGGCGCAGTCGCTGGCAAACTCCCGATGTCCGTCCATTCTCGTTGTCTCCCTGCACATTCAATATGCTTCGCCGGCGCAAGCGCTCCGCAGGCGGTGTATGAACCTATCACGTTTGTGGTGCGCGTCCAGCTTGCCTCGAAGGTCAAAACGTGGCACGCCGAAAACGCTTTTTGTCGGTCTTGGGAGCGTGCGAGTGGCTGAGCGGCGGGGGAAGGCGGAACGTGCCGGCACGGCGGGCTATTGGCCATTGGTGCTGGCGCCGTTGGCTATGCTCGCCGTGTTCTATCTCTACCCGCTGGCGCAGGTGGTGTGGCTCAGTTTCACCGTGCCCCAGCCGGGACTCGCCAATTACGCGCTGCTATTCACCAACCCGGCGGTGCAGCGCATCCTGTGGACGACTTCGCGCATCTGCGTCGTCACCACCGCGATCACCATGGCGCTGGGTTATCTCGTCGCCTACGTCATCCTGCATGTCACGCGGCGTACCGAGGCGTGGATGCTGTTCTTCGTCCTTCTGTCGTTCTGGATTTCGATCCTGGTACGCGCCTTCGCCTGGGTGGCGCTGCTCCACTCGCGCGGCGTCGTCAACACGCTGCTGATGGACTGGCACGTCATCGGCCAGCCGCTGGCGCTGGTCAGGAACGAGCTCGGCGTCGTCATCGGCATGGTCCACTACATGATCCCCTACGCGGTGTTGCCGCTCTACGCCAACATGAAGGGGATCGACGCGCGGTTGGTGCCGGCGGCGCGCGGGCTCGGTGCCTCGCCGGCGACGGCGTTCCTGCGCGTCTATCTGCCGCTCAGCCTGCCCGGCATCGTCGGCGCCGGCATCCTCGTCTTCATTTTCTCGCTCGGCTTCTATGTGACGCCGGCGATCCTCGGCGGCGGCAAGACCGTGATGATCGCCGAATATATCGCGCTGCAGGTGGTGGAGACCTTGCAATGGGGCCTCGGCACCATGCTGGCGACCAGCTTGCTCGTCATCATTTTCCTGATGCTGGCGCTGATGGCGCGCTTCGTGAACCCGCGCCGGATGTTCGGTGCAGCGTGAGGCTGCGGCGCGACAGCCTCGGTTTTGCGGCGGCGGCGTGCGGCGCCTGGATCGTGCTGCTTTATCTCGTGCTGCCGCTGCTGTTCGTGGTCCCGGTCTCGCTCACGCCTCAGCGCTATCTGTCGTTGCCGGACAGGGAGCTGTCGCTGCGCCATTACGCGACCTTGATCGATGATCCGAGCTGGATCAACAGCATCCTGCACAGCGCGATCGTCGCCTCGTCGGCGACGCTCATCGCCGTGCTGATGGGCACGCTCACGGCGATCGGCTGCTGGCGCATCGCCTCGCGCCTGTCGGAGGTGGCGCGCATCATCATGCTGGCGCCGATGATCGTGCCGCCGATCGTGCACGCGCTCGGCTTCTACCGCGTGTGGGTGCGCTTCGGCCTGATCGACACCTTTCCCGGCCTGATCCTGGCGCACGGCATCAAGGGCATGCCGTTCGTGCTGATCACCGTCGCCGCCGCACTGGCCAATTTCGACCTGCGGCTGGAGCAAGCCGCGCGCAATCTCGGCGCCTCGCTGGCGCAGACCGTAAGGCTAGTGCTGCTGCCGTGCATCCTGCCCGGCATCGCCACCGGCGCCGTCTTCGCCTTCATCATCTCGTGGGACGAGATCGTGGTGACGCTGTTCATCACCAGCCGCCATGTCTACACGCTGCCGCGCAAGATCTGGGACGGCATCGCCGACAACATCAATCCGAGCGTGGCCGCGGTCGCCACCATCTTCATCCTGATCACGCTGGTCCTGCTGGCGCTGTCGTTCCTGCTGCGCCGCGAGGCGCGGGTGGAACGATCCGCGGCGTGATGCGGGCGACGCGCGACCTCGATTCTATCGCGAATTCGCGATCGTTTCGTTCCGACGATTGAACGTCAAGCGATGTCGACGTCATCGACGCCGACGTGACGGCACCGCGACCAGCGCCGGCGACGGCCGGCAAGTACCGACCGGTAGTGAAAAAAACATCTTCTAATTTGATTGTAAATGATATATAAATTTTCACCAATCGGACGAATGTTCACAGATCGGAGCTGCCGAGAATGAACCGCGAGGTGTCTGTTTCGCCGATAGACCTCGTCGCCGAGAAGCGATCCGGGCTCTCGCAGTCTCATCGCAAGATCGCCGATTTCATTCTGGGCCAGCCGTTTCGAGCGGCGATGATGGGAATCGAAGAGTTGGCGGCGTCGGCAAGCGTCTCGGCGGCGACGGTCAATCGCTTCGTCCGCGGCTTGGGTTTCGACGGCTACGCGCAGTTCCGCGGCGCCTCCGTGCGTCCCTTCCACGGCACCATGGCGCCGGTCGAAAAGCTACGCGGCCAGAAGGTTCGCCCCACCGAGGCGGACCAGATCATGCGCGAATCCCTGCGGCGCAGCGCCGCCAACCTCGCCCTCAGCGAGCAGTTTCTGATCCGCGAATCCTGCGAGGCTGCGGCGTCCGCCATTCTCAAGGCAAGGCGCGTCGTCATCGTCGCGCTCGGCATCGCCGCGCCGTTGGCCCGGCTGGCCGGCGATTTGCTCGAACCCTACTGCGATACGGTCGAAGTCCTCGATGGGCGCGGCGGTCCGGAGCGGATGATCCGGCGGACGATGCGGCTCGGCCAAGGCGATTTGCTGATCGCCCTCACGCTGCCGCGTTATTCGCGGATGACGATCGATCTGCTGCGCAGCGGACGCGATCAGGGTGCGCGGACACTGGGAATTACCGACGGCCCGGATTCGCCGATCGCGCCCCTGTGCGACATCGTTCTATTCGGCGCCGCTGAGCATGACGTGCTGCACGGCTCATGCGTCGGCCTTCTGGCCTTGACCGAGAGCCTCGCGGCCGTTTTGGCGCAGCGGCAGCAGACCGTGGCCGACGCGACGGAACTAACCAAGCGGATTCTGCCGCATCTCTTTGCGGACGATACCGACCTTGCCTCCTGATCTGGCCGGCAGGCGGACGATGCGACCCCGCCTCCGGCCGGACAGTTCGGTTGATGCACGCCGTAGCAGGGAAACTTGCGCCCTGCATTCGGGATACTTCGCAAGCAAAACGCTAGGGAGGAATCGATGACCAAACACAGCTTGATCGCGTCGACCATCGTGCTCGTGCTGGCCGCGTCGCCGATGCTCGCAGGGGCGCAGTCGCGTGGGGTGGACTCAGTTCAGGTGGCGCAGACCCCCGCATCGCCGCCGATCGGCGCGTCGGCGACCTTCGATGCCGTGCGGCAGCGCGGCATCATTCAATGCGGCGTCAATACCGGCGCCGCCGGCTTCGCGCTGCCCGATGCGCAGGGGAATTGGCGGGGCCTCGACGTCGATGTCTGCCGCGCGGTCGCCGCCGCGATGTTCGGCGATGCAAGCAAGGTGCGCTTCACGCCGCTTACGGCGCAGCAGCGCTTCACGGCGCTGCAATCGGGCGAGATCGACAT
>JACQDQ010000301.1 GCA_016201015.1 Pseudomonadota bacterium | reverse complement strand
GACGCGCGCACGCCTGATCTGATTGCCGCCTGGGATTTCTCGATCGGCATCCCGTCGACAACGGCGGCCGATATCGGGCCGTGCGCGGCGCACGCCAAGCTGGTCAATCTGCCGACGCGCGCGATGACTGGCGCCGACTGGACGGGCGCCGTGCATGATTGGAAGCACGCGCCGGCCGAATACGGCGCCATCCATTTTCACGATGACGATGTTGGCGATCTCGCCTGGGCCGAAAGCTTCGCACTGACCGTACCGGCGGATTGGTCGAGCGGCTTCTATGCCGCGCATATCAAGAACGACGTCGCCGAGGACATGATCCCGTTCTTCGTGCGCCCCGCCGACGGCGCCAAGCGCGCGGCGGTGGCGCTGCTGGTACCCACCTTCACCTATCAGGTCTATGGCCAGTACCAACGGCCAGAGCGCGGCGCCCAGGTGCAGGAATTGTCGCGCAAATGGGGCGCCCTCACCGCGACGCCGGACAAGAGCCCGGAGTTCGGCCTGTCGACCTACAACGTCCACTCCGACGGCAGCGGTGTGTCGATCACCACCATGCGACGGCCGATGCTGGATACGCGGCCGCGGCAGATGAGCCTGGTCGATCCGGCGTCGAAGGGCTCCGGCACGGGGCGCATCTGCGCCGACAGCTACATCGTCGACTGGCTGACCCGGCTCGGCATCGCCCACGACGTGATCACCGATCACGACCTGCACGAAGAAGGCGCGGAGCTGCTGCAGCCCTATCGCGTCGTGCTGACCGGCCAGCACCCCGAATATCATTCGACCGAAATGCTGGATGCCTTCGAGGCCTATCTGCATCGCGGCGGGCGGCTGATGTATTTCGGCGGCAACGGCTTCTATTGGCGCGCCGTGCAGCATCCGACCGAGCCGCATGCCCTCGAAGTGCGCCGCAGCGAGAGCGGCATCCGTGTCTGGGCGACCGACCCGGGCGAGAGCTATCACGCGTTCAATGGCGAATATGGCGGTCTTTGGCGCCGGGCCGGCCGACCGGCCCATCGCCTAGTCGGCAACGGTTTTTCCGCACAGGGCCGCCATCTCGGCTTTCCCTATCGCTTCACCGAAGCAATCGGCGAGCCGCGCGTCGCATTCATGACCAAGGGAATGGAGCCTCAGGCAGCATCGGGCGGCATATTCGGCGATACCGGCTTCATGGGCGGCGGCGCCGCCGGCTTCGAACTCGACAGCGCCGACCGCCGCTATGGCACGCCGCCGCATGCGCTGATCGTCGCCAAGGGCGTGGTGATTCACCCGGACTATGGCTGGGTGAACGAGGACGTGCTGATCATCCGCCACCCGCGGCCACAAGAAGATTGGTCCTGCGCCGACATGGTGTTCTTCGAGACGGCGGCCGGCGGAGCGGTCTTCTCGGTCGGCTCGATGACCTATGTCGGCAGCCTGCCGCCCAACGGCTACGACAATTTGTGCGCCAAGCTGACGACCAACGTGCTGCGCCGCTTCCTCGATCCGGCGCCGTTCGGGTGAAACCGCCAACCGTGCGAAAGCTACGCGCAACCCTCCAATCATTGTGCCGGTTGGATATGCATTGGTCGGATGACCCCTGAAACTTGATCGGATAGGATCGGCCGGAAGGGGTACGCCGCATGATGGGGGAGCAGCCGCCCCTGGAGCGCAAGCTGACCACCATCCTTGCCGCGGACGTCGTCGGCTATAGCCGGCTGACCGCTGCGGACGAGGAAGGAACCCTCACGCGCCTGAAGGCACTCCGGCGTGAACTGATTGATCCGAGTATAGCCGTCCATCATGGGCGCATCGTGAAGACGACCGGCGACGGCATCTTGATCGAGTTCGCCTCGGTCGTGGACGCCGTGCGCTCGGCCATCGAAGTCCAGCGGGACATGGCCCGCAGCAACGCGAAGATTCCGCCGGAGCGGCGCATCGAGTTCCGCGTCGGCATCAACCTCGGCGACGTGGTGGTCGAGGGCGATGACCTGCTGGGCGACGGCGTGAATGTCGCCGCGCGTTTGGAGGGTATCGCGCCGGCCGGCGGCATCTGCATTTCGGCGTCCGCATACGATCAAGTGCGCGACAAAATCGAGGCCGCCTTTGCCGATATGGGCGAGCAGCGGCTGAAGAACATCGCTCGACCTGTCCGGGTGTTTCGGGTCGAACTGAACGGCGCGACCAGCCGCGCCCGCTCGCCCGCGTCCAGCCGTGCGACGCGCGTCGCCGTAATCGCCGTCGGGGTGGTCGCGCTGCTTTTGATCGGCGGCGGCGCCTGGTATCTGCGGGGCGGCGTGGCCTCCTCCCCGACCATCACTCAGGTCCGGCAGACGACAACGCCTAAGCCGGCCCCGCGTCTGTCGATTGTCGTTCTGCCCTTCGCCAATCTCAGCGGCGACCCGCAGCAGGAGTATTTTGCCGACGGCCTGACCGAGGACTTGACGACCGACCTCTCGCGGATTTCCGGCAGTTTCGTGATCTCGCGCAACACGGCCTTCACTTTCAAAGGCAAGCCGGTCAGCGCCACGGATGTCGGGCGCGACCTGGGCGTGCGTTACGTGTTGGAAGGCAGCGTCAGGCGAAGCGGCAATCAGGTTCGAGTCAACGCGCAGTTGATCGATAGCGAGTCGGGCGCGCACCTATGGGCAGATCGCTTCGATTATGAGCTGAGGGACGTGCTTGTTTTGCAGAGCATCGTCACGGGCCGCATCGCGCGCACGCTGTCGATTGAGCTTGTCGATGCGGAGAGCGATCGCTCCAAGCGCGAGCGTCCGAACGATCCCGATGCCGTGGATTTGGAGCTGCAGGCGCGGGCAGTTTGGGCGCGGACCGGGCAGGGCGGAAACAAAGTGCCGGCGCGCGAATTATTTGGCCGCGCGCTGCAGCGCGACGACAGGCTTTCGGCGGCATGGAGCGGGCTGGCCCTCACTTATCTGTTGGATTCCCGCTTCAGCCCGACCCGCGACGACGATCTTGCCAAGGCGGAAGGCGCCGTGAACCGCGCCTTGGCGTTGGATTCGAAGGATGCGTCCGGCTATCACGCGAGGGGCATTCTCAACTACGAGCTTGGCAATATCGAGCGCGCGATCGCCGATTACGAGAAGGCAATCGCGCTGGATCGCAATCGTGCGAACAGCTGGGCGCAAATCGCGGCAGCCAAGGTGTTGCTGGGCGAGCCGCAACAGGCGTTCCAACATATCGATCGGGCGATCGAGCTGAGCCCGCGCGATCCTCAGCTTCCGGTCTGGCATCTGTTTAAGGGCGTCGCCTATCTGCATCTGGAATACGACGGGCAAGCCATCGAGTGGCTCCGGAAATCGACGCAGATGAATCCGCGGGACGGGTTTGCCCATCTGTTTCTGTCGAGCGCGCTGGCGCTGGCCGGTCGCGGCGACGAAGCGCGCGCCGAAACGCAGGAGTTTCTGCGCATCACTCCCGGCTTCACGTTGGCGAGCTTCAAGGCGCGTGAACCGTCGAAGAACGCGCTGTTTTTGGTGCAACGCCAGCGAGTCTATGAGGGCCTGCGCAAGGCGGGACTGCCCGAGGGGTAAGGGCTGTCGATAAGCTAACGGCCTTCAGCGGAACGCGGCGACGCGGCGCGCGGTCTCGGGATCAAGGAAGCCGCTGAGCGTCGCTTCGGTCTCCGCCGCCATTGCCGCCTCGAGTCCGCCCCCGCTCGGCCGCGCGAAGATGCGCCGGAGATCGCGCACTGGCCCCGGCGGCAGCGCGGCGATGCGGCGGGCGAGGGCGAGCGCCCCGGTCATCAGCGCGGCATCGGGCACCTGCTTCCAGATCAGGCCCCAGTCGCGCGCCTGCGCCGCGTCGAATTTCTCGCCGAGCAGGATCAGCTCGCGTGCCCGCTGCAAGCCGACCAGGCGCGGCAGCAATTCGCTGACGCCGCCGGTGACGAAGACGCCCAGCGAGATTTCGGGGAAGAAGAAGCGCGTGCCCTCGGCGGCGATGGCGAAGTCGCAATTGATCACCAATTCGAGTCCGCCGCCCACCGCCCAGCCGCGGATCGCGCCGATGACCGGCTTGTCGCCGAGCACGATCGCCCGCGTCACATCCTGGATGCGCTCGATATAGGCGCGCGTCGCCGATTTGTCGGCGATCTGCGAGGCGAATTCCTTGAGGTCGTCGCCGGAGCAGAAGGCGCGGCCGGCGCCGGTCAAGACGATGGTACGAATGGCGGGATCGCGATCGGCGGCCTCCAGCGCCGCGACGAGGTCGTCGAGCAGCTCAGGCACGATCGCATTCAGCCGCTGCGGCCGGTTCAGCGTAACGAGGCGCACGCCGTCGCCGGCATCTTCGGTCAGCACGGTTCCAGTCATCGTCGTTCCCTTCTGATGACGCGGCGGGTCTTTCCTTCAGTGCGCGGCAGCGCGCCGAAGGGCAGCAGGGTGACGCGGGCGGACAGGCCGAGATCGCGCTTGATCGCGGCCGCCAGCGCATCGGCGAGCCCGGCGGGCGCGGCGCCGAGCCGCTCGGCGGTCTCCGCTTCGACTAGCAGCGCGTCATAGGGGCCGGGACCGTCGAGCACGATGCGATACTCGCCGGAAAGCGCGTCGTCGCGGTTGATTACCGCGGCAACCTGCGCGGGGAAGGCGTTTATCCCGCGCACGACCACCATGTCGTCGCTGCGGCCGATGACGCGGAAGCGTGGCGCCGTGCGGCCGCAGGCCGCGCGGCTAGTCCCGGTCAGCACGATGATGTCGCCGCTGCGGAAGCGCACCAGCGGCTGGCATTCGCGGCTGACATGGGTCAGCACCAGCTCGCCCGTTTCGCCGTCGCGCCACGGCCGCACCGCGCCGCTCGCCGGATCAATCAGCTCCGGATGCAGCACGTCGAGCGCCATGAAATGCAGGTCGTTGTCCTGCTCGGTCTGGCCGGCGAAATTGCTGAAGACGTCGGAGACGCCGTAATTGGCGTTACGCGCTTTGAGGCCCCAGGTCGCTTCGAGGCGCCGCCGGAATTCTGGGTCATCCAGGCCGGCCGGTGGCCGGGGCCGAGCCCGCTCGCCGCTTGGGCGCGGCCGCCGACCAGCGCAGTCTCGTGTGCGTCGAGCGCCGAGAGGGCCAGGTTCATGGCAGTTCCGGTGGTGCCAGAGGTGCGGTGTACGCGCGCGATCTTATTGTCGGATGCGGCCAGGTAGTCGCCGAAGGGCGGATGCGTACATTGGCTCTCGCGCAGCATGTCCTTGTCGATGAGCGGCAGTTCCGCCAGGGCCTCGAGCCGCAGCGGCGGTAGCTTGCCGCCCCAGGCGCGGCGATGCAGCGGCGATCGTGCGGCGACATAGTCGCGCTGCCGCGTCCACGCCGCCTGCCGGTGCGCCGCTAGGGCGTCGAGGTCGGCGAAGTCGGCGCGCTCGATCAGCATCAGGGCGAGGGCAGGTCGTCGCGGATGCAGGCCGCCGTGTGGTCGGGGCCGACATTGCGGGGTGGCGGGACAACCCCCGCGCAGGCCGGCAGCGCGTAGGGACAGCGCGTGCGGAAGACGCAGCCCGAGGGCGGTGCCAGTGGGCTCGGCACCTCGCCCTGAAGCGGCACGCGGTCGCGTCGGCGTGTCGGGTCGGGCACCGGCGCGGCGTCGAGCAACGCCATGGTGTAGGGATGTCGCGGCGCGGCAAATACCGACTGCGCCGGACCGCTTTCGACGATGCGGCCGAGATAGAGCACGACGACGCGGTCGGCCAGCGCCTGCACCACCGCCAGGTCGTGCGAGATGAACAGCATCGCCAGCCCGAGCTGGGATTGCAGGTCCTGCAGCAGATTCACCACCTGCGCCTGGATCGAGACATCGAGGGCCGAGACCGGCTCGTCGGCGATGAGCAGCTCCGGCTGGACGGCAAGAGCCCGGGCGATGCCGATGCGCTGGCGCTGGCCGCCACTGAATTCGTGCGGATAGCGGTCGAGATGGTCGTCGTCGAGGCCGACCTGGCGCAGCAGCGCGGCGACGCGCTGGCGTCGATCGCGCCCCGGCGGCAGGCCGTAGACGTCGAATGCCTCGCCGACGATTTCCTCGACGCGCATGCGCGGATCGAGGCTGGCATACGGATCCTGGAAGATCGGCTGCATGCGCTTGCGATAGGGGCGCAGCGCCGGCTCCGGCAGCCCGGCGATATCGGTGCCGTCGAAGCGGATGCGGCCGGCGGTCGGGCGCAGCAGGCGCAGCACCGCGCGGCCGATCGTCGTCTTGCCCGAGCCGGATTCGCCGACCAGCGCGACCACTTCGCCGCGGGCGATTGTGAAGGAAACGTCCTGCACGGCACGCACCACGCCGATGGCGCGGCCGAGCCAGCCGCCGCGCACCGGAAAGGCCTGCGACAGACCGTCGATTTCGAGCAACGCGGCGCTCACAGCTCGGCCCATCTGAGGCAGCGCGAGCGGCGGCTATCCGGCAACGTAGCCAACGGCGGCATAGCGACTTCGCAGGCGTCGGCGCGTCGCGCGCAGCGCGGGGCGAAGGCGCAGCCCGGCGGCTGAGCATGCGGGCCCGGCACCTGGCCAGGAATGGCGGAGAGGCGCTGACGGCGCGGCGCGGTACCCGGCTGGATCTTCGGCACGCTGGCCAGCAGGCCGGCGGTGTAGGGATGGCGCGGCCGGGCGAACACGTCCGCCACTGGGCCTTCCTCGATGATGCGCCCGGCATACATCACGGCGATGCGGTCGGCGGTCTCGGCGACGACGCCGAGATTATGCGTGATGAAGAGGACACTCATCGGCGCGCGTCCGCTTTTCGCCGTCTCGCGTTGCAGGCTGCGCAGCAGCGCGACGATCTGCGCCTGGATCGTCACGTCGAGCGCCGTGGTCGGCTCGTCGGCGATCAGCAAGGCGGGTTCGCAGACCAGCGCCATGGCGATCATCACGCGCTGGCGCATGCCACCGGAGAGCTGATGCGGATAGTCATTGGCCCGGCGCGCCGGATCGGGGATGCCGACGCGCGCCAGCATCGCCTCGGCGATCCGCCACGCCTGGTCGCGGCGGATGCCGCGATGTGCCTGCACCACCTCGGCGATCTGGTCGCCGACCGGATAAAGCGGATTGAGGCTGGTCATCGGCTCCTGGAAGATCATGGCGATGTCGTCGCCACGGATCGCGCGCAGCTCCGCCTCCGGCAGCGCGGCAAGATTGACCGTCGCGCCGCTCTTGCGGCGCAACAGGACAGACCCGGCGGTGATGCGGCCGATGCCCGCGGGCAGCAGGCGCATGATCGACAGGCTGGTCACCGACTTGCCCGAGCCGGACTCGCCGACCAGCGCCAGCGTTTCACCGGAGCGAATGGTGAAGGACACGTCCGCGACGGCCTGCACGGCGCCAAGTTCGCTCGTGAAACTCGTCGAAATATCGCGGACGTCGATCAATACGTCCGCAGCCAGCGTCTCGATCGAATGAATCAAATGTGTCCCCGCCGCGACCGCTTCGATCTTAGGGGCACGGCCCTTACCTTTGAAAGGGCTTTCGTCTATCGTGCGCGGCGGATTGCGGCAGGCGGGGGCGCGGATGCAGTGGGCGTGGCTGGCCAGGCGGCTCGTGGGCGCGGTGCCGACCATTCTGCTCACCTGGACGATCGTCTTCTCCGTGCTGCAATTCATTCCCGGCGATCCGGTGATCCTGATGCTCCAGGGCAACCCGGCGAGCGAGGAAGTGATGACGAACGAGCGTCACCGCCTCGGCCTCGACCGGCCGATCATCGCGCAATATGCCAGTTTCATGTGGAATGTGGCGCGCGGCGATCTCGGCCGCAGCTTCCGCACGCGCCAGCCGGTGACGGCGATGATCCTCGAGCAGATGCCGCATTCGCTGGAATTGGCGCTCGGCGGATTGCTGATCGGCATTCTTCTCGGCACGGCGATGGGCGTGTTCGCCGGCATGCGGCCGAGCGGCTGGGCGGATACGGGCGCGATGACCGTGGCGTTGATCGGCCTGTCGTTGCCCAGCTTCTGGATCGGCATGCTGCTGATCCACGTCTTCGGCATCATGCTGGGCTGGGTGCCGATCCTCGGCCGCGGCTTCGATGCGCTGATCCTGCCGAGCATCACGGTCGGACTGTTTCTCGCCGGCGGCCTCGCCCGCCTCGTGCGCTCCAGCATCATCGAGGTGATGGGCCAGGATTACGTGCGCACGGCGCGCGCCAAGGGCCTGCCGATGGTCAAGATCATCGGCAAGCACGTGCTGCGCAACGCGATGATCCCGCCGATCACCCTGCTCGGCATCCAGTTCGCCGTGCTGATCGGCGGCGCGGTGGTGACAGAGCGCGTGTTCGCCCGGCCCGGCCTCGGCACGATGCTGATCGAATCGGTACTGACCAAGGACATTCCGCTGGTCCAGGCCCTGGTCGTCTATACGACGACCGTCTACATCCTGATCAATCTGGCGATCGATCTGCTCTACGGCCTGATCGATCCGCGCATCCGGCCGGAGCCATCGCGATGAGCGTGGCGACGACGTCGCCCGCCGCGGCCTCGGTGCGACCCTCGCCGTTGGGGCTGGCGTGGCGGCGGTGGAAGCGCGGGCCCGGCGCGGTCATCGGCGCGACAATCCTGGTCATCATGATCGTCGGCGCCATATTGTCGCCGTGGATCGCGCCGTTCGACTGGAACGAGACGCGCGTCGGGCCGCGGCTGGTCGCGCCGTCGGCCGAATTCCTGTTCGGCACCGATCTCTATGGGCGCGACATTTTCAGCCGCGTGCTCTACGGCGCGCGCATCTCGCTGTCGGTCGGCGTCGCGACGGTGGCGATCGCCCTGGTCTTCGGCAGCCTGTTCGGCGTGACGATCGCCTATCTCGGCGGGCGGGTCGAGGCGCTGGGCAGCCGGGCGATCGACGTCATGCTCGGCTTTCCGCCGATCGTGCTGGCAATCCTCATTGTCGCCGTGCTCGGCGTCGGGATTTGGACGGCCGCGCTCGCCGTCGGCATCGCCGGCATACCGCGTTTCGCGCGGGTCGTGCGCGGCGCGACCTTGTCGCTCAAGGAACAGCTCTTTATCGACGCGGCGCGGGCGCTCGGTGCCGGCTCGCGGCGCATCATCGGCCGCCATCTTCTGCCCAACCTCACGCCGGTCTTGATCGTGCTCGCCTCGCTCGATCTCGGCTCGGCGATCCTGTCGACCGCGACGCTCAGCTTCCTCGGCCTCGGCGCGCAACCGCCGACGCCGGAATGGGGGGCGATGCTCAACGCCGGCCGCGAGTTCATGCGCTACGCGCCGTGGACGATGATCTTCCCCGGCCTGGCGCTGTTCCTCGCCGTGATGGCAGTCAACCTGGTCGGCGACCGCCTGAGCCAAGTGCTCGACCCCAAGCAGCGCGGCCGCCTGTGACCCGAGTTTGCCAGGTCACGACCTGCCCGTGTGGCCACGTCAACCCGCTGATCTAACGCATAGTTCAGCGGTTCGCTCTCTACTTGACGTTGCGCCCAGGAAGGGAAAAGGCGCGCCGGCTGAGGCTCCTCAACCACCAGCGGCAAGAATCTCTTAAGCGAACTTCGTCATTGTACGGCGTGCCAAGTATCGCCCCGGCCAAGGCGGGTACCTTCGAATGCTGCTTGAGTTATCAAAGCCAACTTCGAACTCCGGCGGGACAAGCCCGTGGGAGCCACCCCTGATTGCCGGGCGAGGACTGCTGGCCTGGATTGGCGCCAATCTCGTCGCCACTGCGCTCTATTTTTTGCTTGGCATGGTGGTCAACCAGTTTTTCGCAGCCTATGGCTTGTTCCCGGCACCGATCTGGCTGCCGGCGGGAGTCGCGGTGGTCGCCGCGATGGTCGGCAGGGCGCGGATGCTGCCGGGAATTTTTCTCGGCTCCTTTCTCACCAATGCTTTGCTATTCGCGCCCCCGCTTCACGTCACCGCCATCATCTCGACCACGAACGCGCTCGGCCCCGTGCTCGGCGCGATCGTACTCCTCCGGTTCCGACCCAGGAGCGGATTGTTTACCTCCTTTGCCGGGGTGATCGCCTTCCTGGTCTGCACGACCTTCTTGAGCCCCGCGATCAGCGCGACCGGCGGCGCCGTGGCGATGGCGATTGGCCAGCCGTTCGATCCGACGCAGTTCTATTCGATTTGGGTGAGTTGGTGGCTGACCGATGGCGGCGGCACGCTCTATCTGGCGCCCGCGCTCATTCTGTGGCTGGGGCTCGAACGCGAATCGGAAACGCGGCTGAGCGGCGTCCAGCAAGGCTTCGGGCGGCGCGATCTGGTGGTATGGGCCTTGATCGCCGTCGCCTGCCTGGTTCTATTCCTGACGCCCCCGCTGCGTGGGTCTTACATTCGTTCGGCCTTTCCTTTCCTCTTGGTGGTGCCGTTGTCCTGGATCGCGCTGCGGATGTCGCTGCGCTCCGCCTACACTCTGGTGTCGCTGGTCGCGATCGTCGCGACCGCCGGCACGGTGGCGGGCTATGGCCCGTTTCAGGATCACGCGCTTGCCAATCCGCTGCAACTCGTCGCCACGCTCGTTGTCCTGCTGGCGATGAACGTCTTGACCATCGTGGCCCTGGTCAGCGAGCGATACGAGGCGGAGAACGCGAACAAAGTAAAGGCGATGTTTCTGGCGAAGACGAGCCACGAATTGCGCACACCGCTCAACGCCATCATCGGATTTTCCTCGCTCCTCGACACCCAGGCACTCGGACCGCATGCGAGCCAGTACAAATATGGCGAATATGCCCGTCTCATTCAGTCGAGCGGCGAGCATTTGCTGGCGCTGATAAACGACCTCCTGGATATGTCAAAGTTCGAAGCGGGACGCATCGATCTGCGCGATGAACACATGTCACTGACCGCGGCGATCGAAGACGCGGTCACGTTGATCGAAATTCAGGCCCAGGCCAAATCGATTTCCGTGTGCGCGAATACGGCGTGTGACGACCTTATGATCGAAGCCGACGCGAAGGCCTTGCGGCAGATCCTGCTCAATCTCCTGTCCAATGCCGTCAAGTTCACGCCGGAGGGCGGGAAGGTCGATATCACGGCATCGCTCGGTGACGATGGCGAAGTGCTCATTCGCGTGTCGGACACCGGCATTGGCATTCCGGCGGACGCGCTGGAGCGTGTCTTCATGCCCTTCGAGCGGGCACATCGTGACGCCGCACGCGGGATCGAAGGAACCGGCCTCGG
>JACQDQ010000038.1 GCA_016201015.1 Pseudomonadota bacterium | reverse complement strand
AGGTGATCGACCACGGATGGCCCGCCACGACGAGCGTGGCCGCATTGAGCACAGCAAGGGCGACGGCGCCGACAACTAGAGGCCATCGCCAACCCGCGCCGTCGAATATGGCAAATACAGGTCGGGCGCCCGAGCGCGCTCGCCGCCATCCGCACAGGCCAGCAAGAGCCGCCAGGACGGCCAGCTGGGCGGCAACGCCGGATGCCCACCCGAGCGATGCGCCGAGACTGATCGCGCCAAGCGAGGGCAGGCGCATCCACCAGCCGAAATGCAAGCTCGCCCAAAACGAGCCGAGGCAAAAGAACAGGAGCGTGACCACCATACGCGCACTGCCGCCACCCAGCGCAAAGAGCGTTCCGGAACCGCAGCCGCCCGCGAGCTGCATTCCAATTCCGAATAGGAACGCACCGATAGCGACCTGCGCGCCGAACGGCGCAATGGCACCGACCACAGGTCGCCCAAGCGCTTCGCCAGCCGCCAGCATGGGCGCGAACAGAATCGTGGCGAGCGCCAGCATGAGGAGCTGCGCGGCCAGGCCTGAGACGTCTCCCACGGTCAGAAGCTTGCGATAGGCCGAGGTGAACCCGAATGAAGACAATAAAAGGCTGGCACCGAGGAGGGCGCCGATGACGAGCAGAAGCGGAGGTCGCCAGCCGCGTGCGGCAAGGGCGACTCCCAGCGCCGCCAGAATGACCGCCGCCGTGACGACAACAATCCCCTGGCGCACCCTCGTCGCAGACTGAACGTCGAATACACTACGGTGAGGCTCAGCGGCCCAATGCATCGTTGGCGATCTTTTCAAAGATGGCGTCGAGTTCCTCTGCCAGCGCATCGAGCGCCGGCACCGCGTACGGCGCGAACACCGCGCGCGGTGTTCGGTAACTCAGGCTCGCCGTACCGTCGCCGTTCTCGGTCACATAGAAGCGCAATGGCGCCTCGATGCCGGCGGCGACGCTCGCCTCGAGCATGCGAACTGCGTAGTCGTTGCGGAACACCATGATGACGGCATTGCCGGCAATCTTCACGCCGCGAGCGGCGGCCCCGCGGCTCGCGCTGGCGGATGCGACAACCGCCATTCGATTGTCCGTCACGGCCTTCTCAAGGCGCGCAAGCAGTACATCGAACGCGTGGCTAGCCTGCAGCGTCCGATATCCGGCGACGGAGGGTTGTTCGGCGCTCCATGATGCGCCGGCCAGCGCGACCGCTATCACAGCGGCGCACAGCGTCAGCTTCCACGACGACCGGCATCCGAGCAGCATTGGTAAGTCTCCTCCCTGCCTCAAGATCCAATCTAACCAGGGCAGGCCTCGACCGAAACAAGCTCACGTTTATTTGATGCAACCACCAATCGAAGCTCATATCGCGGCAGACGAATTAAACAGGTCCGGCCGCCGCCGACCGCATCCGGCGCTGGCGCGTAATTGGGTGCGTTATCGGTCTGCGCCGAAATATCGGTCGAGGCCGCGGTGGCGACATCATCCGGTGTCGGCTGCCTCGCCAGGTCAGCGTCACGCTTGTCGTAACGGTCTGCGTTACAGCCGATCGGTGACGCTCGGAGCGGCGCTATGCTCAACCTGACCGACCTAGCCATCTTTTCGCAGGTGGTGGAGACGAAGAGCTTCTCCGCCGCGGCCCAGCGGCTCAGCCTCTCCAAGGCCACGGTGAGCAAGCGCATAGCGGCGCTTGAAATCGCCGTTGGGTCGCCCCTCCTCCATCGGACGACGCGGCAGGTGAAGCTGACGGAGACGGGCGCAGCTCTGTTTCAGCATTGCACGCGGATCATGCGCGAGGCGCGGGAGGCGGCACTGAGCATTGCGCGAACCACCGGCACCTCGCGCCAAACGGTCAAGGTCACCGCCCCGACTAAATTCGGGTTGAATTTTGTCCTCCACCCGATCACCGCCGCGCTTCGCGAGTTTCCCGACCTGGGCGTCGACGTCTCGCTGACAAATCGGTCCGTCGACTTGGTGGCAGAGGGAGTTGACCTTGCGATCCGTATCGCGAGCGAGACAAGCAACGAGCTCGTTTGGCATCCCCTGACTCCCTGTCCGACAACCCTGTGTGCGGCACCGTCATATCTTGCCTCCGCGGGAGCGCTGATATGCCCGCCTGACCTGCGGAATCACGCCTGCCTGATCTGTACCGTCCCCAAAGCTCATCAATATTGGAGTTTCCGCAAAGATGGCGAGGACCAACTTGTCCATGTCAGCGGACGATTCCTCACCGATAGCGGCGAAGCCATGCGGCTCGCCGCGCTGGACGGCTTGGGCATCGCCTTGATGCCGTGTTTCTATATCGACCATGATCTTCGAGTCGGCGCGCTGACGTCGGTCCTGCGCGACTACGCTACACCCGAGTTCACCGCGTATGCCGTCTACCCATTTGCATCGCGCGCGTCGGGCGCCGTTATCGCGCTTGTCGACCGGATCGCGGCCGCATGCGGACGCGGTGGAACCGCGTGCGCGCCGAACGACGTCCGTTCCGAACTTTCGGTGCCTGCCGCGCCATAGGCTGCCGTTTCGAGTTGCACGCGGCAATTCGCTCGCTCAGTGCACATTGATTTGTGTCGATAACGCGGCGCCCGCGCTGTGCCGGCGAATGGTCGGGTGTCAATATTCGTCGAGAGAATGCGTGTAGTAATCATCTTTATAAATGAAACCACTATTTCCACAGGGAAACAAAATATCAAGAAACCGTGTATCAAGTCGACGTGATGAGTAAGTAACGTCTACATTGATTATTTTGATGACAAGGACAAGGCGCTCTCTGCCTTGGCCTGTCAATCCAAGGAGGTAACAGATGAGGACCATTGTCACCGGCCTCGCCACGGCCCTGATAGGCACGATGCTGCTCTCAGCGGCGGCGGTCGCCGAGGACACGACCACCAAGACGCCTGTCTCCGGACAGGTGGCAAAAGGCAAATCGGCAGCGACCTACACCGAGGTCAGCCCTGGCGTATGGGTGCCCGGCAAACCGATCAAGCCGATTTACTCGGGTGCGATGCCGATTTATCCGGAAGCACACGAGTACCTCGTCCCTGGCAGCGGAGGGAGGTGAATCGCGGACTCGTCAACTAGCGGTCAAAGGCGCCCCACGGCATCAAGGCGCTAGACTGCCGGAGGACTCCAAGGGTGAAGGCGCGGACGTGCATCGTCACCCTCATTTTCTTGACGAGACAGACAATTCGAAGAAGCAGAATCAGTTGAGATACGAGTTGACCAAAGCGCAAGGCCATTTTCTGTCGTCGCAACAAGACAAGGCACCTGACGCCGGCAGCACCCCTCTGTCACGGCCAAGCATATGAGACTACCGGCGAACCGCTCGTTGGCGGAGTGCGGCAACTCTTCCGTTGGGCGATTTGATGCATCGCGTGTAGGCCCGTGCCCTATGCTGCCTCGCCACGGGCCGGATAATTCTTGGCAACGACAAAGTCAATCGCTTGCAAGACTTCCGCGAAACTCGGCCGGGCAAACGGCATCGTCTGCACCGACGCGCAATAGAGCGTGCCGTCCGGGCGCACCAGAAACAGCCCCGGCTCGATGAACAGCTCCGGCTCGGTCACGCCGGCCGACGTCGGGCCGCGCCCGGACGAAATGTAGAGGCCCCATTTGCGCGCGACGTCAAGCGGGAGTCCGTAGCCGATACTTAGATGCTGCAATTTCCACGCGACGTGCGCTGCCTTCGCGCGTTCGGCATCGTCACCGCTGATCGCAATCGCGCTAACGCCGCGTTTCGCAAATTCCTCGACGCGCCGATCAAGATCGCCGAGATAACGGCTGCAAATTGGGCAGTGAAGCCCACGGTAAAAGACGATCATGCTGAAGTTGCCAGGACGCTGCGTCGCGAGATCCCATTCGCCCCCGCCGACGAGCGGGACCTTTAGCGCGGGCACGGGTTGGCGCGGCAGTAATGGAGTAATCGGCGGAAGCATCACGTTCGTCCTTTCCTTCGGTAGCAGATACCCGGACAACTCGACAAGATGCGCACGTTGATTGGTTGCACGCATTCGTTTCGCGACCGCGAGAGCGGCGGGCCAATCGCCTTGGGAGCGCCGGCATAGATGCGGAAGTCGATGGGGCGGTCTCTTGACACTAACTCGACGAGCTGGACGCCGAGCCACTTCGCCCGACATGCGCACACGCATCTTTCTTTCGCCGGAATACACCACGATGTTACGAAGTCAGCATCACGAGGCCGTGAACGGCCGGTAGCGGGGCGCGGCGTGGCGTCTTCACCGGCCCGCCACGTGACGCCAGCGCACGACATAGGGGCCGGCCATCGCGGCGAGCATGGTGAGGAGGACAACGGTTCCGACTTGCCAAACCAGCACCATCAGGCTCGCATCCTGGGCATGAAAGAACCGGAGGCCGAAGTCGGCCAACGCGGCAGCGGCGAGTGCCCCGAGCGCGGTCGACAGGACGGGGGCAAGCGGCGCGCCGCGCCGCAACATCGCAACCATGGCGACACCCGGACCGATGCCGACAAAGACAATTCCGGGAAAACAGATCCAGTCCGGCCGGAAATCGAGACCCTCCGGCCCGGCCTGCAGCCACGTCTGCACGCAGCCGACGCCGAGCAGACCGACCCACAAGGCAAACGGCGGCAAAGGCAGGACATGCTCCCAGCGCGGCCGTCCCGGGACGCCGGAACAGAATGCCGCCATCGCAGCCGTCAACGCGGTCGCCAGCGCGGCAGCCTGCTCCAGAACCCAGCGGGGATCATTGAGCTTGTCGCCCAGGTCTTGCCGCGGGGACATGATCAAAACCACCGCGACCATCCACGGTACGGCGACGACCAGCCAGGACAGGAGGCGCATCCACGGCGCTGCCAGCCGCCGTACCGGTCGGGCGTCACCCGCAAGAGATACGATGAGGTCGTCGGTTTGCATATTCACCTAGTGGCTCAATACCGTCCGCAGGAACTTCATGGCCCGATGCATGGCAACCTTGAGCGCCGCGACGGACATGCCGCTCGCCGCCGAGGCCTCCTTGAGCGACATTTCGCGCAATTTCAGGAGTTCGACGGCCTGCCGTTGACCCGGCGGCAGGCCGGCAATCGCCCGGAGCAACTCCTCGGGATCGCCGGGCGCGCTATTTGATATATTCGTTCGATCCTCGCTGGAAGTTTCAGGCAAGACATCGACGGCGACCTCGTTTCGCTTCTGCCGCACCTGCCGACGCTGGAAATCGGCCACTCGGTGCCGCGCGATCACCATCAGCCACGGCATGAGCGGACGTGCGGGATCGTAGGTACGTCGAACGGCGTGGAGCGACAGGAGCACGTCCTGGACCATGTCCTCCGCGTCCGCGCTGCCTGTCGAACGAGACTTGGCCAAGCGACGGATGATCGGGGTCACCTCTTTGAGCAGGCGCGCGTAGGCGGCGGCGTCTCCATCCAGAGCCGCACGCATCAGTTCGGTCAGTCTTTCGCCCGTGCCCTCGGCTTGCATGCCTCACGTCCGGGTTGCTCTTCGTACGCTCGTACGGCGCCCGCGTAACCTTTTGCATGCGGTGGCCGAACAGTTAGTAACGCCACCAGTCCGCAGTCGGGCACAATTATACCGGCTCGACAGGGCGCGGTCAGATGCGCCGAGGCACTGTTCACGAGGTTTTGTTGCGGCGCTCCGCCATTCGACACCATCCGATTCCTGATGAATATGCGATGAGGGCAAGTGCTTGTTCCGCTACATACCAACCGGATCGGTCATAGGCAAGACGTCGACATTCGCCATCGGCTGTTTAACCCTGTTGCTCGTCACGTTGGTCGCCAATGCGGCGGGAGCCGATTCCGGATCGTGGAAGCATGAATGGCCGCGCACGGATTTTACGCGACACTCCGTGGATTACAGCGAAATCGTCTCCGGCGGACCACCGAAGGACGGCATCCCGGCTATCGACGACCCTAGATTCGCGGCCGCAATGAAGGTCGAGGGACTGGCACCGCAGGAGCCGGTGATCTCCATCCAGATGCGCGGAGAGGCGCGGGCCTATCCCCTGCGCATCCTGATCTGGCACGAGATCGTCAACGACACGGTTGGCGACACGCCAATTGCGGTCACATGGTGCCCGCTCTGCAATTCGGCAGTGGCTTTCGACCGCCGGGCGGGCGGCAAGATTCTGAGTTTCGGCACAACCGGCAAACTGCGGCATTCCGACTTGGTGATGTATGACCGCCAAAGCGAAAGCTGGTGGCAGCAATTTACCGGCGAATGCATTGTCGGTGAGCAGCTGGGTGCCAAGCTCACAATGATTCCGCTGCGGGTCGAATCGGTGGAACGCTTCCAGACCCGGTTCCCGCAAGGCCGGATCATGGTGCCGCCGGCATTCGGGCGGCGGAACTATGGCACAAACCCGTATGCCGGTTACGACCGGTCGGCCCGCCCGTTCCTGTATCGCGGCAGCTACGATGGTCCGCTGCCACCGCTTGCACGCGTGGTCGTGGTCGACGGCGCGGCGTGGGCACTTGATCTGCTCATGAAGCGTCGCCGCATCGAAGCCGGCGATCTCGTATTGACCTGGGAGCCGGGCCAGGCATCGCCGCTCGACGCTCAGATCATCGAGGCCGGCCGCGAGATCGGCAATGTCGTCGTTCAGCGGCGCCGTGGCGATGCCCTGGACGATGTCGTCCACGATGTCAGCTTCGCCTTCGCGTTCCGGGCGTTTTATCCAGACGGACCCTTGCATGTCGAATGACGCCGCGGCGCCATGTGCGCGAACGATGGCACCCAGCCGGTCCTCAATACAGCCTTCATCTGACGTGGCCGACGCTTCCTGGACTGAGGCGGGGGCCGCGATCTCCGTTATTGCCATGCTCGTCGGCGTGCTGATTTGTGGCATCGCGGCGTGGCGTTGGCTGGCCGGCGATCTCGCTGAGCTGTTGTCGCTGACGCCGGAGGCGGTGGAGCGCTTTGCGAACTACTGGACGCCCTGGCCTGCACTTGGTTCGGTAATTCTCATGGTGATCCATTCGTTTTTGCCGCTGCCGGCTGAAGTCATCGCGATCGCCAATGGGATGATGTTTGGCGTGTTCTGGGGAAGTGCGACGACCTGGGTCGGGGCGATGCTCGGGGCGATCCTGTCCTTCGGCACGGCGCGCTGGGTTGGCCGTCCCGTCTTTCGAAGGTTCGTGGCACCGCGCTACCGCCGCGAGATCGAGCGGTGGCACGGAAACACACTCGCGCTGCTGGTCGTGCGATTCATTCCGGTGTTTTCGTTCAATGTGATCAATTACGCCGCCGGGGTGAGCGGCGTCGGTTGGTGGACGTTCCTATGGACCACGGCGGTCGGCATCGTGCCGATCACGGTGGTCAGCGTCGCGTTCGGTCACAGCCTGCTGATGGCCTCATGGTCGATCTGGACGCTGGCCGTTGCGGCAATAGCGGTCGTGGTAACCGCGACCTGGCATGTCCGCCGACGATCGCGGAAGGTTGCAGCGAGTGCCCTTCGCGATCACCCCATCCTCGATATCCAAACGGCGGGTGACGCCGAAGAATCAGCAGGCCAGCCGACCATCGAAGAGAGCCGCCAGTCGGCCGGCCAACGATGAGGACAGGACGTCGTGCCGCATCCATGAATCTGCGTCTTCCGAGAATTCGATTTACCGGACTGGTCGCGCTCCTGTTCCGAACGGCATAATGAACGCAGGTGATGGGCGGCATCTCCAGACTGCCATTGGCAGCGATTCGATCGTTCCTTGATCTCCGATGGCGGCTGCGGATCGAGATCCTGATACTGCGGCATCAGCTGAACGCGCTGCGGCGGACGAATCCGAAGCGACTGCGCTTGGCCGGCACCGATCGTCTCCTGTTCGTCGGGCTCTACAAATTCTCGCCAGGCGTGCTGCCGGAAGCCGTGACGCAGTTGCTTGAGACCCCCGCCGATGGGATGCCGCCTCCACCGGCCTAGCATGGCTAGCGATACCGGATCTCGGCCCATCGCATCGAAATGCCGCGTGCTACAACAGCGACGCCCGGCCCAATCTTGTGCGTCCCCCGCGTCATGGTCGTGAATGTCGACGGCTGGCATTCATGCGGTACGAGACGGCGCCATAGGTGCAGACCAAATATGGGACACAGAAGGTAAGGCCGAATTTCCACCAATCAATCGCCTCCCCGTTCAACAGCACGTCACCTTGATTGATCAGGTTCAGGATCAGGCCGACCACCACGGCGACTGCAAACGAGCGCCGCGGCACGCCGTCGGAGATCGCATACAGGAGAATCCGCGTACCCCATGCGCGCCCCGCAAAACCGGCGGCGGTGCCGTTCGCACTTGGCCTTGTCGGCTCGGGCGCTGTCATACGGCCGGCCGCTTACGCCTGTGTCGGTCGCCCTCGAGCGCGTCGTCGGCCAGCAACGCGTCGATCAGGTGACAGTACAGCAGGCGCTCAACATGAGATTCTTCAATCATCTTCGGCAGGTTACGTTCCGTTCTCCGCAGATTCTTGGTCTTGGTGCGCACGTCGTCAAGATGCGTGGCCGCGAGATTGCGCGCCCGCGTTACGACAGGCATTTCGGCCCTCTTTCCAGGCTCGCGCAGATGGCGCGTAACAGCGAGGAGCTATGAGCATCCATGTTCCACTGGGCAGCACGAGTTATCTCGCATGGGCGCATGACACGCCGTCGCACACTGTCTTAATCAGCGCCCAATGTGCATCGATGTTCGGCTATGCGCTGGTGCCCCCGAGAGGACTTGAACCTCCACTCCCTTGCGAGAAGCAGATTTTGAGTCTGCCGCGTCTACCGTTCCGCCACAGGGGCCGCGCGGCATATTAGTCGCGCCGCGCGCGGGGTCAATCACCGGCTTGCGGATATGTGAGCGTCGAGAGCTGCCGACGAGCCGTACTTGGCAGTCCCCAACGCGTTCAATCACGCACGGCGAACCCGGCGAACGGAACGATCACTCCCCTGCCAGCCGACCGCCACGGCCGGACGGGCCGAGAAAACCCGTCAGTAAAACAGATCGACCAGGGCCAACGATACGAACGGAACGTAGGTCACGAGCAGCAAGACCAGGATCAAAGCGACGACGAACCACACATTGATTCGCGACGCCTCCCACATATTGGCCTTGGCGATCGAGCAAGCAATCATCAGCACGCTGGCGACCGGCGGCGTTTGCTGGCCAACGGCGATATTGAGCGTCACGATGATGCCGAAATGGATCGGGTCGATCCCGATCGCCTTGATCAGCGGCATCACGATCGGCACGACCAGGATGATCGCCGCGGCGCCGTGCAGGAAAAATCCCAGAACGAAGAATGCGATATTGAGGAGAGCGAGCACCAGAATGGGATTTCGCGTCAGCTCCGTGAGCGAGCCCGCGAGCCGCTGCGGCAGTTGCGTTTCGGTCAGATAGACGCCCAGCAACGCCGACGTTGCGACCAAGAGCATCACCACGGCCGTCTGCATCACACCGTCGACCAAGGCGACATAGAGGACGTCCAGATCCAGCTCGCGGTACAGCAGCCCGATCCCGATCGCCGCGACGACGGCCAACGCCGCGCCTTCGGTCGCCGTCACCACGCCGCCGAAGATTCCGCCGAGAATGATCACCGGCAGCAGCAGCGCCAAACTCGCCTCGCGTAGAGTCCGCGCCACTTCCGATATGCGGAAGGCAGCTTCCGCAGGAAGGCCCTGTCGAATGGCCTGCCAATAGGCCACCGCCATGAGCAAAAGCCCGCCGCATACACCGGGCACGATGCCGGCGACGAACAGCTTTACCACCGACGTGTCGGCGATGACCGCATACAGGATCATTGGAATCGACGGAGGAATGATGATCGCCAGCGAAGCGGCGGATGACATCACCGACGCCGCCATTTCCTTCGAATAGCCCCGCTTCTTCATTTCTGGTATCAGCACCGAACCCAGCGCCGCGACGTCGGCCACGGCGGAGCCCGAGATCTCGGCGAAGAACATCGACGCCAGGATGCTGACCATCGCCAGCCCGCCGCGCACGAACCCGATCAGCGCGTTGCAGAAAGCGATCAAGCGACGCGAAATGCTGGTCGCGTTCATGATGCCGCCGGCAAGGACAAAGAGCGGAATCGCGATCAGCGGAAATTTTCGGGCGCCCTCGAACATGACGATCGCCGCATTCATGAACCCCGCCGTTCCGAGGTCGAGCGCCATGGCGCCTAGAGCCACGGCGCCAAGCGCGACGGCGATCGGAACATTGGCAGCGCACAGCGCCAAGAAGATCAGAATGATCAGGATCGCCGACATGATGCGGGTTTCAGAGCTGCTGCTGGTGGTCGTGCGCGGGACTGTCGGCGTATCGGCGCCAGGCTTCGGGCATCGACAGCATCTCGGCCATGACGAAGACAGCCGAAGCGAGCGGGATCACCGACTGCACCGCGGAGGCATGCACGAACGGCATGCTGACCAGCGTTTCGCCGACAAGGATGTCGAGCAGGGCCCAGCCGCCCCATCCCAGGCAGGCGAAGAAGCCGATGGTCATCGCCTCGGCCAACACGAACGCGATGCGGCGCGCACGCGGCGGCAGCGCGCGCATCGCATTGTCGAACCCGAGATGCGCCCGCCTTAGGGCTGCCAGCGCCGCGCCGAAATAGGTCAGCCATGCGAGCAGAATGCTCGCAAGCTCATCGTACCAGGAGAACAGCAGCCCGCTGTAGCGCGCCACCACGGCAACCACCACAACGACCAGCAGGCAGAGCAAGATCAACAGGCAGGCGACTTCGAGAACGATTCGAAACCCGGTGCGCAGACGGTCCATCGCCGGGTTACTTGCTCGCAAGCGCCAGGGCCTTGTCGATGAGAGCCTTCCCCGTCGGAACCTGCTTCGAGAACTCATCGTAAATCGCTGCGCTGGCCTTCACGGATGCCTCACGATCGGCCACATTGATCTGGATGCCGCTGCCGCGGAGTTTTTCCAGAAGCTCCTTATCCTCTTTCTCCTCGTGCGCCAAAACCCAGTCCTGGGTTTCACGCGCGATCTTTTCCAGCTCGGCGCGAACGTCCGCGGGCAGCCGCTTCCATCGCACGATTCCGACCGTCAGGAACGACGGCGTATAAACGTGGCTGGTGAACGAGAGATACTTCTGAACCTCCTGGAGCTTGGCGGACCACACGTTGGACAGCGGATTTTCCTGACCGTCCATGACGCCGGTCTGCAATGCGACGAATAGCTCGGAGAACTGCATCGGCGACGGGCTGGCGCCATAGGCCTGAAACATCTTGGCGCGCCACACGCCGGGCGGCACGCGCAGCTTGATGCCCTTCAGGTCCGCAGGCGTGTTGATCGGCCGGATGTTGTTGGTGATATGACGATAGCCATTCTCCCAAACGGCGATCACCTGAAGACCTTGCGCCGCGGTCTTGGGCGCCATGTCGGACCAGAACACCTGATCGCGATAGCGGGCCATGTGGTCCCGGTTCTTGATCAAGTACGGCATGTCGAATACGCCGAATTCGGCGGCCACGGTGGACATGACCGTCGACGGCTGCGAGAAATCGACGGTGCCGATCTTCAGCTTCTGCAGCAGCTCGTTTTCGTTGCCGAGTTGGCTGTTGGGATAAACCGTGAGCTTGATCTTGCCCGCCAAATTCGTGTTCACGCGCCGCGCGTATTCCTCGGCCGCGACGGTTTGGCTCGAGCCGGGGGCGGACGTATTGCCGAGCTTCAAATCGATGGTTTGCGCCAAGGCTGTACCGCTGGCTAGGCACAGAACGACGGACAGAAGCGCTCGCAACATGTCTTTCCTCCCTTTGGTTCTTGTTCTCGGCTGCCGACTTCAACGCCAGCAAGCCGCGGCGCAGCAACGCAGGCTCAGGCGGCTTGAATCTCCTCGGCTCGGGCCCGTCCCATGATGCAGGCCTGCATGAATGCGCAATGCGTTGCCGTCGCGTCGGCTACGCCCTTGCCGGCAATATCATACGCGGTGCCATGCGCGGGCGTGCATATCGGCACCGGCAGCCCGCCGAGCAAAGTCACGCCACGCTCGAAGCCGAGCAATTTCATCGCGATCTGGCCCTGGTCGTGGAACATGGTCAGGACGGCATCATAGTCGCCGCGGCGCGCGCGCACGAAAACCGTATCCGCCGGAAACGGGCCATCGGCATTGACCTGCCGCGCTCGCCCCGCTGCGATCGCAGGCCCGATCACATCGATCTCTTCCCGGCCAAAGTTACCGCCATCGCCCGCATGCGGATTGAATCCGGCAACGGCGATGCGCGGGTGCGCAACGCCGGCCCGACGCATGCAGGCGTCGGTCAGCGTCAACGCGGAGACGATGCGCTCGGTCGTCAGCAACTGCGCGACGCGCGACAGCGGGACGTGAGACGTCACCCGGGCGTTCCACAACCGGTCCAGGATGTTGAACTCGCTGCATGGCCCGCGATGCCCCAGGACATCGGCCGCGAACTGCAATTCGTCCTCGTAGGGATTGCCCCCGAGCTTCAGGGCCGCCTTGTTGAACGGGGTAAAGCAGATCGCATCCACCGCGCCATCGCGGGCAAGCTGCAACGCCGTCTTGAAGTTGGCCATGGCGAAGCGCCCACCGGCCGCCGAAGCCACGCCGCGCGCGGTTTCGGCGGAATCAAGCGAGCGTAGGTCCAGCAGGGTCGGCTTGCCCTGGACCAATGTCGGCTTCTCGCCGGCCGAAATCGTGGCGGCGAGCGGTACGGACACACCGGCGACGCGTTCACCGTCAGCCAGGACACGGCGCTCGCCAACGATCAGGATCCGCGCATCGCGTGCGACGTCGGCCATGGCCAGCAGCTTGGCGGTCAGCTCCGGACTGATGCCCGCCGGGTCGCCCATGACCAGCGCAATCCGCGGCGCGATTGGGTCAATTCCCATCGCCAAGCCGTCCGCCGTGTGTGCACCGGCAAGGATCGCAATTCGTCATTTCCAACCTCCCGAGAATGAGTTATAGACGGAGAGTGAATTTGCATCAAGAATTTTGAATTAAAAATGTACTTAGAGGTTATCCAGGGCAAGTCAGCCGATCCGCCGGACGCACCGCAAATTGAGCGGCGCGCGCGGCGCCATGCGAAAACAATGAGTTGTACCAAGTCTCGTGTTGCCTTGCTGAGGTGGACCGCCGGCGCGGCTTGCCGCCTCGACGTGCCACCGCAGCCCAGGCGTCGTGGAGTTCCCACGGCCGACCCCGGTCCAACTCACCGTTGCGATCAATTCGTCGAAGTCTAGGCGAGGCAAGATTGGAAACCGCCAGCGTAGAGACGTCGCCGATCGCTCGCCGCAGCTTGCACGACGAAGTCGTTACGCGCGTGCGGGACTTGATCATCGAAGGCGTCTTGGCGCCCGGCACGCGCATCCACGAGGGCAATCTGTGCGACAAGCTGCGGATCTCGCGCACGCCTCTGCGCGAGGCGCTCAAGGTGCTCGCCTCGGAGGGACTGATCGAGTTGATGCCCAACCGCGGCGCGGTGGTGCGGAAACCCACCGCCAAAGAAGTGCAGGACGCGCTGATTGTAATCGGAGCTCTCGAGGCTCTGGCCGCAGAGCTGGCCTGCCGCAATGCGTCGGACGCGGAGATTGCCGATCTGCGATCGATCCACTATCGAATGGTCGAGCTGTTCGCGAAACGCGACCGCCTCGAATACTTCAAGCTCAACCAGACGATCCATTCCTCGATCGCGCGCCTATCGGCAAACCCCACGCTGGCGGCAATGCATGATACGCTGCAGGCGCGCATCAAGCGCGTGCGTTTCATCGGCAATGATCGCGAGGACGAATGGCATGCGTCCTTTGCCGAGCATGAAGAGATGATCGCGGCGCTGGAAGCGCGCGATGCGCCGCGCTTGGGCCGGATTCTCCGCCTGCACATGGATAACACCTGGAAGCGCGTCCGCCAGGCGCTTTAGCGTCGAATTTCCTCGGATCCCTCGACACCGGCGATTGGATCAATCGTCGTCAATCGCAACGACGGCCCCGGCAACGTTTCTCGGCTCCAGTCGAAGTGTCGCTCCGTCGTGCTACAACAGCCACGGTTCGTGGAGTAAGGAAACATCCATGGCACTGATCCGCGCAGCTGTTTATCGAGGCCTCAGTCGTCGGCGCCTGCTCGCCGGCGCCGCTGCGGTGGTCCCCCTCGCCTATCTCTCGGGCTGCGCGACCGAGCCAGCGATCCCGACCGGCGCCGCAGGGCCGTTCGCCCTGGGCGTCGCGTCAGGCGAGCCGACGCCGGACGGCGTCGTGCTGTGGACCCGCCTGGCGCCCGATCCGATCAACGACGGCGGCATGCCCGACGCGCCCGTCGAGGTCGCCTGGACCATTGCGCGCGACGAAGCGTTCACCCAGATCGTCCAGCGCGGCACCGTCACCGCCCGCCCGGAAGACGCGCATGCGGTGCATGTCGAGCTGACCGGACTCGAGCCCAGCCGCTGGTACTGGTACCGCTTCGTCGCCGGCGGTATGGCCAGCCCGGTCGGCCGCACGCGCACCGCCCCGGTCGCGAACGCCCCGATCGAGCGCCTGCGCTTCGCCTTCGCCTCGTGTCAGCAATACGAGCAGGGATTCTTCGCCGCCTACCGGCACATGGCGGCGGACGACCTCGACCTCGTCCTGTTCCTCGGCGACTACATCTATGAGACTAGTTGGGGCGGCAACCACGTACGCCGCCACGGCACCCCGGAGATATTCACGCTCGCCGACTATCGCAACCGCTATGCGCTGTACAAGACCGACCCCGATCTGCAGGCCGCGCATGCGGCGTTTCCCTGGGCGACGACGTGGGATGACCACGAAGTGTCGAACGACTACGCCAGCGACCGCGGGGAAAAGCTGATCGGACCGGCCTTCCTGGCGCGCCGCGCCGCCGCCTACAAGGCATATTGGGAGCACATGCCGGTGCGCCCGGCGCTGCGCCCGTCCGGTGCCGACCTCCGCCTCTATCGCGCGCTCGACTTCGGCGATCTCGCCCGCATCACGCTGCTCGACGATCGGCAGTACCGCGACCATCAGCCCTGCCACCGGCCCAACCTCGTCGGCGGCTCGAACTTCGTCAGCGACGCGCAATGCCCCGATCGCCGCGATCCGCGGCTGACGCTGCTGGGCGCGGTGCAGGAGGGCTGGTTGGAGACGACGCTCGGCGGTTCGCGCGGCAAATGGAACGTGCTGGCGCAGCAGACGCGGATGGCGCAATGGGACACCGAGATCAATGGTCCCGGGCGCAGATTCTGGACCGATGGCTGGGACGGCTATCCGGCCGCGCGGCGGCGCCTGCTCGACTTCATCGCCGCGCGCAAGCCGGCCAATCCGCTGGTGATCGGCGGCGACGTGCATGGCACCTACGTCACCGATCTCAAGCCGGATTTCGACGGTCCGCGCTCGCCGGTCGTCGCCACGGAGATCTGCGGCACGTCGATCACGTCGCAGGCGCAAGCGCAGGCCGACACCCTCAAGCGCCAGGCAAAAAATCCGCACGTCAAATTCGCCGACAGCGCCACCAAAGGCTATCTCCGCGTCGAGCTCGGCCGGCGCCGGGCGACCGCGGAGCTGCGCGGCGTCGCCGATGTTCGCCGGTCGGACAGCGGCATCGCCACGACCGCCGGCTTCGTCGTGGAAGACGGCAGGGCGGGCGCGCAACGCGCCTAGGGACAATCGGGCGACCGGCCGGTCACGCCGTGTCCGCCGCCTCGAACCGGCCGAATTCCCAATCCTTGCCCGGCGCGGCGGCGAACAGCGCCTTGGTGTAGTCGTGCTGCGGGCTGGTGAAGATCACTGCGGCATCGCCGTACTCCACCACCCGGCCCCGGTGCATTACCGCAACCCGGTCGCACACCTGGGCGGCCACGCGCAGATCGTGGGTGATGAACAGCATGGCGAGGTCGAGCTTGCGGCGGATCTCGTCGAGCAGCGCCAACACCTGCGCCTGCACCGACACGTCGAGCGCCGAGACGGCCTCGTCGGCGATCAGCAGCTCCGGCTCCATGGCGAGCGCACGGGCGATGCAGATGCGCTGACGCTGGCCGCCGGAAAATTGGTGCGGGTAGCGATCGAGAGCCACAGGGTCGAGCTTCACCAGTTCCATCAGCGACTGGGCGCGACGCATGGCCTCTTGGCGTGAGACGCCGTAATTCATCGGCCCCTCGACGATCGAAGCGCCCACGCTGCGCCGCGGATTGAGCGAGCGGTAGGGGTCCTGGAAGACGATCTGGATGCGCCGGCGATGCGGCCGCAAGGCTCCCGGCCGCAGCCGGCCGATCTCCTCGCCATGCAGCAAGATGGCGCCGTCGGTCGGATCGATCAGGCGCGCGACGCAGCGCGCCACCGTCGACTTGCCGGAGCCGGATTCGCCGACGATGCCGAGCGTCTCGCCGCGCCTGATCTCGACCGACACCTGGTCAGCCGCGCGCACCACGCGCGCCTGCCGCAGGAAACCGTCGGTACCATAGGTCTTGCCGAGCCCGCGCGTCTCAAGCACGATCGGGGCTCCGGCGCGCCGCACGCGCAGTCGCGGCGCGATGCTCGGCACCGCGGAAATCAGCATGCGCGTATAGGCGTGCTGCGGCCGGGACAGCACCTGCCGCATCTCGCCGAACTCGACCAGTCGGCCCCACTGCATGACGGCGACGCGGTGCGCGACCTCGGCGACCACGCCGAAATCGTGAGTGATGAACAGCACGCCGGTCGCATGGCTGCGCTGGATGTCCTTGATGAGATCGAGGATCTGCGCCTGCGTGGTCACGTCGAGCGCGGTCGTCGGCTCGTCGGCGATGAGCAGCGCCGGTTCCAGGACGAGGGCCATCGCGATCATGATGCGCTGGCGCTGACCGCCCGAGATCTGGTGCGGATAGGCGTCGATCAACCGCTCCGGCTCGGGCAGCCGCACCAGGCCCATGATGTCGAGGATGCGACGGCGCCGCGCATCCGGCCCGAGCGCGGTGTGCGCGCGCAACACCTCGTCGATCTGGTCACCGCAGGTCATGACCGGGTTGAGGGCGGTCATCGGCTCTTGGAAGATCATCGACATGCGTGTGCAGCGCAGCTCCCGCAGCCGCGCCGGGCTCGCCGCCAGCACGTTCTCGCCCTGCAGACGGATCTCGCCCGCCACGGGTCTGAGCGCCTTGGGCAGCAGGCCCATCACGCTCTGGGCGATCACCGACTTGCCGGAGCCCGACTCGCCGACCAGGCAGACGATCTCGCGCGGCCGCACGTCGAAGGCGGCGGCCTCCACCGCGAAACGCCGATCGGCGCCCTTGGGCAACTCCACCGAGAGGCCGCGGATCTCGAGAACCGGGCCGTCGGCGGTGGTGCCCATCGACGGCTCAGACACGCTTGCTCAGGCGCGGGTCGAGCGTGTCGCGCAGCCCGTCGCCCAGCATGTTGACGGCCAGCACGGTGAAGGCCAGGAACACGCCGGGGAACAGGATGTTGTGCGGATAGACGCGGAACAGGGTGCGCCCTTCGGCCATGATGTTGCCCCAGGTCGGCGTCTCCGGCGGGATGCCGATGCCGAGGAAGCTCAAGATCGCCTCGACCAGGATCGCCGAGGCGCAGATATACGTGCCCTGCACGATCACCGGCGCGACCGTATTGGGCAGCACGTGGCGGATCAGGATCAACGGCGTCGGCGTGCCGACCGAGATCGCCGCCTCGACATACGGCTCCTCGCGGACCGACAGCACGACCGAGCGCACGAGACGCACCACTCGCGGAATCTCCGGCACGACGATGGCGATGATCACCGTGCCGAGCCCGGCGCCCCAGACCGAGACCAGCGCGATCGCCAGCAGGATGCCGGGAATCGCCATCATGCCGTCCATGAAGCGCATGACGATGCCGTCGAGCCAGCGGATGTAGCCGGAGACGAGGCCGATGACCAGGCCGATGGCGACGCTGATTGCCGCCACGCAGGTGCCGATCATGAGCGAGATGCGCGCGCCGTAGATCACGCGGCTGTAGACGTCGCGGCCGAGACTGTCCGTGCCCATCCAATAGGTGCGCGTCGCGGTCTCGCCGCTGGCGAGCGTGATGCTGCGTTCGCTGCCCGGCAGCTTGTTGCGGTAGGTCGGGTCGATGCGCGCCGGATCGCTCGTGCCGAGCGCCGGCGCCAGCAATGCCACCACCAACATGACGAGCATGATCGCGCCGCCGATGATGACGGTCGTGCTGTGCAGCAAGCGGTGGACCGCGCCCGACCTGGCGGCGGCGGCCGACGCGTCGGCCGCGGAAGGCAGGAGTTCGTCGGTCGCGGCGGTCAATAGCGGATCCTCGGATCGAGCAGCGTGTAGCTGAGATCGATCGCCAGTCAGCCGACCGAGGCCGGGAATGTTGTAGACGCTCTCGGTCACCACGACGCCGCCGATGAGCAGCGCGATGCCGATGCCGATGACGGTCACGATCGGCACCGCCGCATTGCGCAGCGCGTGGCGCATCAGCACGACGCCATCGGTCAGGCCCTTGGCATAGGCCGTGCGTATGTAGTCCTCGCCCAGCACCTCGAGCACGCTCGCTCGCGTGATGCGGGCGATCAGGGCGATGTAGATGACCGCCAGGGTACAGGCCGGCAGCACGAGACGCTCGGCAAACGGCCAAAAGCCGTCGGCAATGCGCCGGTAGCCCTGCACCGGAAAAACGCCGAGCTGGATCGCGAAGAGATAGATGAGGAGATAGCCGAACACGAACACGGGAACCGAGAAGCCCAGCACCGAGAAGCCCATGACCAGGCGATCGATCCAGCTATCGTGCTTGTAGGCGGCGATCACGCCCAAGGGCACGGCGACCAGCACCGCGATCACGATGGTGAACACGCTGAGCGCCAGAGTGGGCTCGATGCGTTGGGCGATCAGCTCGGCGACCGTCTTCTTGAAGAAGAAGGATTCGCCGAAGTCGCCCCGCGCAATCTTGCCGCCCCAGATGACGAACTGCGTCAGCAGCGGCTGGCCGAGGCCCAGCTTCTCGCGGATCTCGGCAACCTGCTGCGAGTTTGCATTGTCGCCGGCAATCACCGCGGCCGGATCGCCCGGGGTGAGACGCAGCAGGAGAAAGACGAAGACGGCCACCATCCCGAGCACCGGGATGGTGGCCAGCAGGCGGCGCGCGACGAAGGTCAGCATCGGCGCCCGCCCGGTCGCCGCTTCAGGCTTAGCTGCCTTTCTTCGTTACGTTCCAGAACACCGGCGCTGGGGTGGTGGGAAGACCCTCGATCACGCCTTTGCGCACGGCGGCCGGCTGATACCACTGGCCGAGATGGATATGCGTGCCGATCTGCATGGCGCGCTCCTGCACGTCCTCGGCGATCGCCTTCTGCTTCTCCGCGTCGGACTCACGAGAGAACTGGTCGCGCAGCTTCTCCATCTGCTCGTCGCACGGCCAGCCGAACATGGCCTTGTCGCAGCCCGAATTGAAGAAACCGGCCATGACCGGGTTGAGAATGTCGGCCGCCACCCACGAGGTCAGGAACGCATGCCAGCCGCCCTGGCTGGGCGGATCCTTCTTGGTCCGGCGCGAGACCAGGGTCTGCCAGTCCATCGACTGCATGTCGACGGTGAAGCCGGCACGGCGCAGCAGGTCGGCCGCGACCGGGGCAAGGTTGGTCAGCACGATCAGGTCGGTCGAGTGCATGAGCACGATCGGCGTGCCGTCGTAGCCGGCTTCCTTCAGGAGCTGCTTCGCCTTGTCGAAGTTGGAGTCGAGCAGCCCATCCATGCCCTTCGTCGATTGCAGCGGACTGCCGCACAGGAACATCGCCTTGCACGTCTTGTAGTAGGCCGGGTCGCCAATGACCGCCTTGAGAAAATCCTCCTGGTTGAAGGCGGTGATGACGGCGCGGCGAACCTTCTCATTGTTGAAGGGCGGGTGCGTCCAATTGAAGCGGAACGTGTACTGGTTGCCGAGCGGGTTCCAGTCGACGAGGGCGACGCCCTTGTCCTTCTTAAGCACCGGCAGCAGATCGTGCGGCGGCGCCTCGATGTAGTCGATCTCGCCCGCCAGCAGCGCATTGACTGCGGTCTGGTGATCGGGAATCGCCAGCCATTCGACCCGGTCAACCTTTACCACCTTGCCGCCGGACAGCCCGCTGGCGGGCTCGCTGCGCGGCTTGTAGTCGGCGAACTTGACGTAGACCGTCTTCTCGCCCGGCTTCCATTCGTCGCGCTTGAACATGAAGGGGCCGGACCCGGTGAAGTCCGAGATCTGCTCCATCGGGTTGGTTTCTGCCACCCGTTTTGGCATCATGAACGGCACGTTCGAGCTGGGCTTGCCGAGCGACTGGACGACCAGGCTCGACCGCCGCCAGCTCCTTGGTGAAGCCCATGAGCTTCTGGCCCATGCTGTCGCGGGCGCCCCAGCGCTTGATCGAGGCCACGCAGTCTTCCGCCACCACCGGCTTGCCGTCGTGCCACATCAGCCCGTCGCGGAGCGTGAAGGTGTAGGTCAGCTTGTCCGCGCTGACCTCGTACTTGTCGACCATCTGCGGCTGGATCTCGAGCTTCTCGTTCATCGCGAACAGCGTGTCGTAGATCATGTAGCCGTGGTTGCGGACGATGTAGGCGGTCGTCCAGATCGGATCGAGGATCTTGAGATCCGAGTGCATCACGGCGCGAATGGTGTTCGACTGCGCCGCCGCCGGCGGGGTGGCGAAGACGAGCGGTGCGGCGATCGCCGCCGCGGCTGCGGCGAGCTTCAACAGTTTGTCGAGCTTCATATCGGTGTCTCCCTGCTCCTGTTCGGGTGGCCTGGCCCTGCTGCTGGCCCTGGGCGGCAATTCTTCCGATGCCGTGCAAACCCCATGCCAATTTCGCCCCACATGTTAGCGGAGCCGGCGGCACACCTCCAGTCCAAGAGTCCGATTCACGCGGGACCGAGCCACGGCGGTCGACCGCCGTCTGCCGCGGCGCGATTTGGCCCGCATTCGACGCGGCTTGCGCCACCGCCACCCGGCTGATACACCCCGCCCGCCCCCGGCGGAGTTGACGATGCTTCAGCGCCTCTACGATTGGACGATGCGGCTCGCCGCGCATCCGCGCGCGCTGTGGGCTTTGGCCGCCGTGTCCTTCGCCGAAAGCTCGTTCTTCCCGATCCCGCCCGACGCGCTGATCATCCCCATGGTACTGGCGCGGCCGGCGCAGGCCTGGCGGATCGCCCTCGTCTGCACGGCGGCGTCCGTCATCGGCGGCTTTTTCGGTTACGCCATCGGCTACTTCCTGTTCGAGACGATCGGCCGCCATGTCCTCGCCTTCTACGGCTACAGCGCCGCCTTCGCCGAGTTTCAGGCTAAGTTCAACGAATGGGGAATCTGGATCATCCTGATCAAGGGCCTGACGCCGATTCCCTACAAGCTGATCACCATCGCCAGCGGTCTTGCCAAGTTCGATCTCGCGATCTTCGGCGTCGCCTCGCTGGCCACGCGGGGCGTGCGCTTCTTTCTTGTCGCCGGGCTGCTTAGGATTTTCGGACCGCCGATTCGCGACTTCATCGAGCGGCGCCTCACCCTGGTGACGACCGTGTTCGCCGTAAGCCTGGTCGGCGGCTTCCTCGTCCTGCGCTATTTCTGAGGCTGGCGGCACGACGGTCCGCGCGCTATATCGAAACCATGACCATCCGCCAGTCCGCCCTTGTCATCCTCGTCGCCAGCATCGCCATTCTCGGCGCCGCCTTCGCCTTTCAGTACATCGGCGGCCTGGCGCCCTGCGTGCTGTGCCTGTATCAGCGCGTGCCCTATGCCGCCGCCATCGCAATCGCCGTGCTCGCCTGGGCGCTGGCCGACCGACCGGCCGTCGCCGGGACACTGATCGCCCTCGCCGGAATCGGCTTCATGATCGGCGCCGGGGTCGGCGTGTTCCATGTCGGCGTCGAGCAGCATTGGTGGGAGGGCACGGCGGCCTGCGGCAGCACCCTGGGCGCGGCCGGCACGGTCGAGGAGTTGCGCAGCCGCCTGCTCGCCCAGCCGATCGTACGCTGCGACCAGGTCGCGTGGTCGCTGATCGGCATCTCGATGGCCGGCTACAACGTGTTGCTGTCGCTTGCCCTGGCCGCCTTCGCGGCCCACACGGCGCGATGCGCGCTGGTTACCAGGCCCTAACCATGGCGATTCCTGTTGCACCGCAGCGCCTGCCCGGCGATCCGAGCCCGGATGAAGCGGTTGCGCGCATGCTGCGGGTCGATCACGCCGGCGAATATGGAGCGGTCCGCATCTACGACGGGCAGCTCGCGGTGCTCGGCGACAGCCCGGCCGGCCGCGTGATCCGCCACATGGCGGACCAGGAGCGTGCGCATCTCAGCGCGTTCGACCGCTTGTTGCCGGAACGACACGTGCGACCCACGGTGCTATCGCCCTTGTGGTACGTGGCAGGCTATGCCCTTGGCGCGGCGACTGCATTCTTGGGACCGCGTGCGGCGATGGCGTGCACCGTGGCGGTCGAAGAGGTGATCGACGCCCACTATGCAGGCCAAATTCGCAGCCTGCCGGCCGCCGAAGCCGAGCTCAAAGCGACACTCGACGAGTTTCGCCGCGACGAACTCTCGCATCGCGATGAAGGTCTCGCGCATGGCGCCGAACAAGCGCCGGGATATGTGCTGCTCAGCACCGGCATCAAGGCGGCATCGCGCCTCGCCATCTGGCTGTCGACGCGCATTTAGATTTTTGCGCCGCAACCGCGTCGCGCGTTGAGTGTTGCACTGCAACGCAGGCGCGAAGCAAAAATCAAGATTTCGCCCCAATGTTCACGCTTTTTTGTCATCTACTGCAGTTAGATTGGAGTAGTGTAGAGGCGCAGGGAGAGGAGGACACGATGCGGAGAAATCCGCGGTCCGAACGGGCAAAGGGGCGCAAAGGCCAAGAGCCGACGCTCGCCGAACTCCTCGACGATCCGATAATTCAGGCGGTCATGGCGCGCGATGGTGTCGAGCGGGCGAAGCTCGACGATCTCATTGCCGCCGTGCAGGCACGGCTGCGTCGCGCGGCCAGGGAGCACGCCGCAGCGGACTGACTGCTCAGACGGGATCGAGTTCGGTGTCCCAGTATAGAAAATCGCGCCAGCTTTCGTGCAGAAAGTTGGGCGGGAAGGCACGGCCGTTCTCCTGCAACTGACGCGTCGTCGGCTGCGCCGGCATACGCCGCGGATACATCGCCGCCTCTGGCGGCAGGCGGTTCCCCTTCGCCAAATTGCAGTCCGTGCACGCGGTCACGACATTGGCCCACACCGTGCGGCCGCCGCGCGAGCGCGGCAGGATGTGATCGAAAGTCAGATCATGCGTCGGAAACGGATCGCCGCAGTATTGGCACGAGAAACGGTCGCGCAGGAACACATTGAACCGGGTGAAGGCAGGCCGGCGCCGCGAGGGAACATATTCCTTGAGCGAGATCACGCTCGGCAACCGCATCTCGATGGTCGGCGAGCGGACGACGCGGTCGTATTCGGAGACGATATTGACGCGATCGAGGAAGACGGCCTTGACCGCTTCCTGCCATGACCACAGCGAAAACGGGAAATAGCTGAGCGGGCGGAAATCCGCGTTCAGAACCAGAGCCGGGCATTGTTCGACCGAGCTGAGCACGCCGATTACCTCCACCTGCGGGCCGCGATCACTTACCTCCAAGCCCTTGATACTTTATGGTCCGGCAAAACTCAATACATGGTTCTCAGGCAGCCAGACGACGGGCGAGGAAGCGGCCGCCGAGGGCCAGGCCGACCTCGTCGATCGAATGCGGCAGGCTGGGCCGTGCCTCGGTTGTCACTTCGATGCCGACGCCACGCAGCCCGGCCGCGGCAGTGGCCATCGCCTGGAATGGCACCATTGGGTCGGCCTCGCCGTGCACCAGCAGCACCGGCGGCCGCGTCTTCGTCTCCGCGGCCAGCGTGTCGGCCGCCACCAACGCGCCCGAATAGCCGACGACGGCCGCCACCGCCCGCTGGCGCCGCGGCGCGACATAGAGCGACATCATCGTCCCTTGCGAGAAGCCGACCAGTCCGAGCCTGTCCTCGCCGAGGCCGTGCCGCGCGAGCTCAGCATCGATGAAGGCGTCGAGGATCGGCGCCGCCGCCTTGACCCCGGCCACCACCATGTCGGGCGAGCGATCCTGCAGGCTGAACCATTGCCGGCCGAACGGCGCCATGTCGCACGGAAACGGTGCATGTGGCGAGATGAAGGCGACGTGCTGCATCAGCGGTGCCCAACGCGGCGCCAAGCCGATGAGATCATTGCCGTCGGCGCCCAGGCCGTGCAGCAGAATGACGAGCGCGCGCGGCTGGCCGCCGGCAAGCGGGCCATAGCTCGGGCCGGACAAGGCAAAGGGATCGGACATCGGAGCCAATTGTTGACGCAGGGACCGGGCCGGCAGTCCTACCAAAACCTGCGTGGTATTGTCATGGCCCATGTCGGTCGTCACCCGCTTCGCCCCCTCGCCCACCGGACGCCTGCATCTCGGTCACGCCTATGCCGCGCTGTTCGCCTGGGAGGCGGCGCGACGCGCCAACGGATGCTTCCTACTGCGCATCGAAGACATCGATGTGACACGCTGCCGCGCCGAGTTCGAGACGGGCATTTATGCGGACCTCACCTGGCTCGGGCTTGATTGGGAGAAGCCGGTGCGGCGCCAGTCGGGGCATCTCGCCGAATACAGCGCAGCGGTCGAACGCCTGGCGGAACGCGGCCTGGTCTATCCGTGCTTCTGCACGCGTGCGGCGATTCGCGCCGAGATCGCGCGCGCCGGCGCAGCGCCGCATGGACCGGACGGTCCGGTCTATCCCGGCACCTGCCGAAATCTGGCGTCGGTCGAGCGTAGTGCACGGGTTGCCGCGAACCTACCCTACGCGCTGCGCCTCGACGTCGCGCGGGCGCTGGCGGAGACCGGTCCGCTCGACTGGCACGACCGCGAGAAGGGACGCGTTGTGGCCGATCCCGCATTGTTTGGCGACGTGGTCATCGCCCGCAAGGAGATCCCGACCAGCTACCACCTCGCCGTCACGCTCGACGACCACCTGCAGGGCGTGACCTTGGTGACGCGCGGCGCCGATCTTTTCCCGGCGACGCATATCCATCGCCTGTTGCAGGCGCTGCTCGGCCTCGTCACGCCGGACTATCACCATCACGGGCTGATCGCCGGTGCCGACGGCGCGCGCCTGGCCAAGCGCGCCGGCGCGCCGACGCTCGCGTCCCTACGCGAGACCGGCAGCAGCCCGGCCGCGGTACGGGCGATGGTGGGGCTTTAGGAGCGGATTACCCCCGCAAGCCCCGCACGATCTCGACGTAGTCCGGA
>JACQDQ010000037.1 GCA_016201015.1 Pseudomonadota bacterium | reverse complement strand
TCGGCGGCGCTCGTTTTTGGGTAAAAGGGACGGAAGATCACTTGGATAGAATTCCGCAGTTCATCTCACCAGAGCTTTATTTGCCGGAGATTGTTATATCGAACTACGACACACCTGAGACATATACCCGCCTAATGAGGCCCGCTTTCGACGCGATTTGGAACGCGGCGGGATACCCCCAGTCGCAGCATTTCGACGACAACGACAACTGGATTGGCAATAGATTCCGATAAGCGCACTGCAGTGGTATTTGATAGACAGGCCCCAATCGCTCAGCCGTTCCGTCGCGGCAATGTGCTGCGCGTCGAGCCGGGGGCGACCATCGCCCATTCGACGATGCGCTTCATCACCTTGCCCAGCGCCTCGTCGAAGGCGAGGACGACGCTCTCGATATCGCCCTTCTTCGCGCGCTCGGCGCGCTCGATCGTCTCGCTGGCGATGATCGTGCGGTCGGGCATGCGGATCAGCTTGCCGTTGATCCGCACGCGCACCAGCGGCGGCCCGGCGCCGTCATACTCGGCCTGGAACTCGCGGAGCTCCGTCTTCAGCACGTAGTCGGCGCGGAGCTGCGTCGACTCGCGGCTGACGGCGACGATCTTGCCGGTGTTCTCGAAGGATTCGATGAGCAGCGTCTGCACCAGCAGCGGCGCCTGATCGGTCCAGTTGGCGCGCGCGAAATAGTCGACGCTGACCGGCGAGCGCTGCAGCGCGATGCGCGGCGTGTTGAGGCCTCCGGCGGCGATCGGCGCCTCGACGATGAGCTGCCACTCGACCTTCGGCAGGGCGGGATCGAAGGTACTCTTCGGCGTCAGCGTGTAAAGCTGCGGCGCATCGCCGGTGCCGGGGAGCTGACAAGCGGCGAGGGCGAGCCCGGCGATCAGCGCCGCGGCGCGGAGAAAAGAAGTCATTTGGCCTCGACCCCCTTGGTTTGATCGCCGAACAGGAAGCGGGCGGGATCGCGCTCGAGCTGGCCCGACAGGCGCTGGAGTCCGGCGACCAGGCTGCGCGCCTCGATCAGGAATTGCGACAGTTCGTAGAGCCCGGACTGCGCGAAATCGCGCACCGGTTCGCGCGTTTCGGCAACCAGGCGCTCGAGCTCGCCGGCCAGCTTCTCGAACGACCGTGCCGTCTTGCGCACCTCGTCGAGGGTCTCGCCGGTGCCGGTGACCAGCCGGTCAGAGTCCTTGCCGAGCTTGCTGACCAGCGGCCGCGCATCGTTGGCGATGGCCCGGAACGACGCGGCGGTTTCGCGCACGCTGGTCAGCGTCTCGCCCGTCTCCGCCAGCAGCCATTCGACGCCGCCGGCGGCGCGGACCAGATCGTCGCTGAGCCGCGCGCCGTTGGTGAGCAGGGTGGAGATCGACTTCTGGTTCTCGTCGTTGAGCAGATCGACCGCGCGGCTGGCGAGCAGCGAGAGCTGGCCGATGAGCTCCGGCGCGTTCTCGAACAGCTTCTCGATCGGCGAGGCCGTTGCCGGAATGACGGCGCGCTTCTTGCCTGGGCGCGGCTCGAGCGCCGATGCGCCCTGGGTGCCGCCGGCAAGCTGCACGTAGGAGAGGCCGGTGATGCCCTGGAGCTGCAGCGAGGCGTAGGTGTCGGTCTTGACCGGCGTCGTCGGCTTGACCGCGATCGTCACCTGCACCAGCTCGACATTGCCCTCGTCGATGGCGATATCGGTCACCGAGCCGACCGCCACGCCGCGCAGCCGTACCTGCGAGCCGACCTGCAGCCCGGTCACCGAGCCGCGGAAATAGATGTAGTAGTAGGTGTTCTCATCCTTGAGCTGGGCCTTGGTCAGCCACAGGCCGAAGCCGAAGGCGCCGGCGATGAGCGTGAGCACGAACAGGCCGACCAGGAAGTAGCTTGCGCGCGATTCCATGACGGCCTTTCGTCCTCAATGCCGGGGAGCGATCGCCGCCCGACCGCGCGGCCCGTGGAAGTAGGAGCGGATCCACGGATGGTCGGAGGCGAGGAGCTGGTCCATCGTGCCGACCATAATACGGTTATCGACGAGCACGGCAATGCGGTCGGCGATGGCGACCAGCGTGTCGAGGTCGTGCGTCACCATGACCACGGTGAGCGACAGGCTGTGCTGCAGGTCGCGGATCAGCTTGTCGAACTCGGCCGCCGCGATCGGGTCGAGGCCGGCGGTCGGCTCGTCGAGGAACAGGATGTCGGGGTCGAGGGCGAGCGCGCGAGCCAGCGCGGCGCGCTTGCGCATGCCGCCCGACAGCTCGGCCGAGAATTTCTGCCCGGCGTCGGGCGGCAGGCCGACCATGTTGATCTTGACGCGGATGAGGTCGCCGACCAGCTTCATCGGCAATTCGGTGTGCTCGCGGAACGGCACGCGGATGTTCTGCGCCACGGTGAGCGAGCTGAACAGCGCACCGTTCTGGAACAGGACGCCCTGGCGGCGCTCCATGTCGCGGCGCTCGCGGTCGCCCAGCTTGGCCGTGTCGCGGCCGAAGATTTCGACGGTGCCGCCCTCCTGCCGCTTGAGGCCGAGGATCGTGCGCAGCAGCACCGACTTGCCGGTGCCCGAGCCGCCGACCACGCCCATCACTTCGCCCCGGCGCACATCGAGATCGATGTGATCGTGCAAAAGATTGCCGCCAAGCTGGTTCACCAGGCCTTGCACCTGGATCACCGTTTCGCCGTTCGCCGCCCCGTTCATGCTCATATTCCGAGAATGGAAAACAGGATCGAGAATCCGGCATCCAACACAATCACAAGAAAGATCGACTCGACGACGGAACGGGTGGTCAGCTTGCCCACGCTGGCGGCATTGCGTTCGACCCGCAATCCTTCGAAGCAGCCGATCACGCCGATGGCAAAGGCGAAGGCCGGCGCCTTGATGATGCCGAGCCAGAAGGTCCAGACCGAAACGGCGCCCTTCAGTTCGCGCAGGAAGACCGGAATTGTGATGCCAAGGTCGAAGTAACTCATGACCGCGCCGCCCACGAGCCCCATGATATTCGCATAAAAGGTGAGGAACGGGAGGACGATGACAAGGCCAAGCACGCGCGGCAGCACCAGCACTTCGGTCGTATTGAGGCCAAGCGTTTGCAGCGCATCCACCTCTTC
>JACQDQ010000290.1 GCA_016201015.1 Pseudomonadota bacterium | reverse complement strand
CCGCGTAATCGCCAACGCCATGATGACTCTCCTCAGCGAATCGATCGCTTGAGGGAATCACATCCGCTCCGCTTTGTGAATCACCAACCCGAGTCACAAGTTCGGTCAGTTGGTATCATATTGTGCCGGCTCGATGCGATTGCCGATCCGGGCGGCAAGGGCTTCCAGCTCGATGGCCCGTCAGGCGCCCGCGAGATTTTCATCATCCGCCGGCGGCGCCAGGTATTCGGCTACCTTAACTCCTGCCCGCATGTGGGAACGCCGCTCGACTGGCAGCCCGATCAATTCCTGTCGCTCGACAAGGATCTCATCCAGTGCTCGACCCACGGGGCGCGCTTCGAGATAGACACCGGCCATTGCGTGGCCGGCCCGTGCAAAGGCGCGCGGTTGACGTCGGTCAGCGTAGTCGTCGAGGATGGCGCCGTCGTACTGGCGGAGGACGTGACCCAACCCGGCCAGATCACTCGCTGACTGGCGAACCGGCGATGGGCCGGATGACCAGCGGTGCCGCGCCGCGTCCGATCGCGCCGCGCGCGCGCAAGGCGGCGATCCGCCCTTGTGCGCCGGCAGCCGGCAGCTTGGTCAAGACGAGATCACGCAGGAATTCCAGCGCCGCATCCGACAGGCCGCCACCGAATTTGAGCGTCGTTCGTTTGGTCACGATCAGCAGCCAGCTTTCGTCGCCGACATATTGAATCGATGGCTTGCCGATCAGCACGGAGTCGATCTGCGGCGCCGAGACGATCTGGCCCAACGTCTCGCCGAATGGCGTTGCCGTCGAGATCCGCACGCCGTCGACACCGACACGCAACCGCATGCGCGCCACCAAATGCCACGCGATACTTCCCCAGAACGGGCCGCTCCACAGGGCGCAGGCGGCGGCAAAACTCCACCAGGCAATCGCGGTCGGATGCGGGTTCTGCGCCAACAGCATTAGCGCGACGAGCGGGACCATCGCCCCCATGCCGAACAGCAGCAGCAGAAAGAACACCGGCAGCCGCGGTCCGGTCCGCGTCACCACAATGCGCGCCCCATCCGCGGCGAATACCAGGCCCTCAGCCTTATGGCGCGAAAAATCAATCGCCGCCGGACGCGCCTCTTGCACGCCATCCACCACACGCTCGCGCCACGTAGCGAGTCGCGCGCGCTCGCCGCCCCCAGACATGCCGGTTGACCCCTCCCTCTGTCTGATCCGCTTGCGCCGGCCGTCTTGTCGGGCTCTTACGCAATCGAGTCAGTAATACTGCCATAAATGTAGCCAATTCCATGCCGACTCGTCGAGTCCGAAAGCGCCACCTCCCTGCCGAGGCACGCCGGCGGCCTGCCAGCCGCGACGACAGGCGACGATATGAAATGAAACTTTAGACAAGCCAAGGACTTGGTGATCGATCGATGATCGATCGGAGTTTGCCCCGTGCGGCGCCGATGCCGGTCAGTCGCCAGGCGCGAGGTCGAAGTCCTCGGCCAGGGCGCTCCGCACGCTGTCCGGCAACCCGGCCATGTGCGTGTAGTCCGGGTGGTCGCTGCCGACCATCACGGCCGCGCCCGGCCTCGCAAATTTGGCAATCTGTGCCGGAGTAAAGCGGAAGTGGACGAAATGGACCGACGAGGTCTTGCCGTCGGTCTTGGTGCGCTCGACATCGCCTTCCGGCACGCCGCGTATCGCTTCGCCGCTTATCGTCACCAGCATGCGGTGCTCGACGCCGCCGAGGCGCAGCAGAGTCTCGGCGCGGCGCACGGGATCGTCGATCTCGAACATGATGGTGGCGACAAGCTCGTCACCCTTCGGGATCAGCGGATTGAACGCCCGCAGCTCGTCCTCGATCTGCGCATCGCCGCCCCGTTCGATGAACAGCATCTCGTGCACCTGGTGCCACGTCGTCTGGTAGCTCTCGAAGTGAAACGTGCAAACCGGTCCCACCTCGACGCGCCGGCGGCGCTTGAGCGCGACGACGTCGGCGCGCAAGGCCTTGCGTTCCTGCGCATAGGTCTCCATCGGCAGGATTTCCGCCGGCGTAATTGCTCGCTTGCGTGGCTTCATCGTATTGGCGGTCATGGCGCGTCCTCGCTCTCAATACGACAGGCCGTAGGCCTGGGCCATGAGCTCGATCGGATGCTCGGCGTGCGCGATCGCCGACCCGCCGCCGGCGAGCCGCGCGGCGCCCTGCACGATGTGCTCGCCGGCCAGCGGACACTCGGAGGCGAGATGGGCCTTGCCGCCCTCGGCCACGCTGCGCGCGACGGGGCGCCCGATCTTCAGCGCAGTCTCGAAGTTCGCTTTCATCACTCCCCACGAGCCGCCATGACCGGAGCAGCGCTCGATCACCTGGACATCGATCCCGGGGATTAGACGCAACATTTCGGCGGCTTTCGGGCCAATATTCTGCGCGCGCGCGTGGCAGGCGAGATGCAGCGACACGCCGCCGTCCAGCGGCTTCAGGCCCGGCGCCAGACCGTGACGCTTGGCGATGTCGACGACGTACTGGCTGACGTCGAAGGTCGCGGCCGCCAGCTTCTTCACCAGGGGGTCGTCGGGAACGATCAGCGGCCACTCGAACTTGAGCATGAGGGCGCAGGAGGGAACCAAGGCAACGATGTCCCAACCGTCGTCGATGACGGGGGCAAGCTCGCGCGCGACGGCGCGCGCCGCCGCCGCCACCTTGGCAATCTCGCCGTGCTCGAGCTGCGGCATACCGCAGCACCGCGGATAGACGACCTTGGATTCGACGCCGTTGTGGCCGAGCACGGCGCGGGCGGCGAGGCCGATCTTCGGGTTGTTGTAGTTGACGAAGCACGTCGCATAGAGCGCCGCCTTCCGCCCCTTGGCCGGGGCTGCCGCACTGACCGGCACCGGTGTGGCGCGAGCGCGCGCGGCGAACGTCTTGCCGTGGAATCGCGGCAATGCGGCTTCGCGGTGAACGCCGGCAATCTTCTCGAGGACGGGGCGCGTCAGGCCGTTTTTCGCGTCGGCGGCCCAGTTGGCGAGTGGCGCAACGGCGCCGGCAATCCTGCCGTTGCGATCGGTCTTGGTGAGCTCGCGCTCGGCAAATGAAATTTTTCCGGCGCGCGCCTCCACCGCACGGTAGCGCAGCATCAGATGCGGGAAGTCGACGTTGAACTCGTGCGGCGGCACGTAGGGACACTTCGTCATGAAGCACATGTCGCACAGCGTGCAGGCGTCGGCGACCGATTTGAGTTCCGTGCTCTCGACCTCGCGCACTTCGCCGTTCTGCGTGGCATCGACGAGATCGAACAGGCGAGGAAAGGAATCGCACAAATTGAAGCAGCGTCGACATCCTTGGCAGATGTCGAAGACACGGCGCAGCTCGGCATCCAGTTTCGCGGCGTCCCAGAAATCCGGATTTTGCCAGTCGATCTTGTGCCGGACCGGCGCCTCAAGGCTGCCTTCGCCCATGGTCATTCCCAGCGAACGCCTGACCGCGATGCTCCGCTGCCGACGGCGCCGCCCGTTTGGCGGCGGCACCGCCGAAAATCAGCGGATGCAATCGGCCGGCGCCCGAAGCGTGCTACTTGCCGATCTCGCTTAGCGTTCTCTGGAACTTGCCGGCGTGCGACTTCTCGGCCTTGGCCAGCGTCTCGAACCAGTCGGCGATTTCGTCGAATCCCTCCTGGCGTGCGGTGCGTGCCATGCCGGGATACATGTCGGTGTATTCGTGGGTCTCGCCGACAATCGCCGCCTTGAGATTCAGCGACGTGTTGCCGATCGGCTCGCCGGTCGCCGGGTCGCCGACCTCCTCGAGGAACTCGAGATGGCCGTGCGCGTGGCCGGTTTCGCCTTCCGCGGTCGAGCGGAACACGGCGGCGACGTCGTTATAGCCCTCGACGTCGGCCTTCTGCGCGAAATACAGGTAACGACGGTTCGCCTGGCTCTCGCCGGCGAACGCGGCCTTCAAGTTTCCCTCGGTTTTCGTTCCCTTTAGCTTCGGCATTTGACTCTCTCCTGTTGCCTGATGTTGCCGGGCCCTCTGGTCGGGGTCGCCGCTGCCTCAAGATTCATCCGGGACAGCGAAGCGCCATGATCGATGGCAACCAAGGCTGTCCCTGCGGTTCCGTATATGGCTATCTCGGGCTTGAGTCAATAGTCTAGAATCATTCTAGACTATTTTTCTTCTATCTGATTGATATTAATTATTATCCGGAGATTTTACCCGGACGATGACATCGACACGGCTTACGGTCGTTCCCGCGGGGGGCGGCGGCAGATCGCTTACCTTGAGGTCGGCGCCGGGGATGTCCTGCAGCCGGCCCGATGCTTCAAAGAAAAAATGATGGTGATCGGACGTATTCGTGTCGAAATAGGATCGCCCGGCCTCGACCACGACCTCGCGGAGCAGCCCGGCCGCAGTGAATTGATTGAGCGTATTGTAGACCGTCGCCAGCGACACGCGCAGCTTGGCAGCCAGCGCCTCGGCGTGCAGTTGCTCGGCGGTGACATGCCGGTCGCCCCCATCGAACATCAGGCGCAACAGCGCCAACCGCTGCCGGGTCGGCCGCAGGCCGGCCTTTCGCAGCCGATCGATAGCGAAGGCGTAGGGTCGGGCAGGAATCATGTCGATCGCTAATATAGGGCAAAATCGATCCAGTTAAAGCCCACGCGTCAATATGCTACCAAATTCTTTGGAATTAATACAATTCATGCCGCAGCGGCAGATCACGGCCTGTGCCGACCTCAGTCGCCGGTTTGGATACGCGCCACCAGCTCGCGCACCGTCGGAACGAAGCCATTGGCGTAATACGGATCTGCCGCGAAACGGTAGGCGTTGTGGCCGGCGAACATGAGTTGCGTGTCGACGTCGCCGCCATGGCTGATGTCCTGCAACGTCTTCTGGATGCAGAATGAGCGTGGATCCGCCTTCTTGCCGGTCGAGCCATCCTCGTTTTGCGCCCAGTTCGAGAACAGACAGGCTGACAGGCAGCCCATGCACTCGATCTGGTCGGTCCGGATCTCGGCCGCGCGCGCGGGCGTGACGAAGATCAGCGTCGAATCCGGCGTGCGCAGCGCCTCCGTGAACCCCGCCGCAACCCAAGCCTCAGCTTGCGCCTTGTCGACCGCCGTCAGATGAACCAGCCGATGGCGTGCGCCGACCGGGAAGGGCTGGTCGAGCTCGCCGACCGGCGTCGTCGAGAAGGCGACCTGGCGCTTCGAGCGCTCCTGCAGCTCATGCAGGAACGGATTGGTGACGGCCGAGGAGTAGAACCCCGTCGGCGAAAAGCGGTGCAGCAGCACGTCACCATTCTTCAGCGTCAGCAAGCGCCGCTTCCAAACTTCGGAGATCGGGCTCTCTTTGGTCAGCAACGGCCGCGTGCCGAACTGGAACGCGACCGGACCGACGTCCGGATTGTCGAGGAAATCCTGCCATTCGCTCAGGCACCACACGCCGCCAGCCATGACGATCGGCGTTTTCTGCAGGCCGTACTCGTTCATCAGCCGGCGCAACTCGGCGATGCGCGGCAGCGGCGGTTCCGGTCTCAACGGATCCTCGGCGTTCGACAGGCCATTATGACCGCCCGCCAGCCATGGATCCTCGTAGACGACCGCGCCCAGCCAATCGCGAAAGCGATGATAGGCCCGCTTCCACAAGGCGCGAAAGGCGCGCGCCGAAGAGATGATCGGGTAGTAATACACTTCGTAACGAGTACAGATCTCGGCGATGCGATAGGGCATGCCGGCGCCGCAGGTGACGCCGTGGATCACCCCCTTGGCCCCTTCGAGCACGGAGTTCAGGATCCGCTCGGCCGCCGCCATCTCCCACAGGATGTTCATATGGATGCGGCCTTGACCGCCGGCGATTTCGTAGGCGACGCGGGCCTGGGCGATGGCGCCGCGGATGGAGAAGGCGACCAGCTCCTCATGCCGCTCGCGGCGGGTCTTTCCGTAATAGACCATGGGGATGAGATTGCCGTCCAAATCGCGCGTGTCGGCGTTGACGCCAGAAAACGTTCCGACCCCACCCGACGCCGCCCAGGCGCCCGAGCTTTCGCCATTCGACACCGAAATGCCCTTGCCACCTTCGACAAGGGGCAGGACTTCGCGTCCGGACAGGACAAGCGGTTTCAGTGGCTGCACGCCGAACCCCGAATTGTGCAAAATGGACCGGCCGCATCCGGCGATCCCGGGTCATCCCCCACCCGGTCGCACCGCAGCCTCCTTTGGCCGTCATTTATATGTGCAAGCGACAGCACTGGAAAGAGGCTTCTCCTATCTCGCCGTCAGCGGTCAAACCCCGGCTACTCGATCTTCGGCACGACTTTGCGCTCGCCCGCGGTCGTGCTGCCCGGCACGCAGCTTCGCATGAAGCGCAGATCGGCGATTCGGCCGACGCTGCGGCTGCCGGTATCATCGGCGTCACCCGACAGACCGATCTCCATTGGGGCGGGCGGCTGGAAGCCGAAGGCCGCCTCGAATTCACTGCGGATATCGACGGCTTCCTGGGCCCAGACGCCGAGCGGCGTATCGGTCGGCCGCAAGATGCGCATCTGCCCGACCGTCTCAAGCTGCGGGCTGGCGACCACATCGCCGCGCTGTCCCTTGCCGCCCCAGACATAGGCAAGCAGGCGACCGCTGATTTCACGCCCGGTGACGCCGCGGACGATTGCGTAGCGCACGCGCTCAAAAAATGTCGCCCGGTCGGGTTGGAAGGGGAAGCCGACGCTCACCATCAATGGCCGGTCGTCCTCGCCGCGCCGCGACAGATCGGCGGCGGGAATGCTGCTCTCCCGCACCTGCCAACGCCACGACAGGCATGGGGTCTCGTTGAGGTCGACCATGAGCTTATGCGTGAGCACCGACATGCTGCGATCGGCAATGATCTCGATCTCGCCGTTCGGCGTGCCGACAAACATCGTCGGGGGCTTGCCGTCAAAGTCCAGCCGCCGCCATTCGAGCGCCTCAAGGTCAGGGCCGATCGGCAGCGTATCGGCCGCGCCGAGCGGCGTCGCCAGCAGACAGGCGCCAACCACCACCACACCGATCGCCCCGCCGGACATGTAGCAACCCTATCCACCCGCGATAACAACCGCGACTTCTAATTGAGATCAGGCAGGTTGTAGCAGACCCGCAGCCAAGGCGCCGGGCCGATCGGTGATTATGCTGTCGACCCCGTCGGCGAGAAGGCTGCGGCCGAGATCCACGTCGTTCACCGTCCACACCAGCAGCTTGTAGCCGGCCGTCTTGACGGCATGGATCAGATCTCGATCGAGCTGGCGGTAGCCGGGATGCACCGTGCGGCAGCCAAGCGCTGCGACCTGCGACGGCCAGTCGGGCGGCAAGGTCTCGGCGAGGTAGCCGAGCGCGAGCTGGGGCGCCGCGCGGCGGGAGGCACGCAGCGATTCCGCCTTGAAGCTGGAAATGATCGGCTGCGGCCGCCGGGCCGGCCAGCGCGCGGCCAATACCGCCAACGCCACCCTTGCCGTCTCCGCCTCGCGCCCCGGGCACGGCTTGACCTCCAGATTGAATCCCATGTCGAGCTCGGCCATCAGATCGAGCGCCGCGGCGAGCGTCGGCACTCTTTCGCCGGCGAACGGCTTGGCGAACCACGCCCCGGCATCGAGACGCTGAATTTCGGCAAGGGTCGTCTCGGCCACCCTCCCGCGGCCGTCGGTCGTACGCTCCAGCGTCTCGTCGTGCATCAAGATCGGCTGGTCGTCCGCCGTCAGCTTCACGTCGAACTCCACCCAATCCGCGCCCTCCGCCTTGGCCTGACGAATGCTCGCCAAGGTATTTTCGGGCGCGGCCGCCTTGGCGCCGCGATGGCCAATCAGCCGTGGGACAGCGAGGTCCGACATTGCCGCACCCTAGCCGCGCCAGTGGTCGCGGCCGCCGGGCAGCCGGCCGCCGCCGGTCAGGTACCCGCCTTCGCGTGGTCGAACTGATCCGACAGATCGGCCCCGGTCTTCTGATCGACCCGCCGCATCGACAGTTTGACTTTGCCGCGGTCATCGAAGCCGAGCAGCTTCACCTTGACGGAATCGCCGAGCTTGACGACATCGCCCACCTTGCCGACGCGGTACGGTGCGAGCTCCGAAATGTGGACGAGACCGTCGCGCGAACCCAGGAAGTTGACGAAGGCGCCGAAGTCCATGACCTTCACCACCTTGCCGGTGTAGATCAAGCCGACCTCGGGCTCGGCGACGATGCCGCGGATCCAATCGATGGCGCGCTGGCCCGCCTCGCTGTCGACGGCCGCGACCTTGATCGTGCCGTCGTCTTCGATATCGATCTTGGCGCCGGTAACCTCGCAGATCTCGCGAATGACCTTGCCGCCGGTACCGATCACCTCGCGGATCTTTTCCTTCGGAATCGTCATCGTCGTGATGCGCGGCGCATTCCGATTGATCTCCTCGCGCGCCTTGCTCAAGCCCTTGCCCATTTCGTCAAGGATGTGCAGGCGTCCCTCGCGCGCCTGCTCGAGCGCCTGCTGCATGATGGCCTCGTTGATCGAGGTGATCTTGAGATCCATCTGCAGCGACGTGACGCCCTGCTCGGTGCCGGCAACCTTGAAGTCCATGTCGCCGAGATGGTCCTCGTCCCCGAGGATGTCGGAAAGGACGGCGACGCCGGACTGTTCCTTGATCAGACCCATGGCGATGCCGGCGACGGGGCGTGGCAGCGGCACGCCGGCGTCCATCAGCGCAAGCGATGTGCCGCACACGGTCGCCATCGACGAGGAACCGTTCGACTCGGTGATCTCCGAGACGATGCGCACGGTGTAGGGGAACTTCTCCTTTGCCGGCAGCAACGGATGGAGGGCACGCCAGGCGAGCTTGCCGTGGCCGATCTCGCGCCGACCCGGCGAGCCCATGCGCTTCGCCTCGCCGACCGAGTACGGCGGAAAATTGTAGTGAAGCAGGAAGTGCTCGCGATATTCGCCTTCCAGCGCATCGATGAGCTGCTCGTCCTCGCCCGTACCGAGCGTGGCGACGACAAGTGCCTGCGTCTCGCCGCGGGTAAACAGCGCCGAACCATGCGCCCGCGGCAGCACCCCGACCTCGGCCGTGATCGGGCGGACCGTCTTCGTGTCGCGCCCGTCAATGCGTCGGCCGGTCTCGAGAATTTGATTGCGCACAATGGCCGATTCCATCTCGCTGAACACATCGCGGACGACAGCGAGCTCGGCCGCATTGTCGACGAACAGCGCCAGCGCCTTGGCCTTTGCCGCCGCGATCTTTTCGTGGCGCGCCTGCTTGACGGTCTCGCGATAGGCGACGCGCAACTCGGCGCCGATCGCGGCGTCGAGGCGCTGGCGAACCGTCGCGGCCTCGGACGGCTTCTCCGGCATCGGCCAGGGTTCCTTGGCACAACGCTCGGCGAGCGCGATGATCGCCTCGATCACCGGCTGACAGGCGCGATGCCCGAACATGACGGCGCCGAGCATCACCTTTTCGGTCAGCTCTTTTGCCTCCGATTCCACCATCAGCACGCCTTCCCGCGTGCCGGCGACAACGAGATCGAGCTCTGAGGCCGACATCTCGTCGATCTGCGGATTGAGCTTGTATTCGCCGTTGATGTAGCCGACGCGCGCCCCGGCAATCGGCCCCAGGAACGGAATGCCGGAAATGGTGAGCGCCGCCGACGAGCCGATCAGCGCGACGATGTCGGGATCGTTTTCGAGATCGTGCGAGAGGACCGTGGCGATGACCTGCGTCTCGTTACGGAACCCGTCGATGAAGAGCGGCCGGATCGGCCGATCGATCAAACGCGAGGTCAGCGTCTCCTTTTCGCTCGGCCGTCCTTCGCGCTTGAAGAAGCCGCCCGGGGCCACCCGGGCGGCGACGGCGGTGCACAGCACCACTGTGTCGCCGTAGGTGACGAGCACCGCGCCGTCGGCTTGGCGGGCGAAACGACCGGTCTCCAGAGTGAGCTTGCGGCCGCCCCACATGACTTCTTTTCGAATGATATTAAACATCTGATTCCTTCTTTCTTCCACATGCGGTCCTGTCCGACCCCGGATGGGTGGACAGCCCAAGCACGGCGGCTGAGCGCAGCATGCGCAATGCCGTCCGCTTCGGCCCGGTCCGATGACCGGCCCGTGACAAGCATGTAAGCGATTGCCGGCGCGTCATTTTGACGTCCGCCGGCGATTCATTGGTGAAGTGCGAAACTTGGTGCATCGCTTCGACGCCGTCGCACGATCGACGCCAGCGGTATGCCGCGACTCTGTGCGCTCAAGACGCACTACGATCTGCGACATCAACTGCAAATGCGAATTCGGATCCAGCCTAACGCCTCAGATCCAGCCGTTCGATGACCTTCTCGTAGCGCCCGGTATCTTTGCGCTTGAGGTAGTCGAGCAAGCGCCGGCGCTGGCCGACCATCATCACCAGGCCGCGGCGCGAATGGAAATCCTTGTTGTGCGAGCCGAGATGCCCGGTCAGATTCTTGATCCGCTCCGACAGCAGGGCGGCCTGGATTTCCGGTGACCCGGTGTCACCTGGCTTGGTAGCAAACTCCTTGACCAGTTCGGCCTTGCGTTCCGGACTCATCGACATCGTCTTCTCCTTCACTTCGCTCGAATGCCGAGCGGCTAGAGGTTGAGGACGCGCAGCGGCCTGAGGCTTTCGCCTTCGATCCGGGCCAACGCCACCACGCGACCCAGGGCCGTGGCACATACCACCTGCCCCGGCCGCAGCCGGCGATCGTCGCCCGTGTCCGCAGCACGCGGTACCCGCACGGCCTGCCCCTGTCGAAGACGGAGGCTGTCGGCCTCGGTTACGGCCAGCGCCGGGATGTCGTCCAGCGCGGTCTCCACCGGTCGTAGGTACCTCAAACGCGCGGCACTATGCCCTAGGGCACCGAGTTTATCCAGCGTTATCGCGTCATCTGCGACGAAGCGCCCGACCGCTAGACGCCGCAGCACCGCAACGTGGCCGACCGTGCCAAGCGCGACGGCCAGATCCCGGGTAAGGCCCCGTATATAGGTTCCTTTGCTGCACTGCACACAAAATGTCGCGTGATCGGCATCGGCAGCTTCCTCCAGTTCAAAGCTCTCGATGCGCACCGCGCGCGCCGCCAGGCACACGGGCTCGCCGCTGCGGGCGCGCGCATAGGCCGGCTTGCCAGCCAGCTTGATCGCCGAGTAGATCGGCGGCACTTGCGAGATCTCGCCGCGAAATTGCGACAATGCGGCGCGAATCTGCGCCTCGCCCGGGCGTGCCGGGCTGGTTGCGGTTACGGCGCCTTCGCTGTCGTCGGTTGCCCGCGCCTCTCCCCATCGCACGGTGAAGCGATAGGTTTTCGGCGCGTCCATGGCATAGGCCATCGTCTTCGTTGCCTCGCCGAATGCGATCGGCAGCACGCCGGTGGCAAGCGGGTCGAGCGTGCCGGCGTGGCCGGCCTTGGCGGCGGCGAACAGCCGTTTGGCCCGCGCCACGGCGAAGGCGGAGGTCATCCCCGGCGACTTGTCGAGGACCAGCCAGCCATTGACCGGCGGGCCGGGTTCAGCGCGGTTCGGGGTCACTCGCGGGGTCTTCCGGCGCGACCACGTCGCGCTGGACCTCCGGCCGCCGCAACGCCGCCTCGATGCGGCTCGCGTACTCGAACGACGCATCGGCGGCGAAGGCGATGTCGATCGCCGTCCGGAGCCGGACGACGCGCGCGATCTGCCCACGCAGATATGGCGCGGCGCGCTGCAAGGCGGCGATTACCGGCGCCACATCGTCGCCGCCAAGCGGCATGACAAACGCGGTCGCATGGCGCAAATCGGGGCTCACCCGCACCTCGGAGACGGTGATCGAGCGGCCGCGCAAGGCGGGATCGCGCAACTCCCCACGGGCGAGGATTTCGGCGAGCGCATGGCGGACCGCCTCGCCGACGCGCAGCGGGCGCTGGCCGACCGTCGACCGACCTTGCGATTTTGACGACTGGCGTGTCATGAGCGATCCTTGCGGCTGGGCGCGTCCGCTCTACGCTTGGAGCGGGGCGACGAAGCCGCCGACCCGATCAGGCGATCGAGCGGGCGACTTCCTCCACCTCGAAACACTCGACGACATCGCCCTGCTGGATGTCCTGATAGCTCTCGAAGGCCATGCCGCACTCGTAGCCCTCCTGCACTTCGCGGACCTCCTCCTTGAAGCGCCGCAGGGACTTGAGGGCGCCGGTGTGGATCACGACGCCATCGCGCAAGAGGCGCACCTTGGCCCCGCGCCTGACGACGCCGCTGGTCACGCGGCAGCCGGCCACTTTGCCCGCCTTGGAGACGTTGAACACCTCGCGAATCTCGGCGTTGCCGAGCTGGCGCTCGCGCAGGCCGGGCGCGAGCATTCCGGAAAGCAGCGCCTTCATGTCGTCGATGATGTCGTAGATCACCGAATAATAGCGGATCTCGACCCCGTCGCGCCGCGCCACCTCGCGCGCCTGCGGGTTGGCGCGGACATTGAAGCCGACGATCATGCCGTTGGACGCCTTGGCCAGCACCACGTCGCCCTCGGTGATAGCGCCGACCGCGCTATGCAGGACCTGCACCGCCACTTCCTTGGTGCCGAGCTTGGCCATCGCGCCGCAGATCGCCTCGAGCGATCCCTGGACATCGGTCTTGACGACGATGCCGAGCGCCTTGGCCTCGCCCTCGGCAATCTTCGAGAACATCTGCTCGAGCGTGCCGCGTCCGCCAGCCGAGGTGCGCGCGTCGCGCGTACGACGGGTGCGAAAATCCGTCACCTCGCGTGCCCGCGCTTCGCTTTCGACCACGGCCAGATCGTCGCCGGCGAGCGGCGTACCGTCCAAACCCAGCACCTCGACCGGCGCCGCCGGGCCCGCCATGTCGATGGAGCGGCCCTTGTCGTCAAGCAACGCACGCACTTTGCCGGACTCGGAACCAGCCACGAAGATGTCGCCGACCTTGAGCGTGCCCTTCTGAATGAGCACCGTCGCGACCGGCCCGCGTCCGCGCTCGAGCTTCGCCTCGATGATGACGCCTTCGGCCGGCCGGTCCGGGTTGGCCTTGAGCTCGAGCACTTCCGCCTGCAGCAGAATCGCCTCCTCGAGCCTGTCGAGATTGGTCTTCTTGGTAGCGGAGACCTCGACGGCAAGCACGTCGCCGCCCATTTCCTCGAGGGCGATGCCGTGCTGCAACAGGCCGCGGCGCACCTTGTCGGCATTGGCGTCCGGCTTGTCGATCTTGTTGATCGCGACGATGACCGGCGCATTCGCCGCCTTGGCGTGGTTGATCGCCTCGACCGTCTGCGGCTGGATGCCGTCGTCGGCGGCGACCACCAGGATAACAATGTCGGTGACCGAGGCGCCGCGCGCCCGCATCGCCGTAAATGCCTCGTGGCCCGGCGTGTCGAGGAAAGTGATGCGCTTGCCGGACTTGAGCTCGACCTGATAGGCGCCGATGTGCTGCGTGATGCCGCCAGCCTCGTGCTTGGCGACGTCGGTCTCGCGCAACGCATCGAGCAACGAGGTCTTGCCGTGGTCGACATGGCCCATCACGGTGACGACCGGCGGCCGCGGCTGCAGGCGCTCGACTGAGTCGGTTGCGCCCTTGAGGCCGATCTCGACGTCCGCTTCAGTGACGCGCTTCATGCGATGCCCGAATTCCGTAACGACGAGCTCGGCCATATCGGCGTCGATCGTCTGGTTGATCGTCGCCATGACATCCATCTTCATGAGCGCCTTGATCACGTCGCTGCTGCGCTCCGCCATGCGGTTGGCCAGTTCCTGCACCGTGATCGCCTCAGGGATGACGACGTCGCGGACCACCTTGGTCGCCGGCATCTGCAGCATGGCCAGACGCTGACGCTCTTTCTCGCGCGCGCGGCGCATGGCGGCGAGCGAGCGCATGCGAATGGTTTCTTCTTCGTCCAGCGCTGCGGCGAGCGTGATCTTGCCGGGACGGCGGCGCGGCTCCTCGCGCTTGGGGGCGAGCGAGGGCCGGCGCGGCGCGGCGCTTACGCCGGGGCGTTTGCGTCGCGACTCCTCCTCCTCCTCGAGGATCTGCGCGGCCTTGGCGCCGGCGGACATGGTCGGCGCCGCTTGGCGACGCTTCGCCTCCTCCTCGGAAAGCCGCTTGGTTTCTTCCTCGGCCCGCTTGCGCGCTTCTTCCTCGGACTTGCGCTTGGCCTCCTCGTCGACCTTGCGGCGCGCCTCGTCCTCGATCTTGCGGCGTGCCTCATCTTCGGCCTGACGCTGCAGCTCCTCGCTGAAACGCTTGGCCTCGGTATCGTCCCGGCGCTTCGCCTCGACATCGGCGCGGATCGCGCCCTGCAGCGCGCGGGAGCGCTGGGCGCGTTCCTCGTCGGTCAGGGTCCGCAGAACCGCCGGTTTTTTTTCCGCCGCGCTCGCCGCCGCGCCACCGCGCGTCGGCGCTTCGGTCGCCGTACCGCCGGACTCGGCCGGCGCTCCGCTCCTGGCCGTCGCCGTCTTGGCGGTGATCGGCGCGCCTGTACCGAAGACGCGCTTCTTGCGGACCTCAACCTGGACGGTCTTGGTTCGGCCGTGCGGAAAGCTCTGCCGAACCTGGCCGGTTTCGACCGTCTTCAGCTCGAGCCGGCCCGGCTTGGCCAGGCCCAGCCGCTTCTTGGACTCTTGTTCCGTCGTATCGTTCATCGCCCGTCCGATCTCACTTCGTCGTCCCGCTCGCCTCGGCTGTCCGGCCACCGTCGCGAAAGCCGGCAAGGCGGCCGGCTTCGTCACCTACCTCTTCCCCCAACCGACCGGCTGCAAGCGCGGCGTGGACCACCCAGTCCCGCCCGAAGGCCCGGCCCAGCTCCGTAGCGGTGAGGACGGTCACGTGCGGCGTCTCCCGCACCAATGCCTGCAGCTTGCGCCGTCCCTCGGACCCGCCGTCGGATGCCGTCAGTCGGACGCTAACGCGCCCCTGGGCCAGCCAGTCCCGCACCCGCTCCATCCCGCACACGGCGCCGCCCGCGCGCCTCGCCAGGCCGATATGTGCCACGATCCGGCGAAGCAGCAGCGCCTCCACGCGATCCGCCAAATCCGGCGCTACGCGGACATCCATCCGCGCCGCCTTGGCGAATAGGTTACGCGCCGCTGCTGCGGTCATTATATCCCGGCGCGCCGTGATCCACAAACCGCGCCCGCCAAGCCGGCGATCGACATCGGGCACAAGCTCTCCACTGCCAGCGCCAACCGTATCGGGCCAGACGACGAAGCGCACAAGCGCCGCGATCGGCTTGACCTCGCCGGTAGCGAGACAGCGCCGCTAAGGG
>JACQDQ010000319.1 GCA_016201015.1 Pseudomonadota bacterium | reverse complement strand
GCTTCTAAAGCCCGCGCGTTCCGTCAAGCGCGGCTATCTTGCCGCGTTCGCGCCCCCCAACCGTTCCTATATCGCTTGAGTTTTCTTTTATCTTCCAACGAAGGTAGCAGTCTGTCAACATCGATCGCCCGAGGATTGTGACTATATTTTGACGATAGTGAGGTTATTGGACTGCGGCAGTGGCAACGTCGTTGGTCATTTACCAACTTCTTCAATGTATTACAAACGCAGTATGGAGCATGCCGACATACTTCATCAATGCGGACTTGAGATTTGCTGCGCGGTAGCCTCGCGTCAGACTATCGGCCGGCGCGCTTACAGAATTGGCACGCCGAACGCATAGTCGGGAAATATGTCCACCGCCGTCGCTTCGAAAGAGTTGAGGTCCCCGGTCTGCAGGCCGAGATAGATCGGCCCGCGATCGGTCTCGATGTTGACCTTGGCATTGAACAGGTGATGCAAAAAGCCGTGCTTGTCCTTGACCTTGTAGCGTCGCACGGTGAATTTATTGTCGCTCACCCGTTTGCCGGTCAGATAGCTCTTGATCCCGACGATTTCATGATCGGAGACGACCAGATCCTTGAAGGCGTCGCCTTGCGTGCAGGCGCGCGTGATGAAATCCACCGGGTGCATATGCTCGCGCGAGTCCTGATCCGGTCGGAGGAAGTCGCCGACCAGGATCTGGCCGGGCAGCGTCTTGTCGCACATGCGCGCGAGCTTGATGGTGACGTTGCCGACGATGTAGGAGTTCGTCTCCGGCGTGAAATCGGTGGCGTGGTAGTACTCGTAGTGGGAGTCGATGGCGATGCAGGTGCGCAGCACCGGCACCATCTTCTCCATATGCGCGCTTTTCCGAGCGATCTTGTTGTTGGCCAGGATCAGCGTCATCAGGTGAAATAAGGCGGTATCGGCCTCCAGCCCCTCGACGCAGTTCCACACATAGAAGCCGTCGCCGGTCGTCGACCGATTGATCTCGACGTTGAAGCCAAGCCCGATCAGCTTGCGGCTGGCGAAGTTGATCGAGTGGGCGAGCGAGTTGAGCTGCGCCACCTGCTGCAGCGAATTGACCTTCGAGAAGCCGACGATGTCGAACAGCACGACCGCGCGGTGCGGAACGTAGTTCAGCGAGTAGCGGCGGATGATGCGGTTGACCGCATCGTCCTTCAGCCCGTCTTCGCCGTCGATGGGGAAGGCGAGTTCGACCTCGTGGGGGCGCAGATTGAGCCGCTCGACCGTCTTCACCATCTTGGCGTGAGAAAAGCGATGGCCATTGCGGATCACCGCCGGGTGAGCGGCCGCAAGCTCGGCCACCTGCCAGTAGGGCGCGGCGAGCACGCGCATGGTGCGGCCGTTCGACGACCAGCCGAGCACGATGTTTTCGCCGTAGTCCCAAATCTTGTTGAAGACGCGATCGACGTCGTATTCGATCTTCGACAATGCGTGCCGGTTTTTTTGCTGAAGCATGCCTTGACCACGGGCCGCTCGCCGCGCGTCGATCCGCGGCGCCAGCGGCCGGAAAACCCTGGGATATCGTCGTGTCCGAGACTAGCCGGGTCCGGTTATCAAGGCGTTAACCTCTGTTGCTGCTGCAAGGAACGCGGGGACCGGCACCGTCTCGCGGCGGCCTTTTCGCGCGCAGGCGAGGTGGACCAGTCCGACCGGCTTGCGCGAAGTGGCGCCGCCGGGCCCGGCAATCCCGGTAACGGCAATGGCGAGGTCGACCGGGGCGCGGTCCAGGGCGCCTTCCGCCATGGCACGGGCGACCGCCTCGCTCACCGCGCCGTGGCGCGCGATGAGGCGTGCGGGAATGCCGAGCAGCTCGGTTTTTGCGGCATTCGAATAGGTGACGAATCCCCGCTCCAGCACGTCGGAAGAGCCGGCGATTTCGGTGAGCGTCGCGGCGATGAGGCCACCGGTGCAGGATTCCGCCGTGGCCAGCTTGAGGCGCGCATGGCGGCACGTATCGAGCAAGGCGGCAGCCCTAGCGTGGGAAGAGATCGCCATAGTGCACCATCCCATATGTCGCGATCAGCCAAACGGCGATGCCGGCGTAGAGCCCGGCGACCAGGTCATCGAGCATCACGCCCAGCCCGCCATGGAGCTGGGCATCGCACCAATTCGCCGGGAACGGCTTGACGATGTCGGCGAGGCGGAACAGGACGAAGGCAAGGGCGTAGGCCCATGCCGTTCGCGGCGCGAAGGCGAGCGTCAGAAACATGCCGGCGACTTCGTCGATGACGATCAGCCCGGGATCGCGAATGGCGGATCGCGCGACGATCGTATCGGCGGCCCATAGGCCCGCCGCCGCCAGCACCAATGTGGCGACCGCAAGCCCCGGGACACCCCACAGCCCGTGGATCACCCAGGCGAAGGGCAACGCGGCGAGCGAGCCCCAGGTGCCGGCGGCGAACGGCATCAGCCCGGCGCCGAACCAGGTGCCGAGCAGGGCGGCCGGATGCCAGAACGACAGGCCCGGTGGCAATGCGCCGGGTGTCAGCTTAAGCTTCATCGCGTCGAGGCGCTCGCAACGCAACACGCATGTCGCCGGACATCGATGCTCGCATCAGATGCGGAGGGTTGGGATGGTCGCATATATCGTTGTCGATGCCGAGATCACCGATCCGGTGAAGTACGAGGACTACAGAAAGCTGTCGCCGGCGGCGATCGCCAAGTACGGCGGCAAGTTTCTGGCGCGTGGCGGCGCGACGGCGGTACTCGAGGGCGGCTGGAAGCCGGGACGCATCGTCATACTCCAATTCCCGTCGCTCGACCAGGCGAAGGCGTTCTACACCTCGGTCGAATATACGGCGGCGCGGCGCGTCCGGGCCGGCGCCGCCACCATGGACATCATCGTGGTCGAAGGCGCGTCGGGCGCAGTATAGTCCGCTCATGTCGAACACGATGCTGTTCAGCCTCTCGGCGCTCGCCGCGCTGATCCCGGCAGGGCTGGCGCCGGCGACGCGCCCATCGGCCGAGTGCTCACCCGACGGTCTGTTCTGGGCGCTGATCGGCGTGGCCGTGCTTGGGCCGGCGGCATGGGTCTTCGTGCTGCTCGGCGAGGCGTGGCGCACCGGGCTGGCCGCGGCGTTGTGGCTGACCATCGTCGTCAGCATGGTGCTTTTTGCCGGCGTCGCCATGCTCAATCGGCACGCTTGGCGCCTCTCGCCGCTGCTGGTCGGCTATCTGTTCTTGCTTGGCGTGTTGGCGA
>JACQDQ010000318.1 GCA_016201015.1 Pseudomonadota bacterium | reverse complement strand
CTGACCCCAATTAACACTCAACGTCTGAATAGAAGCCGATAGGGACTGCGGCTGGCCTTTGCGAAACTGCAAGCAAACATTCCTCATTTCGGTATGAGAAAACGCGCGCTGAACGCGGCCTCTGAGATCGATCGGCTGCTTCGGCGCGAGGGCCTTTGCTCCGGCGGCGACGAGCAAGTGATATGGCGACGAGCAAGTGATATAAGGCGTAATAGGCTGCCGAGACGGCGCGACGAAGGCTTGCCTGTTTAGGCTTCATCGGCTCCCTCAGGGCGAGATCCTTCGCCTGAGCCAAAAGGTCTTCCGGGAGTGCCAAGCCTTGCCCTACGCAGCCGGCGCTTTCTTTCCGTCGGTCGAACGGAGTCTTACATAAGGCACTCGATCAATGCCCGCCTTGAAGATCGTCGCCTTAAATGAACGCGCCAAATCGTTCAAGCGGTCCAATGTTTCCTTTGTCGGCTGGAAACTCGATTCAACCAGAAACCAAATCCACATGGCCGGTTGACCCGTCGAGTCCTCGCCAAGTTCGATCTCATAATTCTTGACGCCGGCCGGCAAAGCGCGGCCCTTCATCAAGTCGCGGATGCGCTCGACCTCCTGGGTCGATGTGCCCGGCTCGATCTTCAAAGCTTTGGACATGCCTCAATATATACGACATTTTGTCGTCATTGTAGCGAGGGGGCCGGATTTTTCCTGCCGGTTCGAGCCTGCCATAAGAAGCCTACCGATGCGGACGCCGTGCTGCACAACAGTCGCCTCGGCCGCAAAAAGCCGGTCCTTTCGCGCGCAGCGCATCCTGCCGGAGGGCATCGCTCGGTGACGGGCGCGGGCGCGGCGCGCACAACAGACCCCTGATATGCGACCCGGTCACCCCGTATGCTTCTGTCCCCAGTCGCGTAGCCCCTTGAGCACGAAGCGCAGCTCCTGGCCCTTGTCGGTCAGCAGGTATTCGGCGCGCGGCGGGTGGTCGGCGTAGAAGCGGCGGGCGACGATGCCGTGATCCTCGAGCGCCTTGAGCCGGGCCGACAGCGTATTCGGGCTGATGCCGGCGAGCGAGCGCTCGAAATCCTGAAACTTGCGCGGGCCGGCCAGCATGAGATCGCGCAGGATCAATATGGTCCAGCGCTCGCCGATGATCGCCAGGGTGCGTGCCACCGGGCAGGTGCTGCCGTAGCGCGATTTCGTCGGGCCCGGTCGCCGGGCCATGCCGGTTTGCGGGCGTTGGCGGGCCATCGTTTCCTCTCCCTCGCGGGCGCGCGGCGGGCGCGCTTTGTGTGGCCCTGGACCCCGGCCTTCGCCGGGGTGACGGGATGAAGAAATGTCACCCCGACGCAAGTCGGGGTCCAGAAGTCCCGCATGCCCCGCCAGGCCGGGCTTGCGCCGGGGGGCACTGTAAACCCAAGCGGCACCTGGTTTCACTACAAAAATTATAGTCATTGACGGCGCGTCCTGTCACTACTACTTTTATAGTCATAGGAACCCGGCGCCCGCGTTTCGCAGGAGCTTCCCGATGGACAGTTCGGCACAAGCAGCCTCCCTCGTCGGCGAAGGCGCCGCGATCGCTCGCCACCCAGCTCCGCCGCGCGCGGCCACGATCGCGTTCGGCGGCCTGCTCGACGGTCCGATCGTCCCGCCGCTGCTGCGGCTCGCTTTGCCGATGATCGTCGTGCTGGTGGTGCAGACCTTCGTCGGCGTGGCCGAGACGTATTTCGTCGGCCACCTCGGCACCGAGGCACTGGCCGGGGTCTCGCTCGTCTTCCCGGTGCTGATGCTGATGGCGATGATGTCGAATGGCGGCATCGGCGGCGGCGTCGCCTCCGCCGTGGCCCGGGCGCTGGGCGGCGGCCGCGCGCGCGATGCCGACGCGCTGGTGCTGCACGCGGTCGTGCTCGCGCTGCTGTTCGGCGCCGCCTTCACGACAGGCGTGCTCGGCGGCGGCGCCGCGCTCTACGGCGCGCTCGGCGGCACCGGCGAGGCACTGGTCGCCGCGCAGCAATATTCGAGCTTCGTGTTCGGCGGCGCGGTATTGGCGTGGGTGGTCAATCTCCTCGCGGCGGCGCTGCGCGGCGCCGGCAACGTCAAGGTTCCCGCGCTCGTCATCCTCGCCGGCGCCGTCCTCGTCGTGCCGCTGTCGCCGGCGCTCATCTTCGGCTTCGGTCCGATCCCCAGGCTCGGCATCGCCGGCGCCGGCGCCGCAATCGTCATCTACTACGCGCTGGCGGCGGTCGCTCTGGTCGCCTATATGCGTTCAGCGCGAAGCCCCGTCAGGCTCGCCCGCAGCCGCCTGCAATGGCGGCTGTTCAAGGACATTCTCGGCGTCGGCGGCCTCTCGGCGGTCGGCACGGTGCAGGCCAATCTGACCGTCGCCATCATCACCGGGCTCGCCGGGGCCTTCGGCACCGATGCGCTGGCCGGCTACGGCATGGCGTCGCGCCTCGACTATGTGCTGATCCCGCTGCTGTTCGGCCTCGGCACCGCGACCGTCACCATGGTCGGGGCGAATATCGGCGCCGGCAATGTCGAGCGAGCACGGCGCATCGCCTGGAGCGCGGCCCTGCTCGCCGCCGGCGTGACCGAGGCTATCGGCGTGCTGGCGGCCCTCTTCCCGCAGGCCTGGGTCGGCATCTTCAGCGCCGACGAGCATGTGCTGGCCGTCGGCGCCCTCTATCTGCGCGTCGTCGCCCCGTTCTACGGCCTGGTCGGCCTCGGCATGATGCTGTATTTCGCCGGCCAGGGCGCCAAGCGCGTCGCCCTGCCGGTGCTCGCCGGCTCGGCGCGCCTCGCCATCGCCGGCGCCGGCGGCTGGCTCGCCGTCGCCGCCTTCGGCGCGAGCCTGCCGACATTGTTCGCGGTCGTCGCCGCGTCGTCGATCGCCTTCGGCGGCATGGTCGCACTGGCAACCGCCTTGCGGCCGTGGGGACTCGAGCGGCGCAGCCGGAATTAATCCGGGCGGCAACGGAGCGTTGGCTGCAATGCCGACATCGTCGGCTCTTGCCGCACATCCCCACCTCTCCCGCTCGCTGCGCTCGCACCCTCTCCGCCCCATTGGGGCGGAGAGGGCCGAGACGCCGAAGGCGTCGACGGGGTGAGGTGGGGCGAGCCGCGGAGCGGCGAGGCGTGAGCGTATGCAGCCAATCAGCGAAATACCTGGACACGCGAGCGCGGCTTCGACGCGGTCCGAGCGAAGGCGATGCTCTCCTTGATCAAGGTCGCAAGCGCATCGCCGTCTTCGGCCAGCCGCCTCGGCACGACCACGTAGTCCTTCTTGATCGGACCCTGCGGAAAATAGCGGAGCGGCTTGGCGCCTCGCTGGATAAGACGATCCCTCGAGTCCTTTGGCAGCTTGACGGCGAGCCCGACGGTCGTGAGCGTCATGAAGATGCATCCGTTCGCATACGCCGCGGCACCGCTGAAGAAGTGCTTGCATTCGACCGAGTCTCCTGGGTCCAGAGTCGGTGCGACTTTGTCCAGGATGGCGCGCAACGCGAGGAGCTGTGCTTTGGCCATGCGGACTCCGTTCCGTGCGGCGTTGAATGACGGGAGGGCGGTGTCAACGGCGAAGAGCGCACCCTCGCCGCCGTTCTGCAATCAGTGGCCAATTCGGCGTCGGCTCCATCGTGTCGTGCAGCGTGGACTTAGAGTTTCAGCGTCGCGCGCAGGATGCCGGCATCGGCCGACAGGATGTCGATGGCGAAGCCCAGCTCGCGGCTGAGCGCCAGCATGGCGACATTTTCCTGCAGGACGTCGCCGAACAGGATCGAGATTCCGCGCCCGCGCGCATAGGCGATCAGCCGCTGCATGAGCAGCAGGCCGAGGCCCTGGCCCTTCAAGTCGGAGCGCACGATGACGGCGAATTCGGCCTTGACGTTGTCGGGGTCGGCGGCGAGGCGGACCACGCCCAGCAGCTCGCCGGCGTTGACGAGCACGAAGGCCATCTCGCGCTCGTAGTCGATCTGCGTCAGGCGCGCCGCCATCTCGTGCGTCATCTCCTTGACCGGCCCGAAGAAGCGCAGGCGGATATCCTCGGGCGACAGCCGCTCGAACGCCGTATGGAACGCCGGCTCGTCCTCCGGCCGCACCGGCCTGAGCAGCGCGGTGCCGCCGTCGGCCAGCGCGATCGTCTCCTCGAGCTCCTGCGGGTAGGGCCGCACGGCCAACCGCGCCGCGCCGCCGCCGCCGGGCCGCACGCGGATGCGCGCATCGAGCGCGATGACGCCGTCGGCATCGGCGAGCAGCGGATTGATGTCGAGCTCCACCACCTCGCCGCGCTCGACCACGAGCTGGGAAAGCTGCACGAGCGTCAGCGCGATGGCGTCGAGCGCCGCCGGCCTGCGGTCGCGATAGCCGCGCAGCAGGTTGTAGACGCGGGTGCGCGCCATGAGGTCGCGCGCCAGCGTCATGTTGAGCGGCGGCAAGGCGAGCGCCTTGTCGTCGATCACCTCGACCGCCGTGCCGCCATGGCCGAACAGGATCACCGGCCCGAACTGCCGATCCTCGCTCATGCCGAGGATGAGCTCGTGCGCGCCGGGGCGGCGCACCATTTCCTGCACGGCGAAGCCATCGAGCCGCGCCCCGGGCCGCGCCTTGGCGATGCGCGCGCGCATCGCCGCAGCCGCTTCGCGCACCGCCTCGGCGCCGGCGAGATCGAGCGCGACGCCGCCGACATCGGATTTGTGCGAGATGTCGCGCGACAGGATCTTGAGCGCCACCTGGCCGCCGATCTCGGCCGCGGCGCGCGCCGCCGCCTCTTCGTCGGCGGCGACCAGCGTGCGGGCCACGGGAATGCCGTAGCAGGCGAGCACGCGCTTCGACTCGGGCTCGGTCAGCAGCTCGCGCCTCTCGGCCAGCGCCGCGCCGATCGCCGCGCGCGCCTCCTCCCCGGCGCAGGCGAATTCCTTGGGCACCGACGGCACCGTCTCCATCAGCAGCGCCTGATTGCGGCGGTGGCGCACCACGTGCATGAAGCCGCGCACCGCCTTGTCAGGCGTCTCGTAGGTGGGGATGCGGTGCGCCGCGAACAGCTCGCGCGCCGTCTCCGCCGCCGCGGCGCCCATCCAACTCGTGAAGACCGGGCGGCGGTGGTTGCCGATCGCCATCGCCACCGCCTCGGCCGCGTCGCGGCTCGACGCCATCGCCGTCGGCACGTTGAGGACCAGCACCGCGTCGACCTCCGGCGCTTCGAGCAGGATCGCCAGCGCCTTGGCGTAGCGCTCGGGCGGCGCGTCGCCGACGATGTCGACCGGGTCGGCATGCGACCACGTCTTGGGCAGGACCGCGTCGAGCTTGGCGGTCGTCTCGCCCGTCAGCTCGGCGAGCCGCCCGTGCAGATCGATGAGGGCGTCGGTCGCCAGCACGCCGACGCCGCCGCCATTCGACAGGATGGCCAGCCGCTCGCCCTCGAAATTGAGCGGCGACGACAGCGTCTCGACCGCGTCGAACAGCTCGTCGAGGCTGTGGACGCGCAGCATGCCGGCGCGGCGGAACGCCGCCGTGTAGACCGCGTCGGCGCCGGCCAGCGCGCCGGTATGCGAGGCGGCGGCGCGGGCCGATTCGGCGTGGCGGCCGGCCTTGCTGGCGATCACCGGCTTGAGCCGCGAGGCGGCCCGCGCCGCCGAGATGAATTTGCGCGCGTTGGTCACCGCCTCGATATAGAGCAGGATCGCCGAGGTCTGGCCGTCATTGGCGAGATAGTCGATGAGATCGCCGAAATCGACGTCGCACATGTCGCCGACCGAGACGAAATGCGAGAAGCCGATGGCGCGCGGCGCCGCCCAGTCGAGCATGGCGGTGATGACGGCGCCCGACTGCACGACGACCGCGATATTGCCCTTGCGCGGCGCGATATGCGCGAACGAGGCGTTGAGGCCGACCGAAGGCACCATGATGCCCAGGCAGTTCGGTCCGACGATGCGCAACAGATGCGGCCGCGCCGCCTCGAGCGCGGCCAGGGTTCCGGGCGAGAGATCCGCCAGCTTTCCGCCTTCGGCGGCCAGCTCGTCGGTCGCCAGGATGCCGATGCCGCCGCCATTGGTGAGGATGGTGAGCCGATCGCCCGCGATGCGCTGCCCGCTGCCCAGCGTCTCGGCGGCGGCGAACAGCTCGTCGAGGGTGAAGACGCGCAGCATGCCGGCGCGTCGGAAGGCCGCGTCGTAGACGGCGTCGGCCCCGGCCATGGCGCCCGTGTGCGAGGTGACCG
>JACQDQ010000317.1 GCA_016201015.1 Pseudomonadota bacterium | reverse complement strand
AGGCGGCGAGGCCGCCGGCGAGGAGGGCGAGCGCGGCCAGGCGCGGCGCGAAGGATTTGAAGGCCATGTTCATCTTGCGTGTCCGCCGTTAGGGTCAGTTGGCAGCCAATTGCGGCGCGAGCGCCAGCGTGACGAGGTCGCTGCCGGCAACGACCGCATCGATCGTCCGCTTGCTCTGGGCATTGACGACGCGGATGACGTCGCCCATGGCGCCGTCATCGACGGCGCGGCCTTGGGCCGTCAGGGTCATGTTGCCGCTTTGCAGGCGGATGGTCACCGCGCTGTTGCGCGCGACCACGATCGGCGGCCGCGTCTCGTTCTCGCGCACCGGCTCGCCGACGCGCAGGCGCTGGCGCGGCGTGGTGCCGACCAGGCGCTTGGCGTCGGTGATGACATCGCGCCGCGTCTGTTCTTCGCGCACCTCGACCCATTCGAGATCCTGGCGGCGGATGACTTCGCCCGGGTTGATGGCATGGCGGGGCACGGGGACGGACACCATCTGATAGGTCCGGCCGGAGACGATCACGCGCTGGGCCGAGGGGTGGTCGCCGCCGGCGATGACCAGCGCCGTGAAGCGGCCGCTGGAGGAATCATAGCTCAGGTTGCGCACATCGAGATTCGTCGGCGCCTCGAGCGCAATGTTGATTTCCATCGCACGATTGGACAATTCGACCTGCGTGCCGCCGCGAATCCCGTCGGCGGTCAGCGCCTGGTGCAGCCGCGCCGCGATTTCGGCGGCGCCGATCGTGCGGCCGCTGCGCTCGACGACGACGCGGTCGAAGCGGCTCTGCGGCCGCCAGGCGACGCGGTAGGCGCGGGCGAGCTCGCCGAGCCAGCCGGCATCGAAGACCGCCCGCCGGCCGGGCGCCGGCGCCTGGGCGACGTTGGTCTGGGCGTAGGTTCCGGCGCCCTCGAACAGGTCGCCGAGGCGCACATACTCGCCCTCGACCACGACGTTGCTCTTGAGCATCGCCGCCGATGCCGTGGCGATGCCGAAGGCGACAGGCGCGAGCAGGAAGAGGAGGGCGATCGTGAAGGCTTTCATTGACCGTGTCCTAGCGCAGCCGCGTCATGGTGTTGAGCATCTCATCCGAGGCCTGGATGACCTTGGAGTTCATTTCGTAGGCGCGCTGGGCGGAGATCATGTTGGTGATCTCGGCCACCGTGTTGACGTTGGAGGTCTCGAGAAAGCCCTGCAGCACGGTGCCGAAGCCGGTCTTGCCGGCGACGCCGGTCACCGCCTCGCCGGAGGCCGCGTTCTGCAGAAAGTTGTTGTCGCCGAGCGCTTGCATGCCGGCCTCGTTGGCGAACAGGGCAAGCTCGAACTGGCCGACGCGGTTGATCGTCGATTGCCCGGACTGTTTCACCAGGACTTCGCCATTGGCGTTGATCGTGACGTCGACGGCGTCCTTGGGAATGGTGCCGGCGCCCTTCACGGTGAAGCCATCGGCGGTGACGATCTTGCCTTCGGCGCTGAGCTGGAACGACCCGGCGCGGGTGTAGCCGGTCTCGCCGCTCGGCAGCTCGATCTGGAAGAAGCCCTTGCCCTGCAGGGCGACGTCGAGGGTGTTGTTGGTGCTGGTGAGGTTGCCTTGCTCCATGATCCGATAGACGGCCGCCGCCTTGACGCCGAGGCCGACCTGGACGCCCGCCGGGACCACGGTGCCGGTGTCCGACGAAGTAGCGCCGGCGCGCCGCTGGCTTTGATAGAGCAGATCCTGGAACTCGGCCCGCTGGCGCTTGTAGGCCGTCGTATTCATGTTGGCGATGTTGTTGGAAATCACTTCGACGTTGAGCTGCTGAGCCAGCATGCCCGTCGCCGCGATATTGAGCGATCTCATGTTCGTCGATTCCTTTCTCTAGCGGCGTCGTCAGCCAACGTGGGACAGCTTGTCGATGGCCTTGCGGATGCGGTCGTGCTCGCCCTCGGCCATGAGCTGGGCGGACTGATAGCGCCGCATGACCTCGATCATGTTGCTGATCTCGAGGATCGGCTGCACGTTCGATCCTTCGACCATGCCCTGGCGGATCTCGGTCTTGGGGTTGGGCGCCGCCGGGCTGGCGTCGGTCTCGTACAGGGTGCCGCCGATCGACCGCATCGCCTGCTCGTTCTCGAACTGCGCGACGCGGATGCGCCCAGCTTCGCCGCTTTCCGTGGCGACCCGGCCGGAGCGGGAAATCTCGATGCGGGTCTCGCCCGAGCGGATGCTGATCGGCCGATTGCTCTCATCAAGCAGCGGAAAGCCCTCGGCGTTGACGATCTGGCCCTGGGCGTTGAGATGGAGGTTGCCGTCGCGCGTGAAGCGGACGCCGCCCGGCGTCTCCACTGCGAAATAGCCCGGGCCGTGGATCGCCAGATCGAGCGTGTTGCCGGTATTGATGAGACCGCCGTCGCGGAGATCGCGCAGCGTGCCCAACTGTTGCACGAAGGACGGACGCGCCGCGCCGCCCGGAAGGCCGGCGGCGTCGGTCTGCGGCGGCAGCAGCTCGCCGAACATCGTCCGCTCGGATTTGAAGCCGGCAGTCGAGGCATTGGCCAGATTATTGGCGATGACATCCATCTGGCGATGGAGCGCCATCTGCTGCGACAGGGCGATATAGGTGGTGTTCTCCATGGCTTTTCTCGCTTGGCCCGATTCTGGTCCTTGCTCTCGACGGGAAGGCGCCCGTGCTGGGCGTGCCGCCGTGCTGCTCTCGCACGGCTTGGCAGCGAACGGAGTGCACAGGCCGTGCCAAAGCCTAAGCACCGGAAAACGCGCGAGTTTCGGTCGCGCCCGCCGTTCATGAGCCGGCGATATCGACAATTTTCGGCAAAGTTTGCCCGGAGGGAATTGCCGGGAGGGTTAACCATCTCAACCGGTTGTTAATCATCCTGACAGACACTCTGCGACGGGCGGGCCACGCTCAACGGGTTGGAGTCAGGCATGGCAGACGCTAAAGACAAGAAGGACAAGAAAGACGACAAGGCCGCCGCGAAAGAGGGCGAGGCGGAAGAGAAGGACGGCGAAGGCCAACCCGAAGGCGAAGCGCCAAAGAAGCGGCGCCTGTCCGGACGCACCCTCATCCTGTTCATCGCGCTGCCGGTTCTGCTCTTGCTGGGCGGCGGCGCCGCGGCTCACTTCATGGGCCTGACCAAGAGCCTGTTCGGCGGGCACGGCGAAGAGCACGCCGACGGCAAGCCCCAGCCGCCGAAGCAGGCGGTCTTCTACAATCTGCCGGAGCTGCTGGTGAACCTCAATTCCGGCGGCAAGCGCGCGAGCTTCCTCAAGATCAGCGTCAGCCTCGAGCTTGACGTCGCGGCCGACATTCCGCGCATCGAGGCGGTGATGCCGCGCATCGTCGACAACTTCCAGTCCTATCTGCGCGAGCTGCGCGTGGAAGATCTGCGGGGCTCGGCCGGACTCTACAGACTGCGCGAGGAACTGCTCGCGCGCGTTAACACCGCCGCCAATCCGGCGCGGGTTAACGACGTTCTCTTCAAGGAAATGTTGGTCCAGTAGCGGATCTAAACGAGACGAAGCGAGATCATGGCTGATACGCCCGAAACCGGCGCCACCGCCGGAATGAGCGAAGAGGAACGCTTGGCCGCCGAGTGGGCGGCCGAGGCGGAGAAAGGCGACCAGCCGGCGCCGGCCGCCGAAGGCGCCGCCGATGGCGACGCCGACGCCGGAGGCGCGTCGACGCGCGCGCTCAATCAGGACGAAATCGACTCGCTGCTCGGCTTCGACGGCGGCGGCGGCGGCGACGACAACTCCGGCATCCAGGCGATCATCAACAGCGCGCTCGTCTCCTACGAGCGTCTGCCGATGCTCGAGGTGGTATACGACCGCCTCGTGCGCATGCTGACGACATCGCTGCGCAATTTCACCTCCGACAACGTCGAGGTATCGCTCGACGCCATCACGTCGGTACGCTTCGGCGACTACCTCAATTCCGTGCCGCTGCCGGCCATGCTCAGCGTGTTCAAGGCGGAGCAGTGGGACAATTACGGGCTGCTCACCGTCGATAGCGCGCTTATCTACTCGATCGTCGATGTGCTGCTCGGCGGCCGCCGCGGCACCGCGGCGATGCGCATCGAAGGCCGCCCCTACACCACGATCGAGCGCAATCTCGTCGAGCGCCTGGTGTCGGTCGTCCTCACCGATCTCGCCGCGGCGTTCGATCAGTTGACCAAGGTCGATTTCCGCTTCGAGCGGCTGGAGACCAATCCGCGCTTCGCGACGATCGCCCGCCCGGCCAACGCCGCGATCGTCGCCAAGCTGCGCATCGATATGGAGGACCGCGGTGGCCGGCTCGAGCTGGTGCTGCCCTATGCGACGCTCGAGCCCGTGCGCGAGGTGCTGCTGCAGATGTTCATGGGCGAGAAGTTCGGCCGTGACTCGATCTGGGAAGGCCATCTCGCGAGCGAGCTGTGGCTCACCGATGTCGACATCGAGGCCGTACTCGATCAGGTCGAGATGAGCTTCGAAGACGTACTGAATTTCAAGGTCGGCACGCGGCTGATGCTGAACGCGTCGCCGGACTCGACGATCGAGCTGCGCTGCGGCCAGATGGGAATGTTCATCGGGCGCATGGGCCGGCGCGGCGATCATCTCGCCATATCCGTCGATCAGAAGCTTTTGAAGCGAGACACCTGAGCATGAGCTTTCCCATGGCATTCGACGCCTTGATGGCGGTCTTGATGGTGCTTACCATCGGCTACGCCGTCACTCTCAATCGGCGCCTTGCGGCATGGCGCAGGGACAAGGGCGAGCTCGAAAAAATCGTCGCGCAGTTCGATCGTGCCGCGGAGCGGGCGGAGGCGGGCCTCGCGCATCTCAAGGCGTCGAGCGCCGATGTCGGCCAGCTGCTCGACCGCGTAACCAGTCGCGGCGAGGTGCTGCGCGACGATCTGGTCTATCTTATCGACCGCGCCGAGCCCATCGTCACCCGTCTCGACGGCGTACGCCAGGGCCCGCGCCGCGTCGATAGCGCCGAGCGCCGCGACGCGGCGGCCGATCCGGCGGCCAACGAACAGGCGCCTGGGCGCGGCGTGCCGCGCGTGGCCGCACGGTGAGCACGCGCATGCTGCCGCAGCTACGCCTGTTGCCGGTGACCATCGGCGTCATCATTCTGGCCCTCGGTTTGCGCGTTGCCGACATGTGGCAGATCGCCGGCCAGGCACGGGCCGAAACCGCCAAGCCGGCCGCGGCCGCACCGGCAGCCACCCCCAGCGCTTCGCCGGCGGTCGCCGCGCCGCCCGCCGCGGCCAAGGCGGTCGCATCGCCAGCCGCCCCCACCGCCACCGCCGCTGCCGCTGCCGCGCCCGGGGACGACGCCACCGCCTTCACGCCTGCCGAAATCGAGGTGCTGCAGGGTCTGTCCAGCCGCCGCGCCGCGCTCGATGGACGCGTCGCCGACATCGAGCGGCGCGAGGCGTTGTTGAAGGCCGCCGAGCAGAGCATCGCCGCCAAGATCCAGGAACTGCGCCAGCTTCAGGCTAGTCTCGAGGTGTCGTTGCGGCACTACGACGAGCAGGAAGACGCGCGCAAGAAGAGCCTGGTCAAGATCTTCGAGACGATGAAGCCGAAGGATGCGGCACGCATCTTCGAGCAGATGGACATGCCGACCCTGGTCGAAATCATCGAGCGCATGCGCGAGGCGCGCGTTGCGCCGGTCTTCGCCGAGATGAACCCGGTACGGGCGAAGCAGGTCGCGGCCGAGCTCGCAAGGCGCCGCCAGCCGGCGCCGGCGGCCGAGGCAAGCCCTGCTGCGGCGATGAAACCGGGACAAAAATCGGCGGCGAATTAACTCGGCTTTAAGCGCAATCCGCTACATCAGATTGGCTGCGCGACGCGTGTTGGGGTCCGAATTAAATCTCGTGAAATCAAGGAATTAGAGACATGTCCGTCGATCTCAAAATGCCCGTCCTCATCGTCGATGACTACAAGACGATGCTCAGGATCGTCCACAATTTGCTGAAGCAAATCGGCTTCGAGAACGTCGAGGAAGCGACCGACGGCGGCGCGGCTTTGCAAAAGCTGCGCGATCGGAATTTCGGTCTCGTCATCTCCGACTGGAACATGGAGCCGATGACCGGCCTGCAGCTGCTCAAGGAGGTGCGGTCCGACATCAAGCTCAAGGGCGTGCCGTTCATCATGATCACGGCGGAGAGCAAGACCGAGAATGTCGTCGCCGCCAAGGCGGCCGGCGTCAACAATTACATCGTCAAGCCGTTCAACGCGGCGACGCTGAAGCAGAAGCTCGTCACCGTTCTCGGCGATTTCTAAACAACTACGGACAAAAACCATGACGCGCAGGGCAGAACGGTCGTTGCCCGCCTCGTCGGCTGTCGCGCACGCGGCGCCGAGGGCGCCGGCCGCGACGGCTACGGCGGCGGGAAAATCCGAAATCGAGACGGTCGTCAGGCAGGTGGTCGCCAGCCTGCGCGGCGATCTCAATGCCACCGATCTCTCCCTTTACGACGAGCTGGAGGGCCTGGCGCGATTCATTCAGTCCGCGCGCTCCGAAATCGCGGCGCTGCGGCCGGACGAAATCCGCCACAAGCATCTGCCCTCGGCGACCGACGAGCTCGATGCCATCGTCGTCCACACCGCCGAGGCGACGGGCGCGATCCTCGATGCGGCCGAGCAGATAGAGGCGGCCACGGCGACGCTGCCGGCGGAGAACGGCCGCGCGATCCAAGAGCGCGTGACCCGTATCTACGAAGCGTGCAATTTTCAGGACATTACCGGCCAGCGCATCACCAAGATCGTCAAGACGCTGAAGCAGATCGAAAACAAGGTCGAGGCACTGGTCGCGGCGTTCGGCGACGAGGTTGCCCGCGAGCGCGCGCGCGGCAAGGAATCGGCCGTGCCCGCGGCGACGCCGTCCGATGCGGATCTGCTGAATGGGCCGCAGCTGCCGACCACCGCCAATTCCCAGGCCGATATCGACGCGCTGTTCGACAAGCTCTAGGAGACACCGGAGTGTCCGACGCGTCGGCTCAATCCGAGTTCGCGGCGGCCGCATCGCGTCCCGGGCCCGCGCTGGCCAGTCCGGTCCTGCTCGGGCTGTTCATGCTGCTGCTCGCCTTCTTCATTCTGCTCGTCAGCGTTTCGACACGCAGCGATCATCGCGCCCGTGAAGTGATGGGGGCGCTCGGCGGCGCCTTCGGGCAGGCGACCGCCGCAGGCAATGGACGCGCCGCGATGTCCCTCGGCGACGGCGAGGCCGCCGCATCGGGCTTTCTGCCGGAGATGGGGAGGCTGATCTCGACATCGATCCAGCTTGCGAAGGTCGAGCAGGCGCGCAGTGGCCGGCAGCTTCGCCTGACCGTGCCCGTGTCGTCCGTGTTCGCGTCGGCCGAGGTCGTCGTCCTGCCGGAGGCCGTCCCGCTGCTGACCGAGATCGCCCGCCAGTTGGCGCGTCGCCCGAGCGGCCTCCGCCACGATCTGGAATTCTTCGTCGGTCGCGGCGAGGAGGCCGAGCGTGCGCTCAGCCTGCAGCGAGCTGCGACGATGGCGAGGACGCTGTTGGAGCTCGGCGCGCCGCGCGACAGCGTCGGCGCCGGGCTTGCACCGGCCGCGGGCGACGTCGCCGTCTTCATGTTCTATCTGCGCGGCGCCGAAGACGGGCGCGTGCGCTTCCGCGAAGTGGATAACGTGCTGTGAACGATGAGCCGATCACCATGCCGCCGACACGGTCAGCCGGCGCGCCGATCTGGCTGCTCAGCTTTACCGACCTGGTTTCGCTGCTGCTGGGCTTCTTCGTTCTGCTCTATTCCATGACGAGCCTCGACAATGGCAAATGGCGGCAGATCGCCGCCAACCTGGCGATCGTCGCCGTCCCGGACGCGCGCGAGGATGCCGCCGTGCGCGGGTCGGAGCGCAATCTCGCGGTCGCCCCGGTGCGCCACGCCGTCGATCTCGACTATCTTGCCGCCGTGCTGCGGCAGAAGACGGCCGACGATCCGGTCCTGTCGAAGGCGACCATCCATCGGCTCGACGACCGCTTGGTGCTGTCGTTGCCGAGCGACCTGCTGTTCACAAGCAACCGGGCTGAACTTGAGCGCCGCGGCCAAGCGGCGTTGTTCGCGCTCGGCGGCGTGCTGCGCAACATCGGCAACCAGGTGGATGTGCACGGCCACGCCGATCCGAACCCGGTCCGGGCCGGACCTTTTGCGTCGAACTGGGAGCTATCGCTGGCCCGCGCCATGGCGGTGGCGGCCGAGTTCCGGCGGGCCGGCTATCGCCGCGAGCCGATGATCCTCGGCTTCGCCGATACGCGTTTCGCCGATATCTCGCCGACGCTGCCGGAGGCGGAGCGCCTGCGGCTGGCGCGACGCGTCGACGTCGTGATCCGTCCGGCGCGCGCCGAGGCGATGCGGAGCGACTCATGAGCAGCCGCGCCGTCGTCATCGGTTTCGTCCTTCTTCTCCTGTCGGCGGTCGGTGCGGCCGCCAAGGGACCCGAGTCCGAGCCGGCCGTGGCCATCCGCTTCGGCGTCCACCCGAACTTCGAGCGCGCTGTGTTCGATTGGCCGCTGCCGATCGAATACCGCCTGGAGCAAAGGGGGGCGGCCGTCACGCTGTCGTTCGATCGCACAGCAAATTTCGACGAAACCGCTTTCGCCGCGGGACTGAGCCACGTTGCCAAGCTGAATGCGGTGCGCCGCGACGAAGGACGGCTGGTCGTCAGCGTGACGTTGGCGCCAGGAATCGAGCTTCGCCATTTCCGGACCGGCACTCGGGTCGTCCTCGATTTCACCCGCGCCGCCACGCCGGCCCCGGCAAAGTCGGCGGCGGCACCCAAGCCCGAGAAGCCACCGGCGCCGGCGCCTAAAACGCCGAGAGTCACCAAGGCGGCAGCCGCCCTGGCGGCGATCGCACCGGCCGCTGCACCGGCGGCGCCAGCGTCGCCAAGCCAAGCCGCAGCATCGGCGCCGACTCCACAGGCCGCGCCCCCACCTGCTCCTGTGCCTGCGGCCGCACCGCGTGAAATCGGCGTCAAGGTCGAGCCGGTCCGCGGCGCAGATGGTCGTGCCTTGCGGTTTTCATGGCCGGAGATCGTGCCGGCCGCCGTGTTCTCGCGCGGCGGCTATCTGTGGATCGTCTTTGGCCGCCGCGCCGTGCTCGATCTGTCGACGCTGCGCAGCCGCCGTGACGAGACAATGGGCGACTTCGAGATCATCGAGGCCGAGGGCGCGGCACTGCGCCTGAACCCGCCGGACGGCGCCAACGCCGTCGCGACGCGCGACGGCACGGCATGGGTCATCGAGCTCCTGCGCAAGCCACGCCCGCCGACCGTCGTCGCCACCATATCCACCCGCGGCGAGGACGACCCGGTCGCGGCGCGGGTCTATGTCGATCTCGAAGGCGCGCAGTCGGTCATCCGCCTGCGCGATCCCGAAGTTGGCGATACGCTGACCATCGTCACCAGCGCCACCTCGAGCGCCGGCGTGGCGGAGGGACGGCAGTTCCCGCAATTCGAAGTGCTGCCAAGCGTACAGGGCCTCGCCGTGCGCGGCGCGACGGACGGGCTCGTGGTCCGACCGCTCGGCAACGCCGTCGAAATCGCCGCCGCCCGCGGCCTGTTCGTGTCGCCGCTCAAGGCAGCGCCGAAGGCGGCGCAAGAGAAGCCCAAGCTGAAGCAGCCGAGCCTGCCGCGCCTGTTCGATCTGGCCGGCTGGCGCCACGGCGGTCCTGAGAATTTCACCGAGGATCGCCAACAGTTGCTGGGCACCGTCGCGGCGGCCGCGGAGGGCGAGCGGACTCAGCCTCGCGTCGAGCTGGCGCGTTTTCTCTTCGCTTACGGACAGGCTACCGAGGCGCTGGCGGTGCTCCGCGTCATCGCGCAGGAGGACCCGGAGGCGATGTCGACGGCGCCGCTGCGCGCCATCCGCGGCGTCAGCGCCTTGCTCGTCGGCGATCTCGACGAAGCGGCACGGCAGCTCGGCCACAGCAGCCTCGACAATCAGCCGGAGGCGGCATACTGGCGCGGCGCGCTGGCCGTGGCGCAGGGCAATGCGAAGACGGCGATGCAATTCTTTTCGCGCGGCGCCGATATCTCCAGTTCTTATCCGCCGCCCTTCGCCGTGCGTCTCGGTCTTGCACTTGCCGAAGCGCGCATCGCGGTCGACGATTTCGAGGGCGCGCAGGCCAAGCTCGAGGCGATGGCCGCGCGCGCGATGACACAAGGCGACCAGGCCGCGATCGCCTATCTGCGCGGGCGGCTTGCCGCGGCGCAGGGCGATCGTCCGGCCGCCACGGCAATCTGGGAAGAGATCGAGAGCGGCCCCAACTCGCCGGTGCGGATCAACGCCGCGCTGGCACGCATCGATACCCTGCTGGCAGCGGGCGAGATGACACCGGCGCAGGCCATCGATGCGCTTGACCGGCTGCGGTTCGCGTGGCGCGGCGACGAGCTGGAATTTGCCGTGCTGCGCCGACTGGGCGCCATCCAGCTCGCCACCGGCGAGTACCGGACCGGGCTCATCACACTGCGGCAGGCGCTGACCCTGTTCCCCGATTCTCGCGACGCGAAAGCGGTTGCCGCTGAGATGTCGGCGGCGTTTGAGAAGCTTTATGTCGATGGCGCCGCGGACCGGCTGTCGCCGGTGCAGGCGATCGGCCTCTACGAGGAATTCCGCGAGCTGTCGCCGCCGGGACCGCGCGGCGATGAGATCGCGCGACGGCTGGCCGACCGTCTGATCGCCGTCGATCTGCTCGACCGCGCGGCGGATCTGCTGGAAGACCAGATCAAGTTCCGCCTCGCCGGCGTGACGAAGGCACAGGCAGGCGCGCGGCTTGCCTTTGTGCGCCTGCTCGATCGCAACGGCAATGCGGCGCTCGAGGCGCTCAAGCTGAGCGAGGCACCCGATCTGCCGGCCGATCTGGTGCGCGACCGGCGTCGGCTCGAGGCACGCGCTCTCGCCGATCTCGGCCGCGGCGCGGCGGCGCTCGAACGCCTGGCCGGCGATACGGCGACCGAGGCCGACTTGCTACGTGCCGACATCCACTGGAAGTCGCAGAACTGGCCGGGTGCCGCCGAGGCGCTCACCCGGCTGGCCGGCGCGCCGCCGGCCGACAAGCAGCCGATACCGGACGACCAGGCGCGGCAAGTGATCCACCTCGCCGTGGCGCTTGCCCTCGCGCATGACGAGCCGGGTCTCAAGTCGCTTCGCGAGCGCTTCGGTCCGTCGATGGGTCGCGGCCAGCACAAGGACGTCTTCGCCGTGCTGACCAGCGAGCGGGCCGGTCCGCTCAACGATTTCAGCGCCATCGCCAGCCGCATCGCCACGGTGGCGCCGTTCCGGTCGTTCCTGGCGGGTTATCGCGAGCGCCTGGTCGGCGGCGGCACGCCGAAGAGCTAGGCGCGGGCCGCGCCGGCCGAGCTCTAGGGGCCAGCCTTGTAAGGCAGATCGAAGTCGAGCCAGCCCTGGAATCCGTTGACGATCGACTTCACGTCGGAAAAACCGTTGAGGCGCAGGACCTCGCGGGCACGCTCGGAGCGCACGCCGATCTCGCAGAGCAGCGTGATGCTGGCGCCGCGCTTGCCGTCGACGGAGCGGAGCACCTGCTGCGTGAAGACGCGGTCGCCGGCGCCATCGATGAAATAGGTGATCTTGATGTGCGGCGCGTCGGGGATGCCGCTCTTCAGCTCGTGGTCCTCGCGCACATCGATAAGAAATGTGCGGCCTTCGCGGACGGCGGTCAGCGCATCCAGCGCAAAGATGGTCGGTGCCGCAGCGCCGACCGACTCGGCGTCGCCGGTGGTCTTCGGCGGCTCGCCGGCGCAGGCCGCGAGCGCGCATAGGCCAACCACAACAAGCGTCCGTAACATGGAGCCAATCAAACGTTGTCACCGTTGTCTGTCAGCGTAGCACGCGCCCAGTGATACCGCGACCGCTCAGCCGGATCACGACCCCGCGATGCCGCGGCGAGTGCCGGCCGCCGCGTCCCGACCGGGCGGGTATGCTTCGGTGCGCAGCAGGTCGACGGCCTCGGCCACACCGCAACTGCGCAGCTTGCCATGGCGGAATCGGACCGAAACCGTCCCTTCGCGCTCCTCGCGCGTGCCCACCGCCATCAGGACCGGAATTCCGCCTTCTCGCGCATCGACGATCTTGCGCGATAGCCGCTCCGGCCGATCGTCGACCTTGACCCGAAGATCGCCGCGCTCAAGCTCGTCGGCGACGCGCCGCGCATAGGCGGCTTGCGCCGGGCCGATGCTCGCCACGACGACCTGATCGGGCGCGAGCCACAGGGGTAGATTGCCGCGATAGTGCTCGAGCAGCATGGCAGTAAAGCGCTCGATGCTGCCGAGCACGGCGTGGTGGACCATGACCGGACGCACGCGGCGGTTCGCCTCGTCGACATAGGCCGCGTCGAGGCGCTCCGGCAGCACGAAGTCGAGCTGCACGGTGCCGCATTGCCATTCCCGGCCGCTGGCGTGGCGGGGCGCGTCGACAGTCCGACGATGAAGTCCGGAAAGCCGAAATCGGCGTAGATCGGCCGGAGCAGCGCGCAGAAGCGCGTGACCTCCGCTGCGACCTGCGCTTCGGTGCAGAAGATATGCGCATCGTCCTGGACGAAGGCGCGCGTGCGCATCAGCCCCTGGAGTGCCCCCGACGGCTCGTTGCGGTGGCAGGCTCCGAATTCGGCGAGCCGCATCGGCAGATCGCGATAGGAGCGGGTGCGCTTGTTGAAGATCTGGATGTGACACGGGCAGCTCATCGGCTTCAGCGCAAATTCGCGCTCGCCGTCGCCGAAGCTGAACATGCTGTCGCCGAACTTGTCCCAGTGGCCGCTTGCCTCCCACAGCGAGCGGGCCAGCAACTGCGGCGTCCGCACCTCGCGAAATCCGGCCTGGCGCATGCGCCGGCGGACATAGTCCTCGATCGTGCGATAGAGCGCGCAGCCGCGCGGGTGCCAGAACACCATGCCCGGCCCCTCCTCCTGCTGGTGGAAGAGGTCGAGGCGGTTGCCGATGGTTCGGTGATCGAAGTCGTCCATGAGGTCCTCCGTTCGGTCGGCCGCCGATCGGACGGAGCCCAGAAACACCAAGGCCCCGTCCGTTTCCGGCGGGGCCTGGTCGATCAAACGACGCGTGACGTCAGCGTGCGTCGATCCCCGGCGACCCGCGGGCGCGGATCCTCGTGGTCGTCGTTGCGGAAAGAACTGCACGCGGTGTTGGCATGGCGTGATCTTCTATGCCCCCGGGCAGGCCGGCGTCAAGCGTGTCAGCCGCTGCTGAAGCTCTGGACCAGCGAGCCGGCGACGAGATACCAGCCGTCGACCAGGACGAAGAAGATCAGCTTGAACGGCAGCGAGATCATCGCCGGCGGCAGCATCATCATGCCCATCGACATGAGGATCGAGGCCACCACCATGTCGATGATGAGGAACGGCACGAACAAGAGGAAGCCGATCTCGAAGGCGCGGCGCAGCTCGCTGATCATGAAGGCGGGCACCAGCGCGCGCAGCGGTGTTTCGGCGGGCGTTGCCGCGGCCTGCATCTTGCCGATATCCATGAACAGCTGCAGATCCTGCTCGCGCACGTGGCTGATCATGAATTCGTGCAGCGGCCGCATCGTGCGATTGAACGCCTCGGTCTCGGCGATGCGGTTTTCGATCAGCGGCGAGATGCCGTCCTGCCATGCGGTCTCGAAGGTCGGCGCCATGATGAAGCCGGTGAGGAACAGCGCCAGGCTGATCAGCACCGCATTGGGCGGGGTCTGCTGGCCGCCGATGGCGCTGCGCAGGAACGAGAGCACGATGACGATCCGCGTGAACGACGTCACCATGACCAGGATCGACGGCGCCAGGCTCAATATGGTGAGGAGGACGAGAAGCTGAACCAGCCGTCCGGTGGACGTTGCGCCGTCGCCGAAATCGAGGGAAATGCTCTGCGCATGGGCCGGCATGGCGGCGGTCAGCATCGCCCCGGCGATTGCCGACGCGTAGAGCAAGCGGCGACTCATGACAGGACCTTGTCGGTCGGCGCGGCGGCCTGATCGAGGGCAGCGGCGAAGTTGGCAGGATTGCGGATGCCGGTTTCCACCACAGTGGCGCCGGACGGCCCCAGCACCAGCAGATGCTCGGCCTCGTCGCGACGGACAAGGACCAGGCGCGACTTGGCGTCGATCGGCGCGGCTTCGACGACCGAGATGCGCCGCCGCCGGCCGCCGATTGCACCGATCCGGCCCTGGCCGAGATAGGTGCGGCCGACCCAGGTAATTCCGGCGATCAAGGCGAGGACGACCGCAAGCGCGACGCCGAAGCGCAGCAACAGGTCGAGATCGGTCATGTCTAGCTCGATGCCGCCTGCGCTGCCTGCTTGAGGTTGCACGCGAGCTCGTCGCACACCTGCACGAGCTGCTCGAGCAGCGGCACCAGCACGATGCGCTGCTCGGCGGACAGATCCGCCGCCCTGTCGCACAGCGCGGCAACCTGCGTGTCGAAGCCGGCGAGGTCGACGGCCTCGCCCGCCGCCAGCGACTTCTGGGCGGTCGTGACGTTGGCGAGGAGGGAGTTGATTCCGGCGAGGAAATCGTTGGAGATCATGGTTTGGCGGTCCTTGGCTGGCCCTTGGCGCGATAGATGTAGGACAGGATTTCGGCAACGGCGGCGAACGCCTCGACCGGAATTGGGCTGTCGAGTTCGATGCTCGACAGCAGGCGGACGAGATCGGCGTCTTCCCGCACGCTCACCCCGTGCTCCCGGGCCAGCGCGACGATACGCTCGGCCATCGGGCCTTGGCCCTTGGCCACGACCTTGGGGGCCTCATCGACGTTGAGCGCATAGCGCAGCGCGACGGCGAGGGGCGCATCGGCGGCCGTCTTGCGGCCGGTCGGGCGGGGCGTGGGCGGGGCGGCGGTCACGGGGCTGCTAATTCCTCTGCATCGGCAACGAAGCCGGAGTGGCCTGCCGACGCCCCGACAACATGGCTAAATATGCTTAAAGACCGCTTAAGACTTCGTCGCGGATCGGCGCGATCGCCGGCTTTTTACATATTGTTAAGACGAATGTCCGAAAGTGGGCGCCGAAGCGGTCATCGAAGAGCCGCGCGGATCAACATTGCGCCCCGGGGACCGATGGATCTGACCAAGCTGCCGCTGTTTGCCAAGATCGCCCAGCGCATGAACTGGCTCGGCGAGCGGCAAAAAGTGCTGTCCGAGAATATCGCCAACGCCGACACGCCGAATTTCGCAGCGCGCGATCTCAAGCCGCAGAAATTCGAGAACCTGCTCAACGAAAAGAGCGGGCGCGTGCAGCCGGTGGCCACCAATCCGCAGCATCTCGTCGCGGCCGGCAAGGCCGCGTCGACGGCGGCTCTCGAGCGCGGCAAGTCGACGGAAACGACCGTCGCCGGCAACGGCGTGTCGCTCGAGACCGAGATCATGAAGATGTCCGAGACGGCGATGGACTACCAGCTCATCAGCAATCTCTACCGCAAGCAGCTCGGGCTGTTCCGCACGGTGATCGGCCGCGGCGGCTCCGGCTAGCAGTTGAAGGTGGCGCATGGACCTGACGAAATCGATGAAGATCGCCGCGTCTGGGCTGCAGGCCCAGAGCACGCGGCTGCGCACGGTCGCCGAAAATCTGGCGAATGCCGATTCGCTGGCCAAGACCCCGGATGGCCAACCCTATCGCCGCAAGCTGGTCACCTTCCGCAGCGAGCTCGACCGCTCGCTTGGCACCCCGGTCGTCAAAGTGGCGGGCATCGGCTACGACAAGACCGCATTCCAAAAGCGCCTCGATCCGCAGCATCCGGCGGCGGACGCCGACGGCTACGTCTTGACGCCGAACGTCAATCCGATGATCGAGCTGATGGACATGCGCCAGGCGCAGCGCAGCTACGACGCCAATCTCAGCGTGATCGAGGTGTCGAAATCGATGCTCTCGCGGACCATCGACATCCTGCGCGGCTGATCGCCCGCACCCGCCATCTTAAAGGCATTGCATCATGGAAGTGAATTTCGCCAAAGCCGCTGCCGCGTATGTCAGCGCCGCCCGCAAGGCGGTCGAGCCCGGCCTCGCGGCGCCCAAGAGTTCCGGCGGCGACTTCGCCGGCCTCGTCCGCGACGCGGCGCAAGCGACGGTCACCAGCCTCAAGCAGGGCGAGGCGGCGACGATGAATGCCGTCACCGGCAAGGCCGACATCACGCAGGTCGTCACCGCCGTGGCCAACGCCGAAGTGACGCTGCAGACCGCGGTTGCGGTGCGCGACCGCGTCGTGCAGGCCTATCTCGACATCATCCGCATGCCGATCTGAGGCACGCCAGCGCGATGACCGCCCTCGACATCATCGATATCTCGCGCGACGGCATCCTGGTGATGCTGAAGATCGCGGCGCCGACCATGATCGCCGGCCTGATCGTCGGCCTGATCATCTCACTGATCCAGGCGCTGACGCAGATTCAGGAGATGACGCTGGTGTTCATCCCGAAGATCATCATCGTCTGCGCCGTTTTCCTGCTGTCGCTGCCGTTCATGATCGCGACGATCGTCACCTTCGCGCAGCAGCTCGCCGGCCGCATCGCCGGCATCGGATGAGCGGGCCCGCGGCCGACGCACGTGCTTGAGCAGCTCCTCTCGGCCCAGGTCTTCGGCCTGTTTCTCGTCTTCGCGCGCCTGGGCAGCGCCTTCTCCCTGCTGCCGGGCTTCGGCGAAATCTATGTCGCCATGCGCTTCCGCCTGCTGTTCGCCGGCGCCACCAGCCTGGTCGTCAGCGTCGCGGTCGGCGCCGAGTTGCCGACATTGCCCGCCAGTCCGATCCAGCTATTCACGCTGCTCGGGTCCGAGATCACCATCGGCCTGTTTCTCGGCATGATGACGCGCATCATGCTGGCGGCGCTGCATACCGGCGGCGCGCTGATCGCGATGCAGTCGGGCCTGTCCAGCGCGTTCTCCTTCGATCCGGCCGCGGCCCAGCCGGGCGCCCTTCGCCGGCGCCTGGCTGGCGACGATCGCCATGCTGCTGATCTTCGTCACCGACACGCATCATCTGATGCTGCGCGCGCTGGTCGATTCCTACCAGGTGTTCCGCCCGGGGGCGGCGCTGCCGATCGGTGATTTCGCCGAGGCGACGACCCGCGTCGTCGCCGAAAGCTTCCTGCTTGCGGTGAAGATTTCGGCGCCGTTCATCGTCATGGGCCTGGTCGGCTTCGTCGCGCTCGGCTTCCTGCAGCGGTTGATGCCGCAGGTGCAGGTCTTCTTCGTGGCGACGCCGCTGCAGATCGCCTTCGGCCTGCTGGGCTTGGCGCTCACCACCGCGGCGGTCATGACCGTGTTCCTCGACGGCTTCGAGTCCGTGCTCGGGCTTTTCATCGTCCGGCGCTGAGCCATGGCCGAGGATTTCGACGACGCGCAGAAGACCGAAGACCCGACGCCAAGACGGCTCGATGAGGCGCGCAAGCGCGGCGAGGTGGCGGTCTCGCGCGAGCTCAACCATTGGTTCGCGCTGCTCGCCGCGACGCTCGCCGTCGTCGGCCTGCTGCCGGCGGCCATCCGCGACATAGCCCGCGTGATCGTCGCCTATCTCGAGGCGCCGCACCGCATGGCGCTCGATGCCGGCGCGCTGCAATCGAACTTCGCCGGGCTGCTGCTCGGCCTCGGCGAGGCGCTATGGCCGGTGATCGGTCTGCTGGCGCTGGCCGGCATCGGCGCCGGCCTCATGCAGACCGGCCCGCTGCTGTCGGCCGGCCAGCTCAAGCCCAAGTTCAGCAAGATCTCGCCGACGGCGGGAATGCATCGCCTGTTCTCGATGCAAGCGGCGGCGGAATTCGCCAAGGGGCTCGCCAAGCTCTGCGTGGTCGGCATCGTCGCCTGGAAACTGCTCGAGCCGGAGTTCGACCGGCTCGATCGCTTCATCGCCTACGACGTGGTGCAGCTCGCCGACGTCATCAGCCGCCTGTCGGTGCGGCTGATGGCCGGCGTGCTTGCCGTGCTCGCGGTGGTCGCCGCGCTCGACTTCATCTATCAGAAGCTCTCCTTCCGCCGCAGCCTGCGCATGACCCGCCAGGAAGTGCGCGACGAGTTCCGCCAGTCCGAGGGCGACCCGCTGATCAAGAGCCGGCTGCGGCAGATCCGCCTCGAGCGCGCCCGGCGCCGCATGATGCAGGAAGTGCCGAAGGCCGACGTCGTCATCACCAACCCGACCCATTTCGCGGTCGCCCTCAAATACGAGCAGACGAAGATGGGGGCGCCGAAGGTGGTGGCCAAAGGCGCCGACCGCGTCGCCCAGCGCATCCGCGAGGTGGCCGAGGAGCACCAGGTGCCGATCGTCGAGAATCCGCCGCTGGCGCGGGCGCTGTTCGCCAGCGTCGATCTCGACGAGGAGATTCCGACGGAACACTACAAGGCGGTGGCGGAGGTCATCGGCTACGTCATGAAGCTGCGCCGCGCGCGCGGGTTTGAACGGCGGCCGAACCGGGACTAGACTGCCCGCATGACCGAGTCGGTAGGCCGTCGAGCGTCGGCTTGGCGTGTGGCCGCCGGTGCGACCGCAGCGTTCATGCTGACAATGTTGCCGACCAGCCTCGCCGTTGCCGCGGACGAGTCCGGCGGCAATTTGCGCGCCGCCGCCGTCGCCGCGGCGGCCTGCCTGCTGGGGCTGGCCGGCGGCCTGCTGATCGCATGGCGCGTGGGCGGCGCGGCGCGGCGCGACGCCCGCCTCATCACGCATCTTGCCGCGGTCGCCACCGCGGCGATCGCCGATCGCCGCGGCCAGGCGATGTGGGCCAGCGCCCAATTTCGCCATCGCTTCGCCATCGGCGACGAAAATTTCATCACGGGCCTCGAACGCACGCTGGCGACCGACGCCGCCGCGCGCGAGCGCTTCGCGGCGTTGCGCCGGGCCGCGGCAAGCGGAGCGACGGCGCGCGAACTGTTCACGTCGCGCCGGTCCGACGGCACGGCGGAGACGCTGGCCGTCTCGGTCGGTCCGATCGCCGACATGGCGGGCTGTTCCACCTGGCAGATCGAGGATGTGACCACCGCGCGCCAATTCGCCGAGGACAGCCGGACCGGTACCGGCGATTCGCTCGAATTCCTGGAACACGCGCCGATCGGCCTCTATAGCGTCGACGGCGAGGGGCGGTTCCTGTCGGTCAATCAGACCCTGGCCATGTGGCTGGGCGTGACCGCGGCCGAGCTCACCGCGGGCAAGCTGCGGCTGCACCAGATCATCGCCGGCGAGCCGCCCAAGGACGCCTTGCCCTACGACCCGTTCGGCGGGCAGACCGGCGACTATGTCGGCGAGGTGCGGATGAAGAGCCGCACCGGCCGCGTCTTCGACGCCTTCGTCAGCCAGGTCGTGCTGCGCGAGGGCGGGACCGTGCGCGCCCGCGCCGTCGTGCGCGACCTGACGCCGGAGCGCGAGCTGGCCGCCGCCTTGCTGCGCTCCGAGCGCAGCTTCCGCCGCTTCTTCGAGGAGGCGCCGGTCGGCATCGCGCTGATCGACGACCGCTTTCACGTGATCGAGGCGAACCAAGCCTTCCAGCGCATGACCAAGCTGGCGCGCGCGGCAGGCGAGGGCGACAGCTTCGTCGAGCTGCTGCGGCCGGAAGAGCGCTCCGAGACGGCGGCGCTGCTGGCGCGCATGATGCGCGAGAATTTGCCGCCGGCGGTGCTCGAGGTGCGGTTCCAGCGCGACGGCCGCGAGACGACGGCCTCGCTCTACGCCAGCCGGGTCGATCCGGGCATGGGCGGCGGTCTGGTGCTGCACATGCTCGATACGACCGAGCAGCGCCGCCTCGAATCGCAGTTCGCGCAGTCGCAGAAGATGCAGGCGATCGGCCAGCTCGCCGGCGGCATCGCCCACGACTTCAACAACCTGCTGACGGCGATGATCGGCTTCTGCGACCTGCTGCTGCTGCGCCACCGGCCGGGCGACCAGTCGTTCCCCGACATCATGCAGATCAAGCAGAATGCCAACCGCGCGGCGAGCCTGGTCCGCCAGCTTTTGGCCTTCTCGCGCCAGCAAACGCTGCAGCCCAAGGTGCTCGACGTCACCGACTCGCTGTCGGAGCTGACGCATCTGCTGCGGCGGCTGATCGGCGAGAACATCG
>JACQDQ010000300.1 GCA_016201015.1 Pseudomonadota bacterium | reverse complement strand
TGGCCGGCCTGGGTCGCATCGGCGGCTAGGGAAACGCGCGCGCCGAAGCAACACAAGATGGTGGCGAAAACCACCCGGGCGAAATTTGTATTCGTCCACGGCATGATTCGGTGCGGCACTTCTAGCACAGGACTGCCGGTCGATGGGAAAGGCCAAAATCGTGACCTAAGGAGGCCGGCGTCGTCGTCTGAGTCGCGTGGCTTTGCCCTGCGTGCAGGCGCGTTACATTTATGCCGTGTCTTGTTCGCTTGCGGCGGCGGGCATCAGATGAATACCCTCGCTCAGAAGCGAGACGGTGACCTTGGCGCCCATGGCGACGGCGTTGCGCCGCGCGACGTGGACCGGCACGGACATCAACAGCACGTCATCGACGTGGCCGTCGACGCGTATTGCCACGCTGGCATTGTCGCCAAGCGTGACGAACTCGCTCACCTCTCCGGGAACCGGATTCTCCCGCTCGCCGCGCGATGGCCGATCCCGACGATGCAGGATGATATGCGTCGTCGGAATACACCAGCTCACCAGCTGGCCCGGCGCAAAACCGGGTTGCAGCGGCATTTCAAGCAGGCGGCCGCCCCAACGCAACAGAGTGAGGTTGGACTCGGGACGGTGCTCGTCAATCGCGCCGTTGAAGACGTTCTTGAGGTCAATCAGCCGCGCGACAGCGACGCTGGCCGGATGTGCCATCAGGTCGAATGGCGCCGCGGTCTGCAGCGTCCGGCCGTGATGCAGAATGCACATGCGGTCGGCAAGCAGTGCCGCCTCGTCGAGGTCGTGCGTGACCAGCACCATCGGCGTGTGAAGCTGCTGTCGCAACTCCGCCAGCTCGCGATAGAGTTTGCGGCGCGTCACCTTGTCGACGGCCGAGAACGGCTCGTCGAGCAACAGCACCTTGGGATCGCGCGCCAGCGCCCGCGCCATCGCGACGCGCTGCTGTTGGCCGCCCGAGAGCGTTGCCGGACGTCGTTGCTCGAGTCCGCTCAAATGGACGAGAGCGAGCAGATTGCGCGCGCGCGCCTCGCGCTCCGGTCCCGGCACGTGGCCCAGCGCGGCGAGGACGTTGCCGAGCGCCGTCATGTGCGGGAACAGGGCATAGCTCTGAAACACGAAACCGACCGCGCGCCGATGCGGTGGCAAGTGAACCGCGGCGCGGCTGTCGGACCAGAGGGCACCGCCGCATGCGATCCGGCCCTCGCGGGCACGGTGTAGGCCGGCAATGCACCGCAGGATCGTCGACTTGCCGCTGCCCGAAGGTCCGACCAGCGCCAAGACCTCCCCGGGCGCGCAGGCCAGTTCGGCGTCGAGAGCGATGGGCGTCGACTGTCGCAGCCGAACCGTCAAACCTTCGGCTTCAGCCATGGCGTCGACCGATGCGGCCCGACAACATGTAGGTGATGCCTAAGGCGATGAGGCAGAGCGCCAGCAGGAAGGCAGACATCGTGCCCGCCGCGTAGTTGTCGAAGGCCTGAACCCGATCGTAGATCGCGATGGCGATGGTTCTGGTTTCGCCGGGAATGCTGCCGCCCACCATCAACACGACGCCGAATTCGCCGAGCGTGTGCGCGAAGCTGAGGACCAGGCCGGAAACGATGCCGGGCCAGGCCAGCGGCAGCTCGACGCGCCAGAGGACGCGAAGCGGCGACATGCCGGAACAGGCGGCGGCCTCGCGTACCTCGGGCGCGATCGCCTCGAAGCCGCGCTGCATCGGCTGGATGGCGAAGGGCAGGTTGGCGATGATCGACGCGATCAGCAGACCCGCAAAGCTGAAGACGAGCGTGCCGCCGAATAGATCGTGAAATGCGCGGCCGATCGGTGCGGCGCCGCCGAAGGCAATCAGCAGGTAGTAGCCCAGCACGGTCGGCGGCAGTACCAACGGCAGGGCCAGCAGCGCTTCGAGGAATCCCTTGCCGTGAAATCGGTTCCAGGCCAGGGCGCGGCCGCAGAGGATGCCGATCGGCAAGAGCACGAGGATGGTGCCGGCACCGAGCTCTAGCGAGAGAACGAGCGCGGTCCAGTCCATACGATTTCAACTTTCGTCCGGGTGCACGAAGCCATTGCGGCGCAAGATATCGCGCGCCGCCGGCGATTGAACATAGCGATAGAAAGCCCGCGCCGTCTCGCCAGCGCCGCGAATCAAGACCATGCGTTGCCGCAGCGGCGCGTGCCAATCCCCGGGGATCAAGGCGAAGCGGCCAAGCTTGACCAGTTCCGGCGCCAGCGCCAGGGAATAGGCGATGATGCCGCCCTCGGCCGAACCGGTGGCAGCGAACTGCGCCGCTTGCGAGACATTTTCGCCAAGCACAAGGCGGGGGCGGATCGTCTCCCACAAATTCAGGCGCCGCAGCGCTTGCTCGGCGGCGCGGCCGTAGGGGGCGTGCTCCGGATTGGCGATGGCGAAATGTCGGATCGCGCCGGCGGCGAGCGCCGCGCGCAGGCCGTTGAGATCGGGATCGACCTGCAATGACGAGCCGCGGGCCGCGAAGAGAACGATGCGGCCGACGGCGTAAAGCGTCCCGCGATCGACGGTGCGGCCCTGGTCGGAGAGCGAAAACACGAAGGACTCATCGGCCGAGAGGAACATCTGAAAGGGCGCGCCCTGGGCGATCTGCTGCACGAAATTGCCCGAGGAGCCGAACGCCAGGCGGACGTCGCTGGAGGTGTCCTGCCGGAACCTTGCGATCACCTGCTCGAGCGCGAATTTGAGGTCGGCGGCCGCGGCGATGTTGGGGACATCATCGGCCGCGCGGGCGCATGTCGCGATCGGCGTGCCAGTGGCCGCAAGGAGCCAGGCGATCGCCGCGAGGGTCCGCCGCGCCAGAGGATGTCTATGGCTGCGTATCGCGCTCATGGGACCTCGTCTTCGTTATAGCCAAATGACTATAACGAAGACCCACGGATTGCCGCAAGGCCGGTCAACTCTTCTTTCGCGCCGGGGCCACCAATGCACTGCACAGTGCGCGCATGTCCGCGGCAATCGCTTTCGCCGCCTTCGCCTCCATGCGGCGATAGCGATGCAGAACGTCCTCGCCCAGCGGCGTCAGCCGCGCGCCGCCGCCATGCGCGCCGCCCTTCGCCGCCTCGACCAGCGCCGCACGGAAGCATGTGTTCATCGTCTCGACCAGCAGCCAGGCGCGCTTGTAGCTCATGCCCATGTCGCGGCCGGCCGCGGCGATCGAGCCGGTGCGACGAATTCCATCGAGAAGATCGGCCTTCCCGGGCCCGATCGCAATGTTTGGCTGGAGGACGATGCGCAGCCGCGCACCAACTTTACGATTGCCGGCCTTCATGCCGCACGCGACAGTCCGCATCGATTTAGCCGTGGCCGATCGGCGCTGCCCGTCAGGCAGCAGTTTGGGCCGTACGCAAATTGGCATAGGCGGACAGCGGACTGCCAGACTATCCTTTGTCGGCGGTGCGCCGCCGCCGCCGGTTGACTTCGCGGGGCGGTTTTGGCCTTTTCATCAGGCGCGCCGCGAGGGCCGGGATGACGTTGCCGGCGGAGTGGAACATGGCGGGAGAGTCTGTGAAGAATATAGGGACGTTCGACTACGTCGTGGTCGGGGCGGGCTCGGCCGGCTGCGTCCTCGCCAACCGCCTCAGCGCCGATCCGACGATGCGCGTGCTGCTGCTCGAGGCGGGCGGCCGCGACAACTACATCTGGATCCACATCCCGATCGGCTATCTCTACACGCAAAACAATCCGCGCACGGACTGGTGCTTCAAGACCACGAGCGAGGCCGGGCTCAACGGCCGCGCGCTCAACTACCCGCGCGGCCGCGTCCTCGGCGGCTGCTCGTCGATCAACGGCATGATTTATATGCGCGGCCAGGCGCGCGATTACGATCTCTGGCGCCAGTTCGGCAATGTCGGGTGGTCGTGGGACGATGTCCTGCCGTATTTCAAGCGCTCGGAGGACTATGCCCACGGCGCCGACGAGGCGCATGGCGCCGGCGGCGAGTGGCGCGTCGAGGAGCCGCGCCTGTCTTGGGAGATCCTCGACGCGTTTCGCGCGGCAGCGGCCGAAACCGGTATCCCGAAGACCGCCGACTTCAATCGCGGCAACAATGAAGGCTGCGGCTATTTCCAGGTGAATCAGAAGCGCGGCGTTCGCTGGAGCACGGCCAAGGCGTTCCTGCGACCGGCGCTGCGTCGGCCGAACCTCACCGTCGTTACCCGCGCGCAGGCCAAGGCCGTACGCTTCGACGGCCGCCGCGCGGTCGGCATCGAATTCTGGCGCGGTGACGGGCCGGCCTGCGCCGAAGCGCGCGGCGAGGTCATTCTCGCCGCCGGCGCCATCGGCTCGCCGCAATTGTTGCAGCTCTCCGGCGTCGGGCCGGGCGCGTTGCTGCGCGCGCACGGCATCGAATTGCGTCGCGAACTTGCCTGTGTCGGCGAAAATCTGCAGGATCACTTGCAGATTCGGACTGTCTATAAGGTGAAAAATACGCGGACGATGAACGAACGCGCCAACAGCCTGCTCGGTCGCGTCGGCATGGGAGTCGAGTACTTGCTGTTCCGGCGCGGCCCCTTGACGATGGCGCCGAGTCAACTTGGCGGCTTCGCCAAGAGCGATCCGTCGCGCGAGACGCCGAATCTCGAATATCACGTTCAACCGCTAAGCCTCGACCGGTTCGGTGACCCATTGCATCCGTTTCCGGCGTTCACCGCCTCGGTGTGCAACCTGCAGCCGACGAGCCGGGGCTTCGTCCGCATGCAGAGCGCGGATCCGCGGGCGCACCCGGAAATCAGGCCGAATTATCTGACGACGCATGAGGATCGGGCAGTCGCGGCCGATGCCATTCGCCTCACGCGCCGCATTTGCACGGCGCCGGCGCTGGCCCGCTTCGCGCCAGAGGAATACAAGCCCGGCGCGCATGTCCGGTCGGATCCCGATCTCGTGCACGCCGCCGGCGACATCGGCACGACGATCTTCCATCCTGTCGGCACCTGCAAGATGGGGCAGGACGAGACGGCGGTGGTCGACAGTCGGCTGCGCGTGCACGGGATCGGCGGATTGCGCGTCGTCGATGCATCGATCATGCCGACGATCACGTCCGGCAACACGAACTCGCCGACGATCATGATTGCCGAAAAGGCGTCGGACATGATCCTCGAGGATCGCCGGCGCGGCGCGCCAGGATAGCCGATCGTCGGATTCAGGATTACGGCCGGTGCGAAATGGACGCTGATCGGTCCCCTGCCATGGATCGCCCGTCTTCAGGAGACGGGGCGCCGCGCGCGCGCCGTTTCCGCCATGCGGCGGCGGCTGTCGCCATTTCGCTTGTCGCCGCCGGTTCGGCCGCGGCGAACGGCTGGGAGCATTGGAGCGTGCCGCTCGAGGCATTGCTGACCATGCTCGCCGGCGATCAAGCCGAGTACAAGGTGGCGGCGGCACGCTCGCTCGGCTATCGGCGCGAGCAACGGGCCGTGCCCTTGCTGGTCAAGTACGTGATCGTATCGGGTCAGCCGAATTCCGTTGCTGCTGCCGCCATCGAAGCGCTCGGCCGCATCGGCGATGGCCGCGTCGAGCCGCTATTGTGGCGCGTGCTGCGCGAGGACAGCCGCGAGGATCTGCGCGGCGAAGCCGCCGCGGCGCTCGGCGACATGGGTGGCCCGGCGAACCTGCAGGTGCTGCGCGAGACACTGATTGGCGAAATGTCGCTCGCCGTGCGCGGCCGCTTGGTGGACGCCCTCGGGGCGTTCCGGGATCCCGCGGCAAGCGCGGCGCTGGCCGTGGTCCTCGACGATCCGCGCAGCCGCAGCCTGCGCCAGCGGGTCATTCGCGCGCTCGGGCTCACCGGGCCGTCGGCCGCGCGTCCTCTCATCGCCACTTTGCAGTCGGCTCGTGTGGCTGGCGAGCAGGCGGCGATCGTCGATGCGCTGGGGCGGAGCGGGGCGCCCGAGGCGATCGAGCCGCTGACAGGCTTGCAGGTTTCCGCCAAGGATGCGGATTTGCGCATGCGCATTGCCGTCGCGCTCGGCGCGATCAACGACGGCAGCGCCGTGCCGACGCTGATCCGCATGCTCGACGATCCAGCCACGACCGCCCAGTACTTCGCGGTCCGCAACCTCGGCGAAGCGCGCGACAAGCAAGCTGCCTCGCCGCTGCGGGCACTGTTCGCGCGTCTCGCGCGGCGCAATTCCGGTGTCGCATCGGGACGCATGCCGGTTCAGGCGGATGCGTATATCGCCGATTTGACCCTGCAGATCGAGATCGTCGGCATTCTTGCCGACATCGATGCGCGCGAGTCCTTCGACGTTTTCGCCCGCGCCCTGACGCCGCGCGAGTTCCCGCGGGATACGTCGCTGGGGCTGCGGCTCAACGACGCAGTCTTCGAGCTGCGGCGCGCGGCGATCACTGGCTTCGGCAACGCCCGAACAATGCCGGCCGTGCGCATGCTTGTGGAGAAGGGGATTCTTGCCGATCGCGACTTCCGGCTGCGCGCCGCCGCCGTGCGTGCCATCGGCGTGCTCGGCCCGCCGAATGCGGTCGACCATCTGCTGCCGCGGCTCGCCGACGAGGCGCCGGAGGTGCGGTCCGAGACGGCGTTCGTTCTCGGCCGATTGGGCAACGGCAAGGCCGGTGCAGCGCTCGTTGAGAGCCTGAAGGACGGCCACAGCGAAGTGCGCAGGCAGGCGGCATTCAGCCTTGGCGTGCTCAAGGTGCATGAGGCTGGCCCGGTGCTTGCCGCCCTCGCCGCCAGCGATCCGAGCGAGCAGGCGCGCAGTGCCGCGGCCGCAGCCCTGGGCCTGCTAAAGGCGCTGCGCTGAAGGGAGTTGCGCGAGGACAGCGCGCACGACCGGACCTTGGCACCCCGTTCGGCTCGGCTGGAGAGGCTTCGGTTAACCATTCATTGACCAAAATCGGCGGAAAGTGGGCGCGCACGACCAGAGCCGGAGCGTCTTTTCCCGCCGATGCCGCCGATTTTGCCGCCACCTAGCACCGACGCCGCGCGCGGTCCGAGCGCCAGCGGCCCGATCAAGCAGGCGATCGCCGAGGCCTCGGCGCGCTCCGGCGTGTCGTTCAAATATCTGGTGGAAAAGGCGTCGATGGAGAGTGGCCTGGTCGCCGATGCCCGTGCCACCACCTCGTCGGCGGCCGGCCTCTACCAGTTCATCGACAGCACCTGGCTCGACATGATCCGCACGCATGGTGCGCGCTACGGCCTTGCCGACCTTGCGCAGCGCATCCAGCCGGCCGACGGGCGGACGGCCACGGCCGGCCCACGCGTCAGCGATGCTGACTCGCGGCGGCAGATTCTCGAACTGCGCAACGACCCGAAGATCGCCGCTGCCATGGCGGCCGAATACACCAAGGCAAACCAGTCGCGTCTCAAGGAGGCCCTGGGGGCGGAGCCGGGGGCGAGCGAGCTATACCTCGCCCATTTCCTTGGACCGGGCGGCGCGATCAAGTTTCTTGGCGCGCAGCAAGAGAACGGCAACACCGCGGCGTCGACGCTGCTGCCGGAGGCGGCGAAGGCAAATCGCGGCATGTTCTTCGCCGCGGATGGCCGCAGCCGCTCGCTCAACGAGATTTACGCCCAGATCTCCCAGCGCTTCGATCACGTACCGATCCGCGCACAACCAGTGCAGGCGATCGCAACGGCGGCGGCCGGCGTGGCGACGCAGGAGTCCGCTCGCAGCGATACGGTGCGCCAGCTCGTCTTGTCGGCGCTGATCGCCGACGTCCTCGGTCACTCGGCGCGGCTGCCGCTGGCGGCATTCAGCGCGCGGCCCGAAAAGTGATTGCGGCGGCTCAGAACAACACGATCTGGCGGATGGCTTTGCCTTCGTTCAGGCGATCGAAGCCGCGATTGATCTCCTCGAGCCGCAGCCGATCGCTCATCAGCCGATCGACCGGCAACCGACCCTGGCGATAGAGCGCGATGTAGCGCGTGATGTCGCGCAGCGGCACGGCGGTGCCGATATAGCTGCCCTTGATCGTTCGCTCCTCGGCCACCAGGTTGACATGCGGCACGGCAAAGCTGGCGTTGGGCGGCGGTAGGCCGGCGGTCACCGTCGTGCCGCCGCGGCGCGTAACTTTGTAGGCGAGCTCCATGGCCTTGGCCGAGCCGGCCATCTCGAAGGCGAACTCGACGCCGCCCGTAGTGGCGGCGCGCACCTGCTCGGCGCAATCGGCGTCCTTGGCGCTGAACGTATGCGTCGCGCCGAGCTGGCGGGCGAGCGCCAGCTTGTCGTCGGCCAGATCGATGGCGACGACCTGGCGCGCCCCGGCGGCGAGGGCGCCCAGCAGCGAATTCAGGCCGACGCCGCCGAGCCCGATCACCGCGACCGTAGCGCCGGGACCGACCTTGGCCGTGTTGACGACGGCACCGACGCCGGTCAGCACGGCGCAGCCGAACAGCGCCGCCTCGTCGAGCGGCAGCTCGGGATCGATCTTGATCAGCGAGCGGCGCGACACCGTCGCATATTCGGCGAAGGCCGAGACGCCAAGGTGATGATTGAGCGGCTGGCCGCCGCGCATGAGGCGCCGCTGCCCCGAGAGCAGCGCGCCCGCCGTATTCGCGGCGGCGCCGGGCTCGCACAGCGCCGGCCGGCCCTCGGCGCAGGGCAGGCAATGGCCGCAACTCGGCACGAAGACCATGGCGACGTGGTCGCCTTTTTTCAGATCGTCGACGCCAGGTCCGAGCGCCTCGACGGTTCCGGCCGCCTCGTGCCCCAACACCATCGGCGTCGGCCGCGGTCGATCGCCGTTGATGACGGAGAGATCGGAGTGGCAGAGGCCGGCGGCGGCGATCTTGACCAGCACCTCGCCAGCGCCCGGCGGGTCGAGATCGACCTCTTCGATCGCCAGGGGCTTTGAGCCGGCATAGGGCGGCTTCGCGCCCATCGCATTGAGCACCGCGGCCTTGATCCTCATGGCGCCGGCTTTCCGCGCGCGGCGCGCATCACGGTTTCGGTGGGCGGAGCCAGGTCTCGGAGAAAGCGAGGAACGCCGTGTTCATGCGGCGGCCGAGAAAGTCGCGCGGCGTGACCTTGCCGGCGCAGGGCTTGCCATTGATCGTGATCGACGCGCGTTGCGCCTCCTGGAACACGCTGTACATCTGATGCACGCCGGTCGCCGACGATGCCGGCGGCACGTCGACGGCGAAGGGGGCGGAAAGCTGCTCCCAGCGCAAAGTCGCCTCGACGCCGGCGGCATTCATCGTCTCCGAATAGAAACTCTTGGCGTCGCCTTGCGTCATCATGCCGGCGGCCGGCAGATAGGGCATGGCGGCAAGCCCCGGGGCCTGGCGGAACGTCGCAAACTTCGTGACGAAGTCGTTGACCAGGTACTGCATCAGCGGCTGGTTGTCGGTAATGCAGAAATTGGGCGCGGCGGGGTGGCCTTTGGCCTCGGCCGGACTGCCAAGCACGACTATGCCGTGACCGCGGCCGTGGCCGGACGTGACGACCCGGAAATAGAGCGCCAGCGCCAGCCATGGGCTGTCTTCGCGCTCGCGCAGATAGATGCCGGGATTCTCACCGGACCAATCGATCGCATTGGGATTGATGGGGCTTGCCATAGTTCTGTTTCCTCTCAAGGCTGGGGTGCTGCCCGCCGCGGCGTTGTCATTTGTCCTGGCCGTCGATTACAGTCGCGCGCACCATTGGTAAAGCAATTTCGAGCGACGTGACATGCAAGATTCCAGCCGAAACATACTCGATCTGACGAATTTCGCGGCGGCATTTCGCCGGCGCGCGATTACGGCGGAATCGGCCACCGCAACCTGCCTCGAGAGGATCGCCGCGCATGATCCGTGGCTGAAGGCATTCGTGCACATCGCGCGCGACGGCGCGCTGGCCGCGGCGCGTGCCGTCGATGCGCTGCTCGCCGCCGGCACCGATCTCGGGCCGCTGATGGGCGTCCCGATCGCGATCAAGGACCTGTTCACGGTCGCGGGGATGCCGATCGCCTGCGGCAGCCGCGTCGATGTGCGCGATCTCATCATGCCGGAGGGACCATTCGTCAACGCGTTGCGGCGCGCCGGCTGCGTTATTCTCGGCAAGACGCGGACGACCGAGTTCGCCTTCGGCTCGTTCAATCTCACCCATCCGACGCCGCTCAACCCTTGGGATCTCAAGACGCCGCGCATGCCGGGCGGATCGAGCAGCGGATCGGCCGTCGCTATTGCCGGCGGCTTGTGCCCGATCGCGGTCGGCTCCGATACCGGCGGCTCGGTGCGGCTGCCGGCGGCAATGTGCGGCGTCGTCGGCTACAAGAGCACGGTCGGGCTGTGGCCGCTCGACGGCGTGTTTCCGCTGGCGCCGTTTCTCGACAGCATCGGACTGTTCACCAACAGCGCCGCGGAGATGGCGCTCGCCTTCGGCGCGCTGCAAGGGACGCCGCCACCGGCGCCATGCGGCCTGCGCGGCCTGCGGCTCGGCCGGCCGCGCCAACATTTCTTCGACAGGCTCGATGCCGAGGTCGCCGAGAGCTTTGATGCGGCGATGGCGATGCTTAGCCGCATCGGGGTCGAGATCGTGCCGGTCGACGCGCCGGAAGCAGGTGAGATCGATGCGCTGTGGCCCCACTATTCACCGGTGGAGCTGCTCGCCACGCTTGGCCGCGAGCGTGTGCTGGCCAATCGCGAAATGTTCGATCCGGTGAGCTGGGGCCGGTTTTCGACCGTGCTCGACAACAAGGCGGACGCGCATATTGCGGCGCGGCGGCGGCATTTTGCGCTGAACCGGATGATCGGTGCGCGCATGGCGGATTGCGACGCGTGGGTCACGCCCACCGCGCCCAGCTTGCCGATTGCTGTAGAGACATGCCCGGACGTAGCGACGGCATCGGCGTGGAATGGGCAGTCGAGCCGGAATACGCGGCCGGGCAATCTGTTCAATCAATGCGGCATCTCGTTGCCGATCCAGCCGCCGGACGCCAAGCTGTCCGTCGGCCTGCAATTGTCCGCGGGACCGAACGAGGACGCGAAGCTTCTATCGATTGCGCAGGCGGTCGAGGCGGCCATCGGGCGCCGTTCGCTGGCCGCCCTCGGTCGGTTGCCTTAATGCAGCTTTGGGCGCGCGCGATGCCAGGGCCGACCGCTGTGTAGCGACAGCATGATCGTGTTGTTCACCGATTTCGGATTGAGTGGGCCGTATACCGGCCAGGTGAAGGCCGTGCTGCATCGCCAGGCCGCCGAAATGGCGGTGGTCGACCTGTTCGCCGATGCGCCGGCCGGCAATCCGCGCGCCGCCGCCTATCTGCTGGCCGCCTTCGCCGCCTGGTTTTCCGCCGGCTCCGTATTTTTTGCGGTCGTCGACCCCGGCGTCGGCAGCGCCCGCGCGCCGCTGGCGATCGAGGCGGATGGACGCTGGTATGTCGGCCCGGATAACGGCCT
>JACQDQ010000299.1 GCA_016201015.1 Pseudomonadota bacterium | reverse complement strand
GCCAGCCGCTCGCGCAACGCATCGGCGACGCCGCCGACGGCCACCGCCACCGACACCGCCATGCAGCGCTCGCCGGCCGAGCCGTAGCCGGCGCCCATCAGCGCGTCGACGGTCTGATCGAGATCGGCGTCGGGCATCACCACCATGTGGTTCTTGGCGCCGCACAGCGCCTGCACGCGCTTCCCATGCGCGCAGCCGGTGCGATAGATGTACTCGCCGACCGCGGTCGAGCCGACGAAGCTCACCGCCGCGACGCGCGGGTCGGAGAGCAGCGTGTCGACCGCCTCCTTGTCGCCGTTGATCACGTTGACCACGCCGTCGGGAAAGCCGGCCTCTTTCGCCAACTCGGCCAAGCGCAGCGGGCAGGACGGGTCCTTCTCCGACGGCTTCAGGATGAAGGTGTTGCCGCAGGCGATCGCCATCGGGAACATCCACAACGGCACCATCGCCGGAAAGTTGAACGGCGTGATGCCGGCGCAGACGCCGAGCGGCGCGCGCAGCGACCAGCTGTCGATGTTGCGGCCGACATTGTCGGTGAAGCTGCCCTTGAGTTGATGCGGGATGCCGCAGGCGAACTCCACGACCTCGATGCCGCGGGTGACGGAGCCGCGCGCATCCTCCAAGGTCTTGCCGTGCTCTGCGGTCAACAGCTTGGCCAGCTCGTCCTTGTGACTATCCAGAATCTCCTTGAACCTGAACATGGCGCGCGCGCGCGTGAGGGGTGGCGTCGCCATCCAGCCCGGCAGCGCCGCCTCGGCCGCGGCGATGGCACCGCGCACCTCGTCGGCGCCGGCGAACGCGACCTTCGCCGATGGCTCGCCGAGCGCCGGATTGAACACGGTGCCGGATCGCCCGCTCTTGCCCCCAACCCGCTTGCCGCCGATGAAATGGCCGAGCTCCTGCATGACTCTCCGTCCTTTCCCAAGCATCCACGGCGGCGGCCGCTGCCGCGCCGATCATTCATCCGGCGCGTAAGATACCGCCGGTCGGTGCCCGCCGGCCATAGGCCAGATGCCGGCCGACTCTCGAGCAGGCGCATTGTAACTTTCGCCGTGCTGTTCTATATGATTCGCATCGTCTGGTCAGACCAGGCGGTGAACGTTCTCGGGGCGGGGTGGAAGTCCCCACCGGCGGTGATTGCGAGAAATCGCATGAGCCCGCGAGCGCTCGTCGAGCTGCCTCGACGAGGTCAGCAGATTCGGTGCAACTCCGAAGCCGACGGTCACAGTCCGGATGAAAGAGAACGGGAGTTCCTTGGCGTGGCGATGCGCTTGGCGCTTCGTTGCGCCGGGCCCGTGCGCCCTGATTCTGGTCCTGAGCATAGAGGAGCCACCATGAATCAGCGCTACCCAGACACCCTCCGTCCAACCGAATCCGCGCAGGCCGACGCCGACCGCATCGCCTTCGTGCAGTCCTGCTGGCACAAGAACATCGTCGATCAGTGCCGCCTATCCTTCATCGCTGAAATAGCCAAGCTCGGCTTCCCGGACGGCAGCATCGATGTCTTCGAAGTCCCGGGCGCCTTCGAGATCCCGCTGCAGTCGAAGCTGCTTGCCAGGAGCGGACGATACGCCGCGATCGTCGCCGCCGGCTTCGTCGTCGACGGCGGCATCTATCGGCACGAGTTCGTGGCCGATGCCGTCATCGCCGCGCTGATGCGCGTTCAGCTCGAGACCGAGGTGCCGATCATCTCCGCCGTGCTGACGCCGCAGCGCTTTCATGACCACCAGGAGCATCGTAAATTCTTCCACGAGCATTTCCTGGTGAAAGGCGCCGAGGCTGCGGCGGCCTGCGCAAGGACCATCACCAATATCGCCCGCGTGAAGCGGCTCGCAGCGGCGGACAGTCCGGAGGCGATATTGGCCGGATTAACGGCGGCGTAGCGGCGATGCTGAACTCACTCGTCGAGCTTGCCGCCGTCGAGTTCGCGCTGGGTGCGGCGGCTCTCCGCCTCCGCGGATTGCCGCGCGCCCTTCTTCCGGCCGAACTTGGCGCGGTTCTCCGCGGCCGCGCGCTCGGAGTCCGCGCGTGCCCGCTGTTTGCGCCGTTGGCGCAGATTGACCACCTCGACCATGGTCTAGGCGGCCCGCCGGCCGAACAGCGCCGCCGCGAAGCGCGGGTAGGTCTCGGCGATCTCGTCGGCCACGCGGCCCCGCAACAGTTCGCGATCGGCGGCGCTCGGACCGGGCGTTTCGGGAACTTGTGCCGACGCATCGAAGTCAAAGCCCGTGGTGGCGCGGATGCTGTCGATCGTCTCGCCGGGATGAACGCTTTCCAGGCGGAAGCGCTGTCGCGCGCGGTCGAAGGCGAAGACGCAGCTTCCGGTGACGAGCGCGTGGGGACCGCCCGACCGGTAGACGCCGGGCGCGCTCGTGCCGGGCGCGCTGACGAAATCGACCTTGGGCACGAGCACCCGCTTGCTGTGCTCCTCGCGGAACAGGATCACACGCGGCACGAGGAAGTAGAGATAGGCCGAGCCGAACGAGCCGGGAAAGCGCTGCTGCCAGCGCGGCGGTTCGCCGACGCCGACGAGGTTGAGATTGGCGGCGCCGTCGATCTGGCCGCCGCCGAGGAAGAAGGCGTCGATGCGGCCTTGCGCCGCGCAGTCGAACAGCTCGCGCCCGCCGTCGGTAAATGCATTGTGCCGCAGCGAGCCGAGCATGAGCACGCGCGGCGCACCGCCGGACTTCGCCCGCGCCAGCAATGCCGCAGCGCCTGGAATCGGCGAGGAATTGCCGACCGCCACGGTGCGGCAGCCTTCCAGCATCCGCGCAATCACGGCAATCAGCCTCTCGGTGCGCGCCACGTCCATGCTCAGGCCGCCGCCGGCTTTCGACAGAGAAAGCGATCGAGCCAGGCACAGAACCCGGCATCGCTGCGCGCCGCCTCGGCGTAGCGTGCCAACTCCGCGTCGTCCGCCGCATAGGCGTCTTGCAGGCCGAGCGGCCAGGCGCCGCGCGGCGCCTCGGCCACCGCTTCGACATAGAGGCCGGGCAACACGCCGGCGGCGGTGACCTCATCGGCCAACAGCGACGTGTCGACGATCTCCTCGACCGTCACCAGCGTGCGCGCCGATGCGTGCGCCATGGTCGCCAGCTCGCGGCGGCGGCCGATCAACACATTGCCGTCGCGGTCGGCCTTGGTCGCGT
>JACQDQ010000298.1 GCA_016201015.1 Pseudomonadota bacterium | reverse complement strand
GCCCAGTGGGTCGCCGCGTCGGTAGTAGCCGTGCTCCGGGTGGTCGAGGCACAGCGCCATGTAGCGATCGACCGGGAGCGGGCCGTCGCGCGCGATCGCCGCGGTCAGCATGTTGCCAAGCGGCGTCATGCAGCGGGCTTGTAAGGCGGCAGTGTCGGCCGCCACGCGCTGGAGATGACGAGATAAGCGCCGACAGCGAGCATCGGCAGCGATAGAATCTGGCCCATGGTGACCGGCCCGAAGATGAAGCCGAGATGGGCATCGGGCTCGCGAAACAGTTCCCCCGACATGCGCGCCGCGGCGTAGCCAGCGAGGAAAAATCCGCCCAGACGCCCTGGATATCTACGGACGGCGTCGCCACGCGCGAGCAGGAACAACGCCAGGAACAGGACGATGCCTTCGAGCGCCGCCTCGTAAAGCTGGCTCGGATGCCGCGGCCAGGGGCCGCCGGTGGGGAACACCATCGCCCACGGCACGTCGCTCACCCGACCGTACAGCTCGCCGTTGATGAAGTTGGCGAGGCGTCCGAAGAACAGCCCGATCGGCGTCGCCGCCGCGACGACGTCGCCGAGCGCAAGCGGCGGCAGCTTCCGCCTGTAAGCGAACAGACCGATCGCCAGCAGGACGCCGATCAGGCCGCCATGGAACGACATCCCGCCATGCCACAAATAGAGCGCCTCCAGCGGGTGATAGAGATAGTAGCCGGGCTTGTAGAACAGCACATAGCCGAGGCGGCCGCCGAGGATCACGCCGAGGGTCGCCCACACCACGAAATCGTCCATCGCCAGGCGCTCCATGAAGCGCGGCGGCCGGCCGACGAGGTAGAGCGCATAGCGCCATCCGAGCGCAATGCCGGCGATGTAGGCGAGTGCGTACCAGCGGATGACGATCGGCCCGAACTGCACCGCCACGGGGTCGATCGCGGGGAAGGCGATGGTGAACGTGATCACGTGGCCGCCTCAGCGATACGGATCGGCGTTCGCGAGAAAGTCGCCGACATAGCGGGCGACGCCGGTTTCGAGCGGAGTGAACGGCGCGGTGTAGCCGGCGGCGCGCAGGCGCTCCATCCGCGCCTGGGTGAAATACTGGTAGCGGTCGCGCAGCTCCGCCGGCATGTCGACATACTCGATTGCGCAATTGCGGCCGAGCGCAGCATAGACGGCGCGCGCGAGGTCGGCGAAGCTGCGGGCCTGCCCGCTTCCCAGATTGAACAATCCGCTGACCTGCGCGTGGTCGAGGAGCCACAGCATCACCGCCACGCAGTCATCGACCCAGACGAAATCGCGCAGCTGGCCGCCGTCGGCATAGTCGGGATGGTAGGACTTGAACAGCCGGGCCGGTTCGCCTGCCGCGGCGCGCGGATGGATCTGGTGCACGACCGAGCGCTGGTCGCGCTTATGCGCCTCGTTCGGGCCATAGACATTGAAAAACTTGAGCCCGACATGTTGCGGCGGGTGCGGCGCGGCGGCGGCGAGCAGCGCCGCGACGCGACGGTCGAAGAGATGCTTGCTCCAGCCATAGGGATTGAGCGGCCGCAGCCGGGCGAGCGCCGCCGGCGAGGCATCGTCGTCGAACCCGGCCTTGCCGTCGCCGAACGTCGCCGCCGAGGAGGCGTAGATCAGCCGCGTCATGCTGTGCGTGCACCAATGCCAAAGGTCGAGCGACAGGCGAAAGTTCTGGGCGATGATGAGATCGACATCGGTCTCGGTCGTCGAGGAGTTGGCGCCGAGGTGGTAAACGACCTCGATCTCGTCGGCGTGCGCATCGAGAAAATCGAACAGCCGCTCCGGCACGATCAGATCGGCAAGCGCGCGCTTCGCCAGGTTGCGCCATTTGTCGCCGCTGGCCAGGCGATCGCAGACCACGAGCTCGTAGCCGCCGCGCGCTTCGAGGCCGGCGAGCAGGTTGGAGCCGATGAATCCGGCGCCGCCGGTGACGACGATCATGCTCATCGCCGGCTGGTTATAGGCGGCGCGTTGTCGGGTTGCAACGAGGCACGAGGCTTTCCATAATCCAATATGTCAATGTGAACCGGGGCACCGACATGCAAAGCGACAACCGCCTGCTCGACGACCTTGCGCGCGCCGCCTCCGGCGCGCTCGGCGCGCTCGCCGGCGTTCGCGCCGAAGTCGAAAGCCAGTTGCGCAGCGTGCTCGACCGCTGGCTCAAGGCGCAGAATTTGGTGGCGCGCGAGGAGTTCGAGGTGGTCAAGGCGATGGCGGCCAAGGCCCGCATGGAGAACGAAGATCTTGCCGCGCGCATCGCGGCGCTCGAAGCCGCCTTGGCGGCGCGGGAGCCCGGCGGCAGCGAGCCGCCGAAGCCGGTCTGACCGGCCTTCGCATACATTCCGTAGCCTCGTCCGCAATTTTTGCGCCGCTCCCCCATTTATCGCTTGCACGGCCGAATCGGCTCTGGCAACGTACTTTCTCTAGTATGTCGGGTCGGTTCGGCCCACAATTTGTGGTTCAACAGGCCGCCTCCCGACAAACCCCGGTCGCTGTCCAAGCCGTGGGGGAGGGCGTAGAGATGCCAGAAGTTTCGGTCTCAAGCCGGCGGCTTTTGCCACATCCTATTGATCTGCTAGAGGAAATCGCATCTGCCAACGAATGGCTCTGCGACCGCGCCAGCGACGACGAACTGGCGGCGGAGATTCCCGGCCGTTGGAGCGATCACCGGCTCTACTTCACATGGTGCGCGGATATGAGCGCGCTGCAATTCACCTGCGTGCTCGATGTCAAAGTGCCGAAGCATCGGCGTGGCGCCGTCAACGAGCTGCTCGCCGTGGCCAATGAGCGTCTGTGGCTCGGTCACTTCGAGATGTCGTCGGAGGGGAGCGAGCCGGCCTTTCGCCACACGGTGCCGCTGCGCGGCGTCGGCGGCGCCTCGGTCGAGCAGCTCGAGGATGTGGTGGACACGGCGCTCACCGAATGCGACCGCTTCTATCCTGCCTTCCAATACGTCGTCTGGGGCGGCAAGGATCCGGCCGAAGCCGTAAGCGCGGCTTGTCTCGATCCGGTCGGCGAAGCTTAACTCAGTCTGTCGAAACGGCGCGATGCGATGAGCGGTTTGCTGCTGGTCGGCTGCGGCAAGATGGGTGGCGCGCTGCTTGCCGGATGGCTGGCGCGCGGCTCGGCGCCACAGCCGATCTTCGTGGTCGAGCCGTCGGCGAACGCCGCGGCCATGATCGGCAGCCAGCCAGGCGTGACTCTTTGTCGCGCCGCGGACGAACTGCCGCCCGGTTTCACGCCGGACGTTCTGCTGCTCGCGGTCAAGCCGCAGATGATGGACGGTGCGGTCCCGCCCTATCGCCGCTTCGCCGCGGCGGGGGCGCTGGTCCTGTCGATCGCCGCCGGCCGCACGATCGCCTACTATGCGAGGCATTTCGGTGGCGACGCGGCGATCATCCGCGCCATGCCGAACACGCCGGCGGCAATCGGCCGCGGCATTACGGTGCTCTGCGCCAACCCGCGGGTGAGTGCCGCTCAGCGCGCCCTCGGCGAGAGCCTGCTCGCGGCGGTCGGCGAGATCGCATGGATCGATCAGGAATCGCTGATCGACCCGGTGACGGCGATGTCCGGCGGCGGTCCGGCCTATGTCTGCCTGCTGGTTGAATGCATGGCCAAGGCCGGGGAAGCCGCCGGTCTGCCGGCCGATCTGGCAATGCGGCTGGCGCGGGCGACGGTGGCCGGCACCGGCGAGCTCCTGCATCGTTCGCCGGAGCCGGCGGCGACGCTGCGCCAGAACGTGACGTCGCCCGGCGGCACGACCGCCGAGGCGCTGAAGGTATTGATGGCGCCGGATGCGGTGCCGGACCTGATGGTCAAGGCGATCGCCGCCGCGACGCGGCGCGGACGCGAGCTCGCCGGCTGATCGCCATGACGGCATTGAGCGCGAGCGCGCAGAAGGTTCAGGACGCGCTGCGGTCCCGCGGCTTCGCCGGCCAGGTGATCGAAAGCGACAAGCCGACGCGCACCTCGGCCGAGGCCGCGGCGGCGATCGGCTGCGCCGTCGGCCAGATCGCCAAATCGATCCTGTTCAAGCGGAAATCGTCGGGCAGTCCGGTGCTGGTGATCGCCAGCGGGGCCAATCGCATCGACGAGAGCAAGGTGGCGGCCGTGCTCGGCGAGACGCTCGGCAAGGCCGATGCCGAATTCGTGCGCGCAACCACCGGCTTCGTCATCGGCGGGGTGCCGCCGCTGGGTCACGCGCAACCGCTCGAGATTCTCGTCGATCACGACCTGCTTGCGTTTCCCGAGATCTGGGCCGCCGCCGGCACGCCGAACGCGGTCTTCAAGCTGACGCCGGACGAGCTGCTGGCCATGACCGGGGGACGCGCGGTTGCCGTGCGCGTCGATCGCTCCTAGATTATCATTAAGGGGGGCGAAAGGAGGCCGATCATGGCGGCGCGGAAATCGGGCAGGCGCGCGGCCGGCGGCGGCGCCGCGCCGACGGATATCGTCGAGACGACGCTTAAGCTGATCGCTGCGCGCGGCTGGCGCAGCCTGTCGCTGGCCGACATCGCCGCGGCCAACAAGATGTCGCTCGCCGCGCTTTACGCCGTCTATCCATCGAAGCTGGCGATCCTCGATGCCTATTGGCGTCGCGTCAATGAGGCGACGCTCGGCGG
>JACQDQ010000297.1 GCA_016201015.1 Pseudomonadota bacterium | reverse complement strand
TTCGGACCGCCGGCAAGTCTCACCGTCGAGGACATAGAACCGCCGGCGCTGGCGCCCGGCACGCTGCGCCTGAGAGTGACGGCGGCCGGGGTCAATTTCGCCGACACGCTGATGGTCAAGGGCGAGTATCAGGCGAAGCCGCCCTTTCCGTTCTCGCCGGGACTGGAGGCGGCCGGCATCGTCGCCGAGCTGGCCGCCGATGTGTCCGGCCTGCGCGTCGGCCAGCGCGCCATCGCGGTGCTCGACCATGGCGGATTCGCCGAGCAGGTGGTCTGTCCGGCAAGCGCCATCTACCCGATTCCCGACTCGATGGACTTGGTCACCGCCGCCGGATTTCCGATCGCCTATGGCACCGCTCATATCGGATTGGTTCATCGCGCCGGGTTGCGCGCCGACGAAACGCTGCTCGTGCTGGGCGCGGCGGGCGGCGTCGGCCTGACCGCCGTCGAAGTCGGCAAGGCGATCGGCGCGCGCGTCATTGCCGCGGCGCGCGGCGCCGACAAGCTTGCTCTCGCCCGCGCCCACGGCGCCGACGCGACGATCGACTACGCCGCGGAGCCGCTGCGCGACCGGGTTCTCGCGCTGACCGATGGACGCGGCGCCGATGTCGTATTCGATCCGGTCGGCGGCGACCAGTTCGATGCGGCCCTGCGTGCCACCGCCTGGGAAGGCCGGCTGCTGATCGTCGGCTTCGCCGCGGGACGCATCCCGCAAATTCCGGCCAATCTGTTGCTGGTCAAGAATATCAGCGCGGTCGGCTTGTTCTGGGGATCCTATCGCCGCAAGCAGCCGGCGATAGTCCGCGACTCGTTCGCCGTGCTCATGGAATGGTGGGCGGCGGGCAAGCTCCGCCCGCACGTGTCACACAGGTTCGACCTCGCCGATGCCGCCCGCGCGATGGAGCTGCTGCTCAGCCGCGCGGCGACCGGCAAGATCGTATTGGCGACCGGCGCCATGTGAAAAGCCGCCGCCCTGCAAGCAGGACGGCGGCTCCACAAGGTTTAACGATATGTGAGGCCGCGGGCCGCTCGGGCGGCCGCGGTCTCGCCGTGTTCAGCGGCGGACCTGGGACGAAGCCGGTTCCGCCGATGCCGTCGTGGTGGTCGGCGCCTCTGCTGTCGGGGCAGACACCATGGTCGTCATCGGCATTGCGCATGAACCTTCGGCCCGGGCCGGCGCGCTGGCGATCAGCGATGCCGCAGCAACCGCCGCAAGGGCGATCAACCTCACGAGACCGTTTGACATCGGATCACCTCCTTTCGTTGTTGCGCCAAGGAGCGGAATAGTGGCGCAGCCGGCTGCGCGCCGCAAGCGAAACGGCGAAGGAGGGACGACCGCTAGGAGGCGGCGCGTCTGGCGGCCGGAACCGCTTCGTCCTCGCGCAGATCGACATAGCCTTGCTCGATCGCGCGTTGCAGCGCCTCGAAGGCCTGCCGCGCCTCCTCATACTTCTCGCGGTGCGCCCGCAGGCCGGCGAAGGCTTCCGCCGAGGCGGGCGCCGCCGCGCCGAAACTCGCAGCGCGCAAGGCAGCTTCCAGGTAATACGCACGCATCTGCGCGACGGTAATGGCCAATCGATAGAACGCGTCCTTGTTGAGCTCGGGAATCTGCTTGTGAATGATTTCGCGGTTGGCGGCTTGAATCGCGCGCTCGACCTCCTCGAGAAAGCGATGATGGGCGACGAGAAGGACGGACTCCTCGGAATGGTAGGGCATGACCCGCAATCTCCTTGCATAAAAGGCCTTTTCAGGCCTGCCCAGGAGTCTATGGGCTAATCGTTAGCGAAATGTAAAACTGGCGGCCCGATTTGACGCCGCGCCACGAACCCAAATGTCGACCGACCCGGTCCGCGTCCACTACGAAGCCTACCCCTATCCGCCGCGCGATCCGCGCGAAGAGCGACGGCGCCTGGTGACCGGCTCGCCGAGCCGCCTGGCAGAGCTTAACCATTATGTCTTCGGCGGCAGGCTCGATCTGCGGCGTCCGTTCCGGGCGCTGGTCGCCGGCGGCGGCACCGGCGACGGCACGATCATGTTGGCGCAACAACTGGCTGACGCCAGGGCGCAGCATGCCGAGATCGTCTATCTCGATCTGTCGGCAACGGCGCGCAAGACAGCGGAGGCGCGGGCGGCAGCGCGCGGGCTGGCCAGCATCCGCTTCGTCACCGGGTCACTGCTCGAGCTTTCGTCGCTCGGCCTTGGCCCGTTCGACTATGTCGATTGCTGCGGCGTGCTGCATCACCTTGGCGACCCGGCCGCCGGCCTCGCGATCCTGCGCGACGCGCTGAGCCCGCACGGCGGTATCGGATTGATGCTCTACGGCCCGCTGGGTCGCACCGGCGTGTATCCGGCCCAGGAGATGCTCGCCACGCTCGTCGGCGACGCCGACGACCCGCCGGCGCGCGTCGCGCTGGCCCGGCGGCTGCTGGCGCAGCTGCCGCCGACAAACTGGCTGCGGCGCAACCCGTTCATCGCCGATCATCTGACCCAAGGCGATTCCGGCATTTACGACGTTCTGCTGCACGCCCGCGATCGCGCCTTCGCGGTGCCGGAGATCGCCGCGCTGATCGCTGGCGCCAGCCTCAGGTTGCAATCCTTCGTGCCGGCGGCGCGCTATGAGCCGACGCATTACTTGAGCGATGCGACGCTGCTCAAGCGGCTTGCCGGCCTGTCGGCCATCGACCGCGCCGCCTTTGCCGAACGGCTCGCCGGCAACATGAAATCGCATGTGTTCTATGCCGTGAGAGCGACCAATGCGACGCTGCCGGCGACGGCGGACCGCCTCGATGCCGTGCCGATCCTGTGCGAATTCGACGGCGCGGCGATCGCCCGCGGCACCGGCCCGGGCGGCATATTGACGGGCGACGCCGACGGCATCAAGCTGCGCTTCCCGCTGCCGCCGCTCGCTGCGGCGATGGCCGGCCTGATCGACGGCCGCCGCACGCTGGGCGATATCCACGCCGCGCTCGCCGCGAAGAGCCCGACGCTCAAATCAGCCGGATTCATGGAGCAGTTTGCACGGCTCTACGCGGCGCTCAACGGCCTCGGCAAGCTGTTCATCGCCTATCCCGCCGCTGCGGCTGCCGGTTGAGGAGCGAAGCCATGCGCCGCGCCCTGCCGCCGCTCAATTCCCTCCGCGCCTTCGAAGCTGCTGCACGCCATTTGAGCTTCACCAAGGCCGCCGACGAGCTCAGCGTCACTCAGGCGGCGGTAAGCCATCAGGTGAAGGCCCTCGAGGAACGCCTCGGCGTCACGCTGTTTCGCCGCCTGCCGCGGGGCCTGTTGCTCACCGACGAAGGCCAGGCGCTGCTGCCGGAGCTCTCCGACGCCTTCGAGCGGCTCGGGCGCGCCGTCGATCGGGTTGGCGCACGCGGGGCGGACGGCGTGCTGTCGGTCAGCCTGATGGCCACCTTCGCCTTGAGCTGGCTGGTGCCGCGCCTGCCGCGCTTTCAGGCCGCGCATCCCGAAATCGAAGTGCGCGTGTCGACCACCTCGCGCTTGGTCGATTTCGCCCGCGAGGACGTCGACGCGGCGATCCGCCACGGGCGCGGGCAATGGCTCGGCCTGCGCGCCGACAAGCTGTTCGACTACGCGGTGACCCCATTGTGCGGCCGCGCCTTCAAGGACAAGCTGCGGCGGCCGCAGGATCTGCTCGATGTGCCGCTGCTCGACGACGTCGATGACCAGGGCGAGTGGCTGATGTGGATGGAGGCGGCGGGGGTCAAACGCCGCGGCCGCGGACCGGTGGCGCGCTTCGATTCGACGCAGATCGCCGTACAGGCGTCGATCGACGGCCTCGGCGTCGCGCTCGGCTCGCCTGAGTTATTCGCCCGCGACATCGCGGCGGGCAGCATCTTCCAGCCATTCAAGCTGGTCGTCCCGATCGGCAAGGCCTATTGGCTGGTCTACCCGGAAACGGCGGCCGATCGGCCGAAGATCGCCGCGTTCCGCGCCTGGTGCCTGGCGGAGGCGACGGCTAGCCGTCCGGCGAATGCTCGCGCAGGAAATAGATCAGGTCGAGCGGCGGCGGCGGCACGGCCGTCTGCGACAGCAGCCCGTGCACCTGGCCGCGGTGATGGGTCTGATGGTTGAAGAAATGGCCGAGCACGAAGCGCACGGGCGTCGCCTGCGCCTCGCCGGCCAAGTTCTTGTAGCGCAGCGTGGTGTTGAGCGTCGGCTCGTCGAGCCCGTCGGCGAAGTTGACGACGGCCGCGTCCTCCGCCTCGCGGGCGACGCGCAGCCCCAGAAAATCCGCGTAGAGAATCTGGTCGAGCGACTTGATATGCGGGTCGTGATTGGTGAGGCGACCCATCCAGATCCGGTCGCCGACCAGGATGTGGTTCAGCGCCGCGTGGATCGAACCGAAGAACGACGCCCGCGGCTTCAGGTACTCGACCTCCGGCAGCGCGGCGCAGGCGGCGTAAAGCCGCCGGTTGGCCCACTGGTTGTAACGCGCGAAGGTGCGGAAATAGTCCAGTCGCATTGACATCGCATTTGCCTCTCGCGGTGCGAGCGCTGCGCTTCAGTTCAGCCGTCAGCCGGTCTGTGGCGACGCCAAAAGCTCGAGGCGATTGCCGCCGGGATCGCGCACGAAGATTCGGTTGCCGTCCGGCTCATACGCGACACCGTGGCGCCGCAGCACCGCCTCGGCCGCCGCGAGATCGGCGACGGCGAGGCCGATATGCGGCCGCCGCAGCCGCGCCGCGGCCGGATCGAACGCCTCGATCGCGAGATGAAGCTGCACCGGGCCGGCGTCGTACCACGCGCCTTCGCGCTGGCGCGAGCCGGGCGGCTTTGGGATTTCGGGCAGACCGAGGATCGAGCCGTAGAAGACTTTCGCAACGGTTTCGAGCTCCGGCGGCACGACCACCTGAATGTGATCGAGCGTCGGCGCGCCGCGGCTCACGACCTGAGCTCCGGCCGATCGCGGTAAAGCTCCAAAGCTTCGGGGTTGGCCAATGCCTCGCGGTTCTTGATCGGCCGGCCGTGCACGATATCGCGCACCGCAAGCTCGACAATCTTGCCGCTCTTGGTGCGCGGAATGTCGGCCACCGGGAGAATCTTCGCCGGCACGTGACGCGGCGTGGTGTTTCTGCGGATGTGGTCGCGGATCTTCTTCTCGAGCGCGGCATCGAGGACGACACCGTCGCGCAGCCGCACGAACAGCACGACGCGCACGTCGCTGTCCCACTCCTGGCCGATCACGATGCTCTCCAGGATCTCGTCGAGCTGCTCGACCTGACGGTAGATTTCCGCCGTGCCGATGCGCACGCCGCCGGGATTGAGCACCGCGTCCGAACGGCCATAGATGATGACGCCGTCATGCTTGGTGATCTCGGTCCAGTCGCCGTGGCACCACACGCCGGGGAAGCGCTCGAAATACGCGGCATGGTACTTCTTGCCGTCGGGATCGTTCCAGAAGCTGACCGGCATCGACGGAAAGGGCTTGACGCAGACGAGCTCGCCCTTGGCCTCGTGCGTCGTCTTCCCGGATTCATCGAATACCTCGACCGCCATGCCGAGGCCGCGCGCCTGGATCTCGCCGCGCCAGACCGCTCCGATCGGATTGCCCAGCACGAAGCACGAGACGATATCCGTCCCGCCCGAGATCGAGGCGAGATGCACGTCCCGCTTAATCTTGCCGTAGACATAGTCGAAGCTCTCGGCGACCAGCGGAGAGCCGGTCGACGACATGGCCCGCAGGCTCGCCAGTTTGTGCGTATGCATCGGTTCGAGGCCGGCCTTGGCGCAGGCATCGATGTATTTGGCCGATGTACCGAAGAAGGTCATGTTCTCTGCATCGGCGAAATCGAACAGGACGTTGCCGCTGGGATAGAACGGCGACCCGTCATAGAGGAGCAACGTTGCCTCCGCGGCAAGCCCCGAGACGAGCCAGTTCCACATCATCCACGAACAGGTGGTGAAGTAGAACACGCGGTCGCCCGCCTTGATGTCGGACTGAAGCTTCAGCTCCTTGAGATGCTGCAGCAACGTTCCGCCGGCGCCGTGCACGATGCATTTCGGCACGCCGGTCGTGCCCGAGGAATAAAGGACGTAGAGCGGATGGTTGAAGGGCAGCCGGGCGAATGCGATCGGTCCGGGCTTGAACGGCGCCATGATGGCGGGAAACAGGGCGGTCTTCGGCAAGTTCGCCAGGGCCGGTGTCGCCGACGCATAGGGCACGATGATGATCCGCTCGAGCGTCGGTAGGCGCGGCGCGATCTCCCGCAGCTTGCCGAGACAGTCATGCGTCTTGCCGGCGTAGTGATAGCCGTCGACGGCGAACAGAACCTTCGGGCCGATCTGGCCGAAACGGTCGACCACGCCCTGGACTCCAAAGTCCGGCGAGCACGAGGACCAGACGGCGCCGAGGCTCGCGGCGGCGAGCATGGCGATGATCGTCTCCGGCATGTTCGGCATGTAGCCGGCGACGCGGTCGCCGGGCCCGACCCCGATCGACATCAACACTTGCGTCAGGCACGACACCGCGTCGTACAGCTCGTGCCAGGTCAGCTTTCGTCGTACCTTGTCCTCGCCCCAGAAGACGAGTGCCGTCGAGCCGTCCCTGCGGCGCAGAAGGTTTTCGGCGAAATTGAGGCGGGCGTTCGGGAAAAAGCGGGCCCCGGGCATCTTGTCGCCATCTTCAAGGGCGACATTGCCCTGTGTCTCGGCGATCACGCCGGAGAACGACCACACCGCGCGCCAAAATTCGCCGGGCTTGTCCACCGACCACCGCCACAGCGCGCCGTAATCCGGCACCGTCGCCCCGAAATCGCGCTCGACCGCCTTCATGAACGCGGTCAGGTTGGCGCTCGTCATGCGCGCGGGCGACGGCTGCCAGAGAGGAACAGCCGCGGCAGCCTTGTCCTGCATACGATCCTCCATCGACCCCGGATGGCGACTCCGGATACCGGCATTGATTTAAGCCGAAAGCACCGCCGAGCGAAAGTGCGGGCGCACCCATCCATACCCCATTTGGCAGCACTAGAGCATTTCCCGATTGAACTGAATCGGAGGGGATTCCCTTTTTGCGGCCGATGTGAATCTATGTGTGCCTATTGTCATGGGGGCGCACATGAAGGGATCAGCTTATTCGACTGATCTTCGGGAGCGGGTGGTTATGGAAGTCGGGGAAGGGGTTTCCCGGCGGGAGGCAGCGCGACGGTTCAAGGTGAGTGCTTCATCTGCGATCCGTTGGGCCGAACGTCATGATGAGACCGGAAGCGTAAGCCCCACGCCTCGCGGCGGCCGTAGCCGCTCGCCGCTGGAGCCTCACGCGGCTTGGCTGCTTGAGCTTGTCGCCAAGGAGCCGGATTTGACCCTGGAGGAGATCGCAGAGCGGGTTGCCCAGGATCTCGGGATGGAGACCACGAAGAGTTCGGTCGATCGCTTCTATGCCCGGCACGGGATCACTTTTAAAAAAAAGCCTGCACGCGAGCGAACAGGACAGACCCGACGTGGCTGAGGCGCGGAAGAATTGGAAGGCCGGGCAGGCCAGCTTTGATCCCAGTAGGCTGGTGTTTATCGATGAGACTGGAGCCAACACCAAGATGGTGCGCATTCGTGGCCGATGCCCAAGAGGCGCGCGACTACTTGCCAAGGTTCCCTGGGGTCACTGGAAAACCACCACCTTTACCGCCGGTCTGCGGAGTAGCGGTCTTGTCGCCCCGTTCGTTCTGGACGGACCCATGGACGGAGCGGCCTTTCTGGTCTACGTCGAGAAAGTGTTGGTTCCGACCCTGTGCGAGGGCGACACCGTCGTCATCGACAACCTGCCGGCTCACAAGGTCGAAGGCGTCCGCGAGCTTATCGAGACCGCCGGCGCGAAGCTGCTCTACCTGCCGCCTTACTCCCCGGACCTCAACCCCATAGAATTGGCCTTCGCCAAGCTCAAAGCCCTCCTCCGCAAAGCGGCAGAGCGCACTGTGCCAGACCTTTGGCACCGCATCGCTCAGGCCCTCAGCAAATTCACACCACAAGAATGCGCCGCTTTCCTCCGCCACGACGGTTATGCCGCAGCTTAAGTGGGAAATGCTCTAGTCTGCAGCCGTTGCTGGCTGTAGATCGATTCGCTTGTCAGAAGTGGAGTGCGCATGGATATCATCAGTAGTCGCCTTGATCCGGAACCACGCGGCGTAGAGTGCAGGAAGGAAGAGCAGGATCAGC
>JACQDQ010000276.1 GCA_016201015.1 Pseudomonadota bacterium | reverse complement strand
GAGCTGGCACATCACGGCTACATGCATTATTGGCCCGATCCCGATAAGACCGATCAAATCGTCGAGGAGCTGGACCGCGGGCTCGACGCGATGCAGCGGCATTTCGGCGTGCGGCCCAAGGGCTATCGCCCGCCGGGCAGCGAGTCCTGCCACTTCCTGCTGGAGCAACTGGTCGAACGCGGCTTCGTCTACAACTCTTGCTTCAAGGACGACGTGCATCCCTACCGCCACAAGCTGCGCGACGGGCGCAAGGGCCCGATCGAGCTGCCCGAGCATCCCTCGCTCGACGATTGGAACTACGGCGCCACCCATCTGAAGACGCCGCGGCCGCTCTTCCCCAAGAACTACGTATTGTCGCTGTGGCAGGACGAGTTCCGCGCCATCCACGACTGGGGCGGCGTCTTCGTGCTGGTCATGCATCCGCAGGTGACGGGGCGGCCGCTGCGCCTCGGCATCCTGCGCGAGTTCATCGCCTTCATGCGGACCTTCCCCGGCGTGTGGTTCGCGACGGGGAGCGAGGTGGCCGAGGTGTTCTTGAAGCGCGAGGCACAAGCCGGCCGCCAGAGCGCGGCGTGATGCTGCGCGCGGCGAGCATCGGCACCGGCTGGTGGGGCACCGAGCTGGCCGCCGCCGTGCAGGGGAAATCGCGCGAGATCGGCATCGTTGCCTGCGCCTCGCTCGACGCGCAGTCGCGCGCGGAGTTCGCCGACCGCTTCAATGTCCGCGCCGCGGAGTCGTTCGAGCAAATCCTCGCCGATCCCGAGATCGAGGCGGTGCTGCTGGCGACGCCGCATTCGCTGCACGCCAAGCACGCCATCGCCGCGGCCTCGGCCGGCAAGCACGTCTATGTCGAGAAGCCGTTCACGCTGACGGTGGATCAGGGGCGGCAGACCATCGCCGCCTGCCGCGCGGCCGGGCGCGTGCTCGCCGTCGGCCATAATCGCCGGCTGCTCGCCGGCCTCGCCCTGCTCAAGCAGCTCATCGACGGCGGCCGGCTCGGCACCGTGCTGCATGTCGAGGCGAATTTCTCGACCGCCGAGGGGCTGGCCTTCGCGCCGGGGGCCTGGCGCCTGTCGCGCACCGAATCGCCCGGCGGCGCCATGTTCACGCTCGGCGTCCACGTCGTCGACTGGCTGCATCATCTGTTCGGCCCGGTCGCGCGCGTGACGGCACAGTTTCGCCGCCGCGTCATGGCGCACGATATCGACGACACGGCGAGCGCGCTGCTCGAATTCGAGTCCGGCGTCACCGGCTATCTCGGCGCGATGTATGCGGCGCCCTACACCAACTACGTCCACATCTTCGGCAGCCGCGCCAATGCGGTGTTCCGCGCCAGCCAGCCGGAATCGCCGAACGTGCGGCCCAGCCTGTTCGTGCAGCGCGCCGATGGCGGGCGCGAGCTGATCGACGTGCCGTGGGTCGACACGCTGCATCTGCAGCTCGAGCGCTTCGCCGGCGCCTGCCGCGGCAAGGGCAAGGTCGCGGTCACCGGCGAGGAGGCCCTCGCCAATGTCGCGGCGATGGCGGCGATCATCGCCTCCGCCGCCGACGGGCAGGCGAAGGCGCCGGAGTATGCGGAGCGGTAGCGGCGCTTTCATAAGTTCAGCGGTATGTTGGCAGCGAGCGGAGCATGGCGGCCCATCAATGCGCCATCGCAACTCCGTCTTGTGGCCGCGCGCCGCTCTGCTCTACACTCCGGCCACATTTTCCGGCGCCGAACGGACGCCGGATACAACTTGGAGGAACACGGTATGCGGCTTCGACTGACGAGACGGCGGCTCGGACAACTGGGCATCGGCCTTGGCGCGCTCGCCATGAGCGGCAAGGCGTTCGCGCAGCAAAAATTCTTCCGCATCGGCACCGGCGGCACCGGCGGCACCTATTATCCGATCGGCGGCTTGATCGCCAACGCGATCTCGACCGACAAGCTGAACGCCAGCGCGGTCGCCACCAACGGCTCGGTCGCCAACGTCAACGGCATCGTCGGCGGCTCGATGGAGTCCGGCTTCTCGCAGGCCGATGTCAATTTCTGGGCGTTCACCGGCACCGGCATCTATCAAGGCAAGGACAAGATCGAGGAGCTGCGTGCCATCGCCAATCTCTACCCCGAGAGCGTGCATGTCGTGGTCAAGAAGGGGCTCGGCGCGAAGTCGGTCGCCGATCTCAAGGGCAAGCGCGTGTCGCTCGACGAACCGGGCTCGGGCACGCTGGTCAATGCCAAGGCCATCCTTGCGGCGTTCGGGCTCAGCGAGAAAGACATCAGGCCCGAATACCTGAAGCAGCAGCAATGCGCCGAGAAGCTCAAGGACGGCTCGCTCGACGCCTACTTCCAGACGACGGGGTTTCCGCAGGGCACGCTGTCGGAGCTGGCGGCGACCAACGGCTTCGATCTGCTGCCGCTGGCCGGACCGGAAATCCAGAAGCTGCAATCGCAGTACAAGTTCTTCGCCAACGACGAGATCCCGGACGGCGTCTACAAGGACGTCAATGGCGTCAAGACGATCTCGGTCGGCGCGCAATGGGTGACCTCGGCCAAGATCGACGCCGACCTGGTCTACGAAGTGACCAAGGGCCTGTGGAGCGACAAGACCCGCGCCGCGCTCGATGCCGGCCACGCCAAGGGCAAGGATATTCGTAAGCAAACGGCCCTGCTCGGCATCGGCATTCCGCTGCATCCGGGCGCGCAGAAGTTCTACAAGGAAGCCGGGTTGCTGACGTAGGCGCCCGCACGATCCTGGATCGAGGTGATAGCGGGCCGCTCGACCGGGCGGCCCGCCGTCTATGCATGATGTTGTCCGCAATCGCCGCTGCTTCGCGCCGAAGCGTGGCTTGGCAGTGGCCTGACGCGCGCGCGAAGCCGACATGACCGCCGCCGCCGAACTGAAGAAGCCAGAAGAGCTGCAGAAGCTCGAGCAGGAGCTCGATCCGGAGATGCGCTTCCGGCCGCTGCTGCCGGCCGCCGGCTGGCTGGTGGCGGGGCTGCTGTTCGCGCTGTCCTGCTTCCACTACTACACGGCAGGATTCGGGCTGCTGCCCGAGACGACGCATCGCGGCATCCACATCGCGTTCGCGCTCGGGCTCATCTTCCTGGTCTACTCAGCGACGGGTCACCGGAGCGCGGTCCCGGCGGCCGCGAGCCTCTACCGCCCGCTCGGCGT
>JACQDQ010000329.1 GCA_016201015.1 Pseudomonadota bacterium | reverse complement strand
ATGCTCCCTGCGGTGGATCTGGCAACGGCGCCGGCAGGTGACCGACGACGAGGCGGCGCTGGGCGAGCGTCTCGATCGTCGCCTGCTTGAGCAGGAACAGATTGAGCAGGAATGGATCGGCCCGGTCGGCGGCGAACGGACACAGCACGTTCAGACCAGGGACATACCGCCAGGGCTGGTAGCCCAGCTTCGAGAACTCGGCCACGGTTTCAAGATGAAACCCTTGCTCGTTGCGGACCTCGATCATCACGCACGGCGAATGATCCTGGAAAAAAGCCCTCCCGCCTTCGAGGATCGCCGCCTCCATGCCCTCGGCATCCATCTTGACGAAGGCGACGGAACGCAGCGGCATCTCCTTCATCAAATGATCGAGCGTCTCGACGGTGACCGGAATGCCGCTTGAACCCGGATCGCCGGCCGCGGCAATGGCATTCAATTCTGACTGCGCATGCACCCGAAGCAGCGCGTGCCCGAGCGCCGGGCCGAGGGCGACCTCGACCACCGTGACATTGTCCAGTCCATTGAGCGCCAGAGTTTGACGCAAAGCGGCCGCCGTCGCTGGCGTCGGTTCGATCGCCCACACGTGCCCGGCGGCGCCGCATCGCTGCGCCATCAATGTCGTGTAATACCCGTAACTGGCGCCGATATCGACGGCTTGATCGCCCGGCTGGATCAACGCAGCGACGAAAGCGGCTTCTTCTTCGAACCAGTTTTCCTGCTCGAGGAAGACATAACAGGACAACTGCTCGACATCGTCGGGCACCACGATCCTGATGTGATTCTCCAGCTCAACCGCCCGTGTTGCGCTGTTGATGGCCACTGATCCGCCCTCACCCCGGTCGGCCGATCGGGCGATGTGCAGGCCGTCGCCGACGACGTCTGCATATCACTCAGCCGTTGGGTGGACAATGCACTGACGCCATGCCGAAAGCGAGCCGGCGTTTCGCGTTGACGGAGGCGCTGTCAGCCCGGCCGCGTGCCGGCGCCAAGCACGATGTCGAACGTGGCGGCGAGCGCGCCCGGCTCGATGTCGGGAGCGGGCTTGAGGTCGACGATCACGGCCGCACGCGCGGCCGGATCGCGCACGCCGTTGAGCACGGCGTCGCGCGCATTGAGCGGCTCGCCAGCGACATACATCTGCGTGACGAGCCGGACGCCGCCGCGGGCGGTGATCGCGAAATGGATATGCGGCGTGCGGCCCGGATACGGCACCGGCCGGATCGTGCGGAAGCGATAGGCACCGTCGTTCGCCGTCATCGTCTGCCCATAGCCCTGGAAGCCGGGGTCGAGCGGCACGTCGCGTCGATCGGCCGGATGATGGTAGCGGCCGAAGGCGTTGGCCTGCCAGATCTCCACGCGCGCGTCGCGCACCGGCCGCTCATTGTCGTCAAGCACGCGACCAGAAACATGTGCAATCGTTCCCCGCGCGCCAGTCGGCGCGCCGACGACGGTGGCGAGATCGTTGTCGGAGTCGAGCGGCAGCTCGCGCGGATAGAATGGCCCGGTCGTCTGTGCCGGCGTGCGCACGCGGCTTGCAAGCGCCGCCACGGGCGCCAGCGCCCACAGAACGCCGACGCCGACCGCGCCGACGATCAGCCGCCGAAATTGGTCCGGCACGGGTCTTGACATAACTGCGGCCGCACAGCTACGCCCGCGGCCGGCTGCACGTCCGGCAGCCCGACCGTTTCGCTCAGCAGCGAGTCATCAGCGGCGTCGGGTAGCGACGCATCATCCTCCGCCGCTGGCCGCGGCGCCTCACGCAGGACAACCCGCGCATGCGGCGTGCCGACATCGTCGACGGGCCGGATTTCCGGATCAGTGGTGCCCGGCAGAATTACACTAAGGCTGATAAGTCCGATCAAAGCGGCAGCCACCAGCCAGGCTGAAATAACATCGGGGTGTGGAGTTCTCATGACTTCTGATTTGGTACCGCGAACGTCCTGTTTCAATTCACGAAAGAGTGATTCGAATCCTGCGCCGCCAGCGGCGCATCAGCGATCGAATCTGAATGCCGCCATGCTCAGGCCGCCATGCGTGAAGCTCGCATGAATACGCCGCCCCCGGGCACCCTCGCCGGCGGCGCCCAGGGCGACGAAGAGCGGCAGAAAATGCTCATCGCGCGGATGGGCCTGCACGGCACCGGGAGCCAATTGGCGATAGTTCATCAATGCGCCGGCCTCGCACGCCTCAATTCGCTCGGCAAGCCATGCGTCGAATTCCTCCGCCCAAGCCGGCACCGCATTGTGGCGGCCCCAGGCGAGCCCACGAAGATTGTGCGTGGCGCTGCCGCTTGCCATGATCAGCACGTCCTGATCCTTGAGTCCCGCAAGCGCCCGGCCGACGGCATAGTGATGGCTCGGCCCGCGCGCCGGCTGGATCGAGAGCTGGGTCACGGGAATATTGGCGTTCGGATAGGCCAACATCAGCGGCGCCCAGGCCCCATGGTCGAGACCGTGATCCGGATCCAGCGTCGCCGCAATCCCCGCCGCTTCGAGCGCCCCTTTGACCGCGCCGGCAACCGCTGGTGTGCCGGGAGCGGCATAGCGCAGACGATATAGCTCCTCGGGGAAGCCGTAGAAATCGTGAATCGTCTCCGGCGAAGGATGCGCGCCGATGGTCGGTGCATCCGTCTCCCAGTGCGCCGACACCACGAGGATCGCTTTCGGGCGGCCGAGCTCGACGCCGAGACCAGCGAGGAAGTCGCGCGCCGGAACATCCTCGATGAGCAGGGTCGGCGCACCGTGGGAGACGAAGATAGGGGCCAGCATCGGACTCTGCGTAGCGTCCAATTGCGGCATGATTATGATCCGCCGCGGTGGCGACTACGCCTGCGCCGGTCGCAGCACCGTCAGCGCCGGCGTCGGCCTTACGGCGAACGCGCCATCGCCCAGCAGCGCCTGCACGCCGGCCGCGATCGTCAGAAACAGCGGATACTCCCAGCCGCCATTCGCGCTGGTGAACAGCCAGCCATTGCCCGAATGCACCCAAAGGGCACCAAGCAGCACCGGCAATAGTGCGAGCGCGACGCCACGCGCGTAGATGCCGAGGATCAGCATCACGCCGCCCACAAGCTCCGCGGCGACGGTGACATACGCAAACGGCCCCGGCAGGCCGACAGCGACGAAGAACTGCACGGTCCCGGGCATGGTGAACACCAGGTACTTGAGCAGCGCGTGGGCGACGAACATGACGCCGAGGCTGACGCGCAGCAGCAAGGCGCCGTAGGGAGTCGTATCGAAGGGCATTGGAGTTCTCCTGAATTCGGATTTGGGCAGGGGTGGCGTAGCGTCACGCCGCGAGGCGGTCCGGCTGCGCGAGACGCAGGCTGAGGAGCGCGACGCGCCGCCCGAGATGCTCCGCCGTCCGCTGATCGCTGCCGATCGGCGCGACGTCGGGGCCGGCGTCGGCGTTCGATTGCCCCATGGCGCCGAGGAAGCTGCCGAGGCGGTTGAGGTCGTCGACGCTGCCCTTGGAGCTGTTGTTGCCGGGCGGCAGATCGAGGCCGACCCAGATCATGCCGTGCT
>JACQDQ010000328.1 GCA_016201015.1 Pseudomonadota bacterium | reverse complement strand
GACGCCTTGCTCGAGGTCGACGGCGGCTTCGATGTCCGCTATGCCTCCGGGGCAACCAACAGCTTGTTCGGCGAGACCGAGCCCGATCTCGTCGATCGGCCGCTTGTCGCGCTGTTAATTGCGCACGACCGCGGTTTGGTGCTCAGGCTGCTGCGCGGCCTGGCCGAGTATGCCCGCCTTGAGCCCGTCCTCGTCCAGATCAACCGGACCGCAGAGGACCCGCTGCCTGTGGTGCTGACGGGCTACCGCATGGACGGGCGCTACTATCTCACACTGGTCAAGGCGCGGCCGTCGCATGCCGATCTTTTCATGGCCGGGCAGCGCGACGCGGAAACCGGATTGCTTGAGAAAGACGCATTCGCCAAGGTGCTCGGCCAGCGACTCGGCGCGGCCAAGCGGCTGGACACACCCTCGAAGCTGACGCTGCTCAAGCTCGATGAAATTCAGTCGCTCAAAGACAATATCGGCACCGCCAACACCGAGCGCCTGATGGCCGAGCTCGGGGCGCTGTTGCGCGTTCACGCGATCGACGGCACCGCGGCCGGCCGCCTCGCGGATGACCGCTACGGCGTGTTGCACCAGGCGGCGCTCGACGGCCAGGAGATCAAGCGCCAGATCGAGGCGCTGGGCCGGGCGGCGGATCCGAACGGCCGCGGATTCGGCGTCGATGGCTCGACCATCGACGTGCCGGTCGACGGCCTCAATCAACAAGACACGACACGCGTTCTGCTGTACACGATCCAAAAATTTTCTGCCGCCGGTGGTCAGCCATTCATCATCCACACGCTATCCGAAGGACTGAAAGAGATGTTGGCTGATACCGCCGCGCGTGTGGCCAAGCTCAAGGATACGGTCGCCGGCAAGAAGATAGCCATTGCGCTGCAGCCGATCGTCGCGCTGGCGACCCGGAACCTGCATCATTACGAAGCATTGTCGCGCATGCCGGACGGCGCCTCACCTGCCGAAACAATCGGCTTCGCCGAGAAGATCGGCATGGCGGCCGAACTCGATCTGATGGTGTGCCAGCGCGTTCTCGAGTTCCTGCTATCGGCGCGCGACAACAGCCAGTCACCGAAGATCGCCGTCAACATCTCGGCGCCGTCGCTGGAAAGCGAAATCTTCGTCGGGGCGTTCCGGGCGCTGCTGGCGCCGCATCCGGAGCTGCGCCAGCGGCTGGTGATCGAAGTCACGGAGTCGACGCAGATCAAGGATCTTGTCGCGGCGGAGAACGTCCTCGCGCGGCTGCGCCGCGACGGGCATCGCGTGTGCCTGGATGATTTCGGCTCCGGCGCCGCATCGTTCCAGTACATCCAGGCGCTGACCATCGATTTCGTCAAGATCGACGGCGCCTATGTGCAGCGTGTCATGGACTCGGCGCGCGATGAGGCGATTCTCAAGGCGATGGTCGGGCTGTGTCGCGAACTGCGCATCGGCACGATCGCCGAGATGATCGAAACCGAGGAGCAGGCGCGCCGGTTATACGATCTTGGCGTGACCTTCGGTCAAGGCTATCTCTTTGGCCGGCCGACCGTCGGGCCGACCGGCGACCGGCCGGCCGAGCGCGGTGCGCGTCGTCGCAACACGGCGGAGGTCTCGGCCTAAGACCCGCCGCCCGACGGCTGGCGCGGCCGGTACCGCGCGATCATCACGATGTAGACAGCCAGTGCGCCCAGCCCGACGGCGCCGATTACCGTTGCCATCGGCAACGCCGTGCCGTTGTGAAGCAGGCTGACCGCGCTGCCGGCAAGCGCAGCCAGAATGTATTGCAGCGTTCCGGCCAGCGCAGAGGCGGTTCCCGCCATGTGCGGGAAGGCGGCGAGCGCGCCCGAGATGGCGTTGGCGCCGACCAGGCCGATCGAACCGACGAACAGGAAAAGTGGCACGAGCAGGACGGCGAAGCCGCCCGCCGGCACCAGCGCGCCGACGATGAGCATCACGCCGGCAGCGGCGGCGAGGCCAATGCCGACGCGCAACATGTGCTCCGAACCGAAGCGGCCGACGAGCCGGCTATTCGTCGCCGCGCCGACCATTATTCCAGCGACATTCATCCCGAAGATTATGCTGTATTGCTCCGGGCTGAGATCGAACAGACTCATGAAGACGAATGGCGAGCCGGTGATGTACGCAAACATGCCGGCATAGACGAACGCGGCGCTCATCACATAGCCGAGATAGGTCCGGTCGCTGAGGAGCTCGCCATAGCGCGCCGCGAGCATGAAAACATTGATCTGGCTGCGCTGGTCGGGGCGCAGGGTGTCGGCGTAGCCGAACCACACGGCGCACAGGCACGCGGCGCCGAATGCGGCCAGAAAGAAGAATATCGACTGCCAACCGGCGAGATTGAGGAGCTGTGCGCCGATCGCCGGAGCGAACATGGGTACGGCACCGAAGATCAATGTCATCATCGACAGTGCACGGGCGCCCTGATCGCGATCGAAGAGATCGCGGACAATGGCGCGCGCCAGGACCGGTCCGGCGCAGGCGCCGAGGCCTTGCACGAACCGTAGGCCGATCATCGTCTCGACGCTCGTGGCTTGTGCGCAGGCCATGCTGACGAGGACATAGATGATGATGCCGCCAAGCAGCGGCGGTTTGCGGCCGTAGCGGTCGGCGAGCGGGCCATAGACGAGCTGGCCAACGGCAAAGCCGAGGAAATAGGCGCTGAGCGTAAGCTGAACGCGGCTCGGCGTGGTCGCGAAGGCGGCGGCGAGGGCCGGTAGAGTCGGCAGAAACAGATCGGTCGAAATCGGGGCGAACGCGGTGAGCGCGCCGAGAAGTGCCGTGAGAGCCGCGGATCGTCGCATGAGGGGGGGTGCGATTTGGACACGAGCCCGGGCGCCGAGCCGATCATCGGCCGGCCCGCGAGGACGCCGCCGCCCGCGCCGAGTTACTGGTTATTTGCGCGGCGCACCGACGCAGGTGCCGCCGGGGCCGACGGCCTGCTGGCAGGCTTTGAGATCGAAGTAGAAGCAGTTCCCACCCATGGCCGACATCCCGCACACCGCGCCGCCGCCTTTGTAGTCCTTGGCCTTGGCGCTGTTCGGGTTGATGCGGCACATCGTCTCGGAGCCGAGCGCCTTTTGGCACGACGCGATATCGAAATATGCGCAGTTTAGGCCGGCACAGAACGGAGCGCCCGACTGCGACAGCGCTGGCGCCATGCCGCTCAGCGTCACCAGCAATGCGACCGCCGCCGCAACGGCAATTCTTGACACCACGTCGACTCTCCACCGGACTCTATTTATTCATCAATAGCACAACTGTCGCGCGTTGTTGAGCCGTTTCGGGGCGGGTGCTTCGGCGGTGCGGCGATGCGCGCGCTTTTGGCCAAGGGCAACGCCGGCAGATTTCGTCGGCGGCACCAGACGGTGTGGCGTGGCGATCACACCAGCCGGATGTGGCGATTTCTGCTATTCGGCTGATGACTGCGATGTAGGCGAGATCAGTAGCGACACGACAATGCCTATTTTCCGAGATCAAATTTGCCCAATTTTTGAGCATAATTTCCATTTATCATTTTTTTGAGCAACGGATGAGCCGTTATATGCGGTGCAATGCGGCCGTATGGCACCGAAGGTCTGCGACAATGTCGTTCGATGCGGAAATTATTTATTTATTTCAATGGCTTATCCGAAAAATGGAGGCGCCCGCGAATAGTGGCATTCGTTTTGCACCGCCCAGCCAGGTTGCTGCATCGCAGAACCAGAAACGACTGCGGAAAAGGAGGCAGGCATGGGCAAATTGGCAAGGACAATGGGGATGATGTGCGTCGCCGGCGTGGCTGCGGCATCGGCCGCGGATGCGCAGGCGCAGGGCACAATCAAGGTCGGCGTGCTTCACTCGCTGTCCGGAACGATGGCGATCAGCGAGACGACGCTGAAAGACACTGTTCTGATGATGGTTGACGACATCAACAAGAAGGGCGGTCTGCTCGGCAAGAAGGTCGAGGCGGTGGTCGTCGATCCAGCCTCAAATTGGCCGCTGTTCGCCGAGAAAGCGCGCGAACTGATCGCCAAGGAGAAAGTCGACGTCGTGTTCGGCTGCTGGACGTCGGTATCGCGCAAATCGGTGCTGCCGGTGTTCGAGGAGCTGAACGGGCTGCTCTTCTATCCGGTGCAATACGAGGGCGAAGAGAGTTCGCGCAACGTCTTCTACACCGGGGCAGCGCCGAACCAGCAGGCGATCCCGGCCGTCGAGTACCTGATGGGCAAGGAAGGCGGCGAGGTGAAGCGCTGGGTGCTGGCCGGTACCGACTACGTCTATCCGCGCACCACCAACAAGATCCTCGAGGCGTTCCTGAAGGCCAAGGGCGTCAAGGCCGAGGATATCATGATCAACTACACGCCGTTCGGGCACTCCGACTGGCAGACGATCGTGGCAGATATCAAGAAGTTCGCCTCGGCCGGCAAGAAGACGGCGGTGGTGTCGACGATCAACGGCGATGCCAACGTGCCGTTCTACAAGGAGCTGTCCAACGCCGGCATCAAGGCCTCGGATATCCCGGTGGTCGCCTTCTCGGTCGGCGAGGAGGAACTCGCCGGCATCGACACGTCCAACCTGGTCGGCCATCTCGCTGCCTGGAACTACTTCGAGTCGGTGAAGAACCCGACCAACGACACGTTCATCAAGCAGTGGAAGACCTTCATCAAGAACCCGAAGCGGGTGACCAACGACCCGATGGAAGCCACCTATATCGGCTTCAAGATGTGGGCCCAGGCGGTTGCGCAGGCCGGCACGACCAACATCGATGCGGTGCGCCAGGCCATGTACGGCCAGAAGGTGACGGCGCCGTCGGGATTCGTCTCGGTGATGAACACCAACCACCACCTGTCCAAGCCGGTGTACATCGGTGAAATCCGCCCCGATGGCCAGTTCAACGTCGTCTGGAAGACCAAGGGCCCGATCAAGGCCGACGCTTGGTCGAAGTTCATTCCGGAAAGCGCGAAGCTGACAGCCGACTGGACCTTCCCGTGGGTCTGCGGCAACTGCTCGGAGCCGAAGTTCAAGAGTCTGTCGAACTAGGCCGGCATGCTACGGGGCCGTCTGTCGAGCACAGACGGCCCCGTTCCACTGGGAACGTGGCCGTCCCGCCGTCCGCCGCCACCGCCGAGAGCAGCCGATGAGCCCGCTTCAGCTTCGGACATATCTCCGGACGATGGTCATAGCGCTCGTCGCAATACTATTCATGTTGGGCCTGCCGACGCTGGCGGCGGCCCTGGACATCAAGGATCTGATCGCCGGGTTGGCCGAGCAAGATCCCAATCCCGCGATCGAGGCACTCGCCGCCGCAGACAATCCGAAGGCCAAGGCCGCATTGCAGGCGCTGGCCGCCGGCAATCTGTACCGTCGCTTGGCCGATGGCGCCGTCATCATCGGCGAGAAGGACGGCGAGATGTATGTCGTCACCAACGCCACGACCGGCGACATCGAGGATATGGCCAAAGAAGCCGAGCTTGAAGTCATCGTCGTCGACGCCGCCGCCAAGGCCTTGCTCGCGGGCGCCGGCACGGGGACGCCGATCGGCGATAGCGGCCCTCCCGACTTTGCCAGCGCCGTCAAGGCGCTCAATGCCGACTCCTTCGCCGAGAAGGGAAAGGCGATCGAGCGGTTGACGGCGCTCGCCGACAGCCGCGCGGTGCGCGTGCTCGAGGCTTTGACCGAAGGCCGCCTGTTCATCCGCAAGTCCGATGGCACCACCGTCATCGGCGACCGCAGCGGCAACGATGTCCGTCTCACATTGGCGACGACTCTCGAGCCAGCCGGCATCGTCGCGCCGGCAGAGGTCGAGCCGGTCGTCATCAACAACAATCTGCGTAACAACATCCGCGAAGCCGTCGGCCGCCTCGGCCTGCTCGTTGCCGATGCGTCGCAACGCCGTCATGCCGCCGACGCGCTGATCGGCGCCGCCACGCCGGAGACCATCGGCTTGCTGCGCGACGCCTTCGCCAAGGAAACGGATGCCGGCGTGAAGTCGGTGATGGCGCTGGCGCTTGCTGCCGCCGCGGTGGTCGACGGCGATAAGGCCGCGCGCCTTGCGGCCGTCGCCGTGCTGTCCGGTTCGACCGACCTGCGCGTGCGCTCGCTGTTGCAGAGCCGCGCCGCGGCTGAATCCGATCTTGAGGTCAAGGCCGCGGTGGTGGCGGCCTTCAACAGCGTGCAGCGCAATCTGGTGTTCATCGGCTATGCCGCCAACCTGTTCCAGGGTATCAGCCTGGGCAGCGTGCTGCTGCTTGCGGCGATCGGGCTGTCGATCACCTTCGGCGTCATGGGCGTGATCAACATGGCGCATGGCGAGATGATCATGCTCGGCGCCTATTCCGCCTTCGTCGTGCAGCAGATCTTCCGCAGCGTACTGCCGGCGGCGATGTTCGACTACTATCTGCTGTTCGCCGTACCGGTCGGCTTTCTCGCCGCCGGCGCCGTCGGCGTCGCGCTCGAGCGCGGCGTCATCCGCTTCCTCTACAGCCGGCCGCTCGAGACGCTGCTCGCCACCTGGGGCATCAGCCTCGTGCTGCAGCAGGCGGTACGCTCCGTTTTCGGCGCGCCGAACAAGGAGGTCGCCAACCCGAGCTGGATGACCGGTGGCTTCGAGCCGATCGGCGGCTTCACCGTCACATGGAATCGGCTGGTGATCATCGTCTTCTGCTTCATCGTGCTCGGCGCACTGGCGCTACTGCAGCGGCGCACGCCTTTCGGTCTGCATATGCGGGCGGTGGCGCAGAATCGCGAGATGGCATCGGTCATGGGCATTGCCGCCACGCGCGTCGACGCGCTCACCTTCGGGCTCGGCTCGGGCATCGCCGGCGTCGCTGGCGTCGCGCTGAGCCAGATCGGCAATGTCAGCCCCAATCTCGGCACCATTTACATCGTCGACAGCTTCATGGTGGTGGTGTTCGGCGGCGTCGGCAATCTGATGGGCACTTTCATCGGTGCCATGACCCTCGGCATCGTCAACAAGTTCCTCGAGCCCTATGCCGGGGCCGTGCTCGGCAAGATCGCCATACTGGTGGCCATCATTCTCTTCATTCAGAAACGGCCGCGCGGCCTGTTCGCGCTCAAGGGCCGCGCTGCGGAGGCCTAGGCGATGCCCATCGGCGGCATGCTCGATCGTCGCGGCTGGAGCGCTTTTCTCGCGATCGGCGCGGTGCTGCTGGTCGTGCTGCCGCTGCTCAACCTCGTCACGGCGCCGGACTCGGCCCTGCACCTGCCGAACTACCTGGTGCCGCTGCTCGGCAAATATGCCTGCTACGCCATCCTGGCGCTGGCGCTCGATCTGGTGTGGGGCTATGGCGGCATCCTGAGCCTCGGGCACGGCGCGTTCTTTGCCCTCGGCGGCTACTGCATGGGCATGTATCTGATGCGGCAGATCGGCACTCGCGGCGTCTACGGCCATCCGGTGCTGCCGGATTTCATGGTGTTCCTGAACTGGAAGGAACTACCGTGGTTCTGGTGGGGATTCGATAGCTTTGCCTTTGCCGCGGCCATGCTCGTTCTCGTCCCGGGCCTGCTGGCCTTGGTGTTCGGCTGGTTCGCCTTTCGCTCACGCGTCTCGGGCGTTTATCTCTCGATCATCACCCAGGCGATGACGTTCGCTCTCATGCTCGCCTTCTTCCGCAACGATATGGGTTTCGGCGGCAACAACGGTATGACCGACTTCAAGGACCTTCTGGGCTTCGAGGTGCAGGCGCCGCGCACGCGGCTGGTGCTGTACGCGACGTCGGTCGTGACGCTAGGGCTGAGCTTCCTGCTGTGCCGCTTCATCGCCGCGTCGAAGCTGGGCCGCGTGCTGGTGGCGATCCGCGATGCCGAAAGCCGCGTGCGGTTCCTCGGCTACTCCGTCACCAACACCAAGCTATTCGTCTTCACGGTTTCGGCGATGCTCGCCGGGGTGGCCGGCGCTCTCTACGTGCCGCAGGTCGGCATCATCAATCCAAGCGAATTCTCGCCGGCGAACTCGATCGAGACGCGCCGGAGGTCTGGCTGTTCTTCCTCGGCGCCTTGTTCATCCTCGTCACGCTGCTCTTTCCACAGGGCCTGGTCGGCCTGGCACGGCGATTCGGCACGCGGCCGCGGCGCGACGCGCTGGCGTCCGCCGCGGATTGAGCATGGTCAAGATGGACACGCGCCCGCCCACGCTCGCGCCGGAGCCGGCGAACGCACCCGCGGCCGATGCGCAGCCGGCCGGCCGCGGCGCGGCACCTTTGCTCTACCTCGACAATGTTTCCGTCAGCTTCGATGGCTTCAAGGCGCTGAACGAGCTTTCGCTGGTCATCGAGAAAGGCGAGCTGCGCACCGTGATCGGTCCCAATGGCGCCGGCAAGACGACGATGATGGATGTCGTCACCGGCAGGACCAGGCCCGACACCGGCGAGGTGTTCTTCGACGGCACGATCGATCTCACGCGGCTCGACGAGGCAGCGATCGCCAATCTCGGCATCGGCCGCAAGTTCCAGAAGCCGACGGTGTTTGAAAATTTGACGATCTTCGAGAATTTCGAGCTCGCGCTGAAAAGCGATCGCGGGACGTGGCGCACATTGTTCGCCATGCTCAGCGGCGACCAGCGCGCGCGGATCGCCGAGACGCTGTCGACCATCGGACTGGCCGACCGCCAATACCAGATCGCCGGCACGCTGAGCCACGGCCAGAAGCAGTGGCTGGAGATCGGCATGCTGCTGCTGCACGATCCGCAGCTCCTGCTGCTCGACGAGCCGGTGGCCGGCATGACCGACCACGAGACCGAGCAGACCGCGGCATTGATTCTGTCGCTGTCGGGCCGGCGCACTATCGTCGTCGTCGAGCACGACATGCAGTTCGTCCGCTCGCTCGGCGCGCGCGTCACCGTGCTGCATGAGGGCTCGGTGCTGGCGGAGGGCTCGATCGATCACGTCCAGAACCATCCGCGCGTGATCGAGGTCTATCTGGGGCGATGATGCGATGCTCGATGTGAAGGACATCGACCTCTATTACGGCGCCTCGCACGCGCTGAAGAAGGTCAGCGTGAAGGCCGAGCGGGGGCGGGTCACCTGCATTCTCGGCCGCAACGGCGTCGGCAAGACCTCGCTGCTGCGCGCCATCGTCGGCCTGCAGCCGATCCGCGGCGGCGCCGTCAGCTTCGATGGGCGCGATCTGGGCGGGCTCAAGCCGAACGAGCGCGCGCGTCTGGGTCTGGCCCTGGTGCCTCAGGGGCGCGAAATCTTTCCGCGCCTCTCGGTGCTGGAGAACCTGCAGACGGGATGTGCGCCGCTGGCCAAGGCGCTGCGGCATATCCCGGACGAGGTGTTCGGGCTGTTTCCGGTGCTCAAATCCATGATCGGCCGGCGCGGCGGCGATCTCTCCGGCGGGCAGCAGCAGCAGCTCGCCATCGCCCGCGCGCTGGTGACCCGTCCGCGGCTGCTCATCCTCGACGAGCCGACCGAGGGCATCCAACCGTCGATCATCAAGGACATCGAGCGGGTGATCAAGACGCTGGCGGCGCGCGGCGACATGGCTATTCTGCTGGTCGAGCAGTATCTCGACTTCGCGCGCGAGCTTGCTGATTCCTACGTCGTCATGGAGCGCGGCGAAGTGGTGATGGCCGGCGCCAAGGCGGCGCTGGTGGAGGCGGATGTTCGCCGCTACCTTACTGTATGAAGTGCCGCAAGATATCCAGGCCATAGGCCTGTCGCCGACCCTCGAGCGCGGCGACGGCGCCATCGAATTCGGTTTCGTCCGCAAGGACGGGCGCACGTCGCTCGCCCGGCTCTATCAGCGGACGCCGTGCCGCGCCCTGTTTCCCAATACGCCGCCGGAGGATTGCCTGCAGGCGGTGCTGGTGACCACGTCCGGCGGGCTCGCCGGCGGCGACCGCATCGCCATCGCGGTCGCGGCAGGGCACGAAACCGCCGTGACGGTGACGACGCAGGCGGCCGAGAAGATTTACCGCTCGCTGGGTCCGCACTGCGCGATCGACGTGTCGCTGGCGGTCGCTGACAAGGCGTGGCTCGAGTGGTTGCCGCAGGAGACGATTCTGTTCGAGGAGGCCCGGCTGGTCCGCCGCAGCGAGGCGGATGTCGCCGCCGGCGGCCGGCTGCTGGCCGCCGAGATGCTGGTGTTCGGCCGCCTGGCGCGCGGCGAGCGCTTCACCACAGGGTTGCTGCACGATGGCTGGCGCGTGCGGCGCGACGGGCGGTTGATCTGGGCCGATGACCTGCGCTTGGACGGCGACGTCGCGGCGGCATTGCTTGCACCGGGCGGCTTTGCCGGCGCCGAAGCCGTTGGCAGCGTTCTCTATGTGGCGGACGATGCGGCGGCCCTGCTCGCCTGCGCGCGGGAACTGAGCGCGAAGACGGCCGCGCGCGCCGGAGCGACATTGGTCAACGGCGTTCTGGTGGTCCGCTGGCTCGGCACTGCGCCCGATGTGCGCGCCGCCTTGACCCAATATCTTGCCGCGTTCCGGCACGCAGCGGCCGGGTGGCCGGCGCAGCTGCCGCGCGTGTGGAGCGCCTGAAGCGAACGGAGAGGGAGGACGAATCCGTGCATCTGACACCGAGGGAAAAAGATAAACTGCTGATCGCCATGGCGGCGATCGTCGCGCGCCGGCGGCTGGAGCGTGGCGTCAAGCTCAACCATCCGGAGGCGGTGGCGCTGATCAGCGATTTCGTGATGGAAGGCGCCCGCGACGGCCGCGCGGTTGCCGAGCTGATGCGTGATGGCGGCGGCGTGCTGACGCGCGCCCAGGTCATGGACGGCGTGCCGGAGATGGTCCGGGAAATTCAGGTCGAAGCGACGTTTCCCGACGGCACCAAGCTGGTGACCGTCCACCAGCCAATCCGCTGAGGAGGGCACGATGATTCCGGGTGAGATCATCAAGCAGGCCGGCGAGATCGAGCTCAATGCCGGCCGCCCCACCGTGGAGATCGAGGTTGCCAACACCGGCGATCGGCCGATCCAGGTCGGCAGCCACTATCATTTCTACGAGACCAATCCGGCGCTGCGGTTCGCGCGCGAGACGGCGAAAGGATTTCGGCTCGATATCCCGGCCGGGACCGCCGTGCGCTTTGAGCCGGGTCAGACGCGCAAGGTCCGTCTCGTCGCCTACGCCGGCGCCCGCGTCGTGCACGGTTTTCGCGGCCGCATCAACGGCAAGCTGGAGCGCTGAGCCATGGTCCATCGCATCAGCCGCGCCGCCTATGCCGACATGTTCGGCCCGACTGTGGGCGACAAGGTGCGGCTGGCCGACACCGAGTTGTTCGTCGAGGTGGAGGGCGACCGCACGCTCTATGGCGAGGAGGTCAAGTTCGGCGGCGGCAAGGTGATCCGCGACGGCATGGGCCAGAGCCAGCGCAGCCGCGCACAGGGCGCCGTCGATACGGTGATCACCAACGCGCTCATCCTCGATCACTGGGGCATCGTCAAGGCCGATATCGGCCTCAAGGATGGCCGCATCGCCGCCATCGGCAAATCAGGCAAGATCGACGAGGCGCTGTACTCCGGCGTGACGACAATGCTGGGCGGCGGCACCGGCCCGGCCGCCGGCACCGCGGCGACCACCTGCACGCCGGGGCCCTGGCATCTCGGGCGCACGCTGCAGGCGGCCGAGGCCTTTCCGATGAATTTCGGCCTGTTCGGCAAGGGCAACACGTCGCTGCCGGCGGCTTTGGTCGAGCAGATCCGCGGCGGCGCCTGCGCGCTCAAGCTGCACGAGGACTGGGGCACGACGCCCAAGGCGATCGACAATTGCCTCGCGGTGGCCGACGAATACGACGTGCAGGTCGCCATCCACACCGACACGCTGAACGAATCCGGCTTCGTCGAGGATACGATCGCGGCGTTCAAGGGCCGCACCATCCACGCCTTCCACACCGAAGGCGCCGGCGGCGGGCACGCGCCCGACATCATCCGCGTATGCGGCGAGAAGAACGTGCTGCCGTCCTCGACCAATCCGACGCGGCCCTACACCGTCAACACGGTGGACGAGCATCTCGACATGCTGATGGTCTGCCACCATCTCGACTCGCGAATCCCCGAAGATGTGGCATTTGCCGAAAGCCGCATCCGCAAGGAGACGATCGCGGCGGAGGACATCCTGCACGATCTCGGCGCCTTCTCGATGATCTCGTCGGACAGCCAGGCGATGGGCCGCGTCGGCGAGGTGATCATCCGGACCTGGCAGACCGCCGACAAGATGAAGCGGCAGCGCGGCCGGCTGCGCGAGGAAACGGGCGACAATGACAACATGCGGGCAAAGCGTTACCTCGCCAAATATACGATCAACCCGGCCATCGCCCAGGGCATTGCACGCCATGTCGGCTCGGTCGAAATCGGCAAGCTCGCCGACTTGGTGGTGTGGTCGCCGGCCTTTTTCGGCGTGAAGCCCGACCTCGTGCTGAAATGCGGCTCGATCGCGGCCGCGCCGATGGGCGATCCCAACGCCTCCATCCCGACGCCGCAGCCGGTGCATTATCGGCCGATGTTCGCCGGCTTCGGCCGCAGTCTCGTCGAGAGTTCGGTGCTGTTCGTATCGAGCGCGGCGGTCGCGGCGGGCGTCGCCGGCCGGCTCGGCCTGACCCGGCCGGTGCTCGCCGTGGAAAACACCCGCGGCGGCATCGGCAAGGCGTCGATGGTGCACAACAATGCGACGCCGCGGATCGAGGTCAATCCGGAAACCTACGAGGTGCGCGCCGATGGCGAATTGCTGACCTGTCAACCGGCCAAGGTGTTGCCCATGGCCCAGCGTTATTTCCTGTTTTGACCATGCATCGCGTCACCGAAGTCTTGCCGGTCGGTCGCTGGCCGGTCGCCGAGCAGCGCGACGCCATCACGCTCGATTATGATGAGCGCCATCGCCGCCGGCGCCGCTATGTCGCGGCCGGCGGGCTCGAGTTCCTGCTCGATCTTGCCGCGGCCACCGTGCTCGCTCATGGCGACGGGCTCAAACTTGACAGCGGCGGTTACGTCGCCATTGTTGCGGCGCCGGAGCCGCTGGTCGAGGTGACGGCGCCGAGCCCGGCCGCATTGGCGCGGCTCGCCTGGCATCTCGGCAACCGCCATCTGCCGGCGCAGATCGCCGGCGAGCGCCTTCTGATCCGCGACGATCACGTCATCGTCGACATGCTGCGCCGGTTGGGCGCCACGGCGCGCCACGTGAGTGCGCCGTTCACGCCGGAAGGCGGGGCCTACGGACAGCACAACCACGACCACCGCCACCCGCATCGCCACGGCGACGGACATGACCACGATCATCACTGACGCGGCCCTCTATCGGCTGCTCGCCTGGCTGTCGCCGTCCTATCCCGTCGGCGGCTACAGCTATAGCCACGGGCTGGAATGGGCGGTGGAGCAGGGGTTGGTGTGCGATCGGGCCGGCCTGGTCGAATGGATCCGCGGCATTCTGGCGCGTGGCAGCGGACGCATCGATGGGGTGCTGTTTGCCGCCGCCTGGCGCGCGACGCAGGCCGGAGACTCGGCCGCGCTCGACGCGCTTGTCGAGCTGGCGTCGGCGTGGCGCGGCACGGCCGAGACAGCCCTGGAGAGCCGGGCACAGGGCGCAGCCTTCCTGGTCGTGACCCGCAGCGCCTGGCCGAACGCCAGGCTGGACGCATTGGCGGACCGCCACAAGGGGCTGGTGACGCTGCCGGTCGCCGTCGGCGCCGCTTCGGCGGTCCATGCCGTCCCTTTGCCGGCGGCGCTCTCCGCCTATCTCGCCGCCTTCGCCGCCAATCTCGTGTCGGCCGGCGTGCGGTTGATTCCGCTCGGACAAACCGATGGCCAGGCGGCGGTGGCGGCGCTGGAGCCGGCAGTGGGTTCGGCCGCGGCGGCCGGCCTCGTCGCGGATTTGGACGCGCTGGGCACGGCGACGCCGATGGTCGATTGGTGCTCGATGCGCCACGAGACTCAGTACACGCGGTTGTTCCGTTCATGAGCGTGTCGCGCCATGGGCCGCTGCGCGTCGGCGTCGGCGGGCCGGTCGGCTCCGGCAAGACGGCGCTGGTCGACCGCCTGTGCAAGCATCTGCGCGACCGCCTCGAAATCGCCGTCGTCACCAACGACATCTATACCAAGGAGGATGCCGAGTTCCTCATCCGCTCGGGCGCGCTGGCGGCGGAACGGATCGTCGGCGTCGAGACCGGTGGCTGCCCGCACACCGCGATCCGTGAGGATGCCTCGATCAATCTCGCGGCGGTCGCCGACATCTGCGACCGCTTTCCCGCGCTCGACATCGTGTTCATCGAGTCCGGCGGCGACAATCTGGCGGCGACGTTCTCGCCGGAGCTGGCCGATCTCACCCTCTACGTCATTGATGTCTCGGCCGGCGACAAGATTCCGCGCAAGGGCGGGCCTGGGATCACGCGCTCCGACCTGCTGGTGATCAACAAGATCGACCTGGCGCCGCTGGTCGGGGCCAGCCTGGAGGTGATGGACCGCGACTCCCGCCGCATGCGCGGCACGCGTCCGTTCCTGTTCACGAACCTCAAGGAAAATCGTGGCGTCGCCGAAATCGCCGATTTCATCATGCGCGCCGGCGGACTCGGTGCCGGGCGGAATCAGTCCGGATAGGCGCAGCCGCGCCGGGCTGCCATGGAGCGCCCGAGCGCGGCGAGATCGCCCGGACCGAGAATGCGGCGCGCGATCGGCACGATCACCGTGTTTTCCCAGTCGAGATGCCGCCGCTGGGTCTCGGCGAAGCGCAGGGCGCCGACGATGAAGTCGAGCGGCACGGCGACCGCAATGCCCGAGGCGATTGCGACGAGATCGCTCATCAGCTTGGCGACGAATTCGTCGTCGCGCCCATGCTCGCGCGAGAGCTGCGCCAGGATATCGTCGACCATGCCGATGTCGATGGACCGTATCTTGAGCAGGGGGAACAGGTCCGCCTCCTCATCGGCCTCGTGCAGCGGCAGTTCGTGGGTGAGATAGTCGACGATATCTGCAGCAATCTCACGAGCGGAAGGTTGCGCGAGGTCGCTCGCAAGGTTCTCGAGCAGGCCGCACAGGCGGTGCTGCTCCATATGTTCGGCCAGGATGAAGGCAACGGGGTCGCGGAACTCCGTCGCCGAGAAACGGCGCTGGCGCCGGAGCGCAAGATCGGGCGACGTTGACATGGCTGCCTTCCTCACAATTTCATCGCAGTTGGGCAGGTACACGTCCGATTCGCATTGACCTGGATCAATCGAACGCGCGTCGTCGCGTTGGCCTTGTTTGTGCAATGCGCGGGCTAGTCCTTTCGCAACCTCAGTTCGTCGCGCAGTGCGGCGAGCTCTTGCAGATGTCCACGGTCATGATCGAGCATCGCCGCCACCAAGTCGTCAATCGTGATCCGTTGAGTTCCGTCGAGAAATCCGGCGCGCTGGCGCGCCGCATTGCTCAGTCCGTTTAGCCGGTGACTGATATCGGCGCGAGTCTTGCCGAAGCCGGCGAGAGCCGTCGGCAGGTCTTGCTCCTGATAGTCGCGCTCCCGCGCCAACTTGGCTCCGTCGATGTTGGGAAAACTCGGCTCGTGCTCGGTCAAGATCCGCTCAAGCCGCAGGCGATAGCCTTCGCCGTCGATATCGCGCAGATGGCAGACCTGCTCGACGAGCGAAAAGCCGCCTGCCGCCGGGCGTGTGCGCCAAAGCCGTTGCGGCACTGCGTCGACGAATTCTTCGATCCGTGCCAGCATGGCGGCAAGCGCGGATCGTTTGCCGTCGAAGCCGCTTGACGTGACGGTCTCATTCGCGGCGCCGGCCGGATTCGTCGGCTTGGTCTTGCACATTCGCAGCTTCCTCTCTCTTTTATTGCTCTTTGAGCAGGGCACGCGCGATCGCATCCCACTCGGCCGCCAGCGCGCCGGTCGCGGCCGTCTTGCCGGCACGGCGATACCAATAGCCGGCGTTCGACGCGTCGCCCTCCTTGCGATGCAGATAGGCGTGCACCCAGGCGCCTATTTCATCGTCCTGCGCCTGGGCGCAATCATGCGCCTTGTCCCAGTCGCCCTTGGCGTCCCACCACAGTCCCTGCACCGCCGGGCCCACGCCTGCGGGGGGCGCCGTGGAGGAAACCGATCGTTTGAAGGATTTGAGGTCCATTGCGATCGGTCATCGTAGCAAATCAATGCAGGCTGTGCACCACGGCAGGCGCCGGGGCCAGTCGGCGTGCATCGCGACGCCATGCCCGCGCGGCAATGCTCTCACGCCTTGGCCTGCCGGGGATGTCAGCCGGGCGGCGCCAAGATATGCACCGCGGCCGGTCAGTAGACGATGCGCCACGCCCCGTCCGGCTGGAGGCAGGCGGTGCCGTAACTCGGCCGGGCGATGCCGCCGACAACGACCGTCGCCTGATACGCGCGGCAATAGCGGCCGTCGGCCGTCTGATAGACCGTCGAGGCGGGGACGGCGGGAATGGGCACCGCAACATAGGGGGAGGGCAGGTAGACGACCCGCGGCGGCGGCACCAAGATAGCCGGGGTGCCGAAGACCACAGGCGGTCCCCACGGGCGGTAATGCGGATGGTGGAATGGATGCGCTGGACCGTGCTGATAGCCGAAGAACACCGTATCGGCCGAGGCGGGAATTGCGCCTAGGGCGAACGCCGCGCCGATCAAGGCGGACCCAACCCAACGGGAGAGCGCAGTGGACAGCCGGGTCATGGCACGATGCTCCTCGACGTTCGCGCGGATAACGGCCGATGCCGTCGAGGTATTCCGGTGCGCCCCGGTCGACCGAGGTCGCCGGCAACGGCAGTTGCCCGGCCGATCTCTACCCTGGTGCGGTCAGATTGCTTGCGTTACACGCGATCTTGTGCTCATATTTTTCAATGTGCGGCTGTCGATCGCGTCTTAGGGCGCTCGACGGCCAGGGAATCATTGGCATCGGAAGTGGCTAGGCTACCCGGTTCGTTGCGGCGGCAGGTCCGATCCTGCGGGAGCAAGGAAAGATTAGCCTTTCAGCACGCCTGACCGCGGCGATGGTGGCGTTGGTCTCGCTGACCGCCGCGGCCGTGGGATTGCTGACCTATCGCAACATCGAGGTAGCGGTCGTTCCCGGCGAACTCGATCGTATCCGCACCGCGGTCCGCCAACTCGCCGTCGAACTCGAAGTCTATGTACGCAGCGCGCGCAACGACGTGCTCGGCTTCCGCGCGGCGGCTGCGCTGGACGGGATCATGCAGGCGCGTCTGGCCGGTGGAGTACACCCGCGCGACGGCACGACCGAGGCGACGTGGCGCGCCCGGATGGCGGCGCGATATGCAAGCGAGCTGGCCATCAAGCCCGCCTACTATCAGTTCCGCATCATCGGCGTTGCCGACGGCGGGCGCGAAATCTTGCGCGTCGACCGCTCGGGGCCGGGCAATTCGATCCGGATCGTTCCCGACGACGGGCTGCAGCGTAAAGGGGATAGGGACTACTTCATACGCGCGATCCGTCTTGCCGACGGCGAGGTCGACGTTTCGCCGGTCGAACTCAACCAGGAGAGCGGCGCCATCGAGACGCCGCACGTCCCGGTGCTGCGCGCCGGCACGCCGGTATACACGCAGAACGGCCAGCCGTTCGCGATCGTGATCATCAATGTCGACATGCGGTCGGCGTTCGCCGCAATCCGTTCGTCCGTGCGCGGCGGCGGCAAGGTC
>JACQDQ010000327.1 GCA_016201015.1 Pseudomonadota bacterium | reverse complement strand
TCCAGGCCCCATTTGCGGAAATGGCCCTTGGCCTCGGCAATGACGATGGGTGCGCAATCGGTGAGCGGCACGATGCCGAGCCGCACAACCCGCGTTTCCAGCCCATCGCCGCGCTTCGCGCCGGTCTTGATCGTTGAGCCCTGTTGCATAGCCGCCTTGCCTCTCCTTCCGATCTGCCCGTGGGCCGCGCGCATGCGGCCCCAACGCCATGACGTCACCGCTGCGGGATCTTTCCCGCGCCTGGACATCGTCGTCCGCAAGGGTCGGACCCGCATTGGTCCGGCCGCTATGTCGTTGGGGATTTGCCGTCCGATCCGCCGTTGGATCACTCGGCTTGCCTGCGACCGAACGCGTCGCTCGCCAGGCTCATCCGGAATTTAACTGTGCAAACCGCGTGCCACCAGTGGCAGAGTCGACCTAACGCTGCGGCGCACAGGGATTTTCTCTGAATTCCGTTCAATCACACGGAAGGCGTTGAATATGCTGATGCCCAGGAATTGAGCAAAAATGCTGCACTGCGATGAAATTGGCGTCATCGCGATCATCGCCGCAGCGAATCGGCCTATTGCCGGAGGATTTGGGCGTACGTAATCAAGCCTTGCGCGATATCGACCAGCCGCTTGTTCTGGTCCATCGCCAGTCGGCGCAGCATCTGATAGGCGTCCTCCTCGCTCAGTCGTTTCTGCTCCATCAAGATGCCCTTGGCGCGCTCGATCACCTTGCGCTCCTCGAGCGCGGTCTTTGCGCGCTCGAGCTCCTGACGCAGCGCCTGATAGCGCTTGAATTGAGCGATCGCGACATCGAGGATCGGCTTGACGCGCTTCGCGTTGAGCCCGTCGATGACGTAGGCGCTGACGCCCGCGCCAATCGCCTGCTCGATCATACGTTCGTCGGAGCTGTCGACAAACATCACGATCGGACATGGTTGGTCGCGCGTGATTGCGCGCATACTCTCCAGCGTGTCGCGGCGTGGCGAGTCCAGGTCGACGATGATGACGTCCGGCGCAATCGCCCGCACCCGCTCGACCAGATCATCCTCGGGCCCGATGACCGCAACGATGCGGCAGCCGGTCTCTTGCAAGCTGGCCTCAAGCGCGGCGACGCGTCTCGAATCCTCGTCGACCAGCAGGACCCTCAGGGGCTGTGCGATTGCGTCAGTCGAGCTGCGTTCGCCAGCCATCCACCTGCCCACTGCTTGGATCGACCATGTCGATTTGTGCGGTGCAAAAAACAGGCCATTGTCGGCTGTATCAGGCGGCGATTGGCACAGGTAATAGGTCTAAGACGATGCTATAAAGAGAACTGCTGATAAGAATGTTATCTCATCCAGAGATATAACAATCAGGAGCGACGACATGGACGCGGCGGATTTGCGGGTCTTCGAGGCGGTGGCGCGGCTGGGTGGCATGAACCGGGCGGCTGCTGAATTGAACACGGTGCAGTCGAACGTGACCACGCGCGTCCGGCTGCTTGAGGAAGAGCTGGCGACTCCGCTTTTTCGGCGGCACAGCCGCGGTGTCGCCCTGACACAAGCCGGCCAACGGCTGCTGCCATACGCCGTCCGCGTGGCACATCTCCTGGAAGACGCTCGCCGGGCAGCCAAGGACGACGGCGTCGCCAAGGGCCCGCTGACGATCGGCTCGCTTGAAACCACCGCCGCCTTGCGCCTCTCGCCGCTGCTTTCGGCTTATGTCGCGACATACCCCGAGGTCGATCTGGTACTCAGGACCGGCACCACCCGCGAATTGATCGAGGACGTGCTGGCGCACCGGCTGGAAGGCGCCTTCGTCTGCGGCCCGGTCGACCATCCGGAACTCGAAGAAGAGTTCATCTTTCGCGAAGAGCTCGTAATTCTGACTGCCTCGGCGGTGGGAGGGCTGGACAAACTGGTGAGCCAGGGCGACCTCAAGATCGTCGTCCTGCGCGCCGGTTGCTCCTATCGCCAGCGGCTCGAGGACATCCTGGCGAAGCGCGGCGTCGTCGGGTTGCGCCGGCTCGAATTCGGCACGCTCGAGGCGATATTGAGCTGCGTCGCGGCGGGGCTCGGCGTGACCCTGCTGCCGCGGAGCCTGCTCGGCCCGGTCCGGCGGGACCGGCAAATTGCCGTCCACGAGCTGCCGAAGGCCGAGGCACTCGTCGATACGATGTTCGTGCGTCGCCGCGACGCCTTTACCTCCAGCGCGCTCGCCGCCTTTCTGCAACGCGCCCGTCCGGCACAGACCCAAGCCGACGCCGCGCAATAGGCCGCCATATCAAGAAGCACGCAATTTCCTATCAATGTTGCAGCGACCGTGACGCCCGCGGCAGCGAGGAGGCACGGACAAGTCCGTCGGCCGGCGCGTTGACAAGGCGGATAGCGGCAATGACAATGCAAAAGCGCGCCGATAATTTCTAGAATTCAAGAGTGCCGCGCCCGATGAAGCACGACAAACGCGAGCCGAAGCTGGTCAAGCCGGAGGACATCGATCCGCGGCACGATTGGACCCGTCCGCTCATGGCGCCCGGGCAGATGGCGGTCGATTTCGAGGAACGGGTCGATTTTCGCCGCCTGCACAATTATCGGCTCGGCCGCGCGCGCCAGGCGCTGGCCGGCTCGGACCTCGGCGCCATCCTTACCTTCGATCAGCACAACATCCGCTACATTTCCTCGACGGTGATCGGCGAGTGGGCCCGCGACAAGCTGACGCGCTATTGCCTGATGACCGGCAACGGCGATCCCTATGTTTGGGATTTCGGTTCGGCCGCCAAGCATCACCGGCTCTACGCGCCCTGGCTCCATCACGACCATTGCCGCGCGGGTCTGCTCGGCCTGCGCGGCGCCGTGCATCCCAAGATGGGCCTGTTCAAGCGCGCCGCCGCAGAGATCAAGTCGATCCTGGTGGAAGAAGGCGTCGCCGACATGCCACTCGGCGTCGATATGGTCGAGCTGCCGATGCTGTTCGCGCTGCAAGAGCTCGGCGTCGAGGTGCGCGACGGCCAACAGGTGATGCTGGACGCCCGCGAGATCAAGAGTCGCGACGAGCTGACGCTGCTCAACGTCTCGGCCGCGATGGTCGACGGCACCTATCAGAAAATCGGCGAGGCGCTGAAGCCCGGTATCCGCGAGAGCCAGATCGTCGCCCTCTCCAATCACGACCTCTACGAGAAAGGCTCGGACTGCGTCGAGGCGATCAACGCGATCTCCGGCGAGCGCTGCTCGCCGCATCCGCACAACTTCACCGACCGGCTGTTGCGCCCGGGCGACCAGGCGTTCTTCGACATCATCCAGTCCTATATGGGCTATCGCACCTGCTACTACCGCACCTTCAATGTCGGCCGCGCGACCGACGTGCAGAAGGACGCCTATAAGCGGGCGCGTGAATGGATCGACACGGCGATCGCCATGATCAGGCCGGGCGTGCGCTCGGACCAGGTCGCGGATTGCTGGCCGACTGCCGAGAAGATCGGCTTCACCAGCGAGATGGAGGCCTTCGGCCTCGAGTTCGGCCACGGGCTCGGGCTCGGCCTGCATGAGCGGCCGATCATCAGCCGCCTCAATTCCTTCGACGACCCGATGGAGATCAAGGCCGGCATGGTCTTCGCGCTCGAAACCTACTGCCCGGCCACGGACGGCATCTCGGCGGCGCGCATCGAGGAGGAGATCGTCGTCACCGACAAGGGCTGCAAGATCATCACACTCTATCCCGCCGAGACACTGCCGATCGCCAACGCCTACTGACTGCGGCAATGCCGTCGCGCAAGGAGCAACCCGCATCATGGGCGCAACGAAACTCGGCAATGACAAACTCGGCTGGATCGGCACCGGGCGGATGGGCCTGCCGATGGCGGCTCGCCTGGCCAAGGCCGGCGGCCACGTGGCGGCCTATAACCGCACGCGCGCCAAGGCCGAGCCGCTGACGCAATACGGAGCCACGATCGTCGGCGCGCCTGTCGATCTCGCCGACCGCGACATCGTCTTCACCATGGTGTCGACGTCCGACGATCTGCTCGAGGTGACTCTCGGCCCGAAGGGCGTGCTGTCGCGCCCGGACCGCGCGCCGAAGATTTTGATCGATTCGTCGACCGTGTCGGCGGAGGCGTCGGCCGAGCTGCGCAGCGCGGCGGCGAAGCGCGGCACGCAACTTCTTTCGGCACCGGTCAGCGGCAACGCCAAGGTGGTGAAGGCCGGGCAGCTCAGCTTCGTCGTCTCCGGCCCGAGACCCGCGTTCGACGCCGCGCTTCCCTATCTCGAATGCCTCGGCACGGGCGTCAGCTATGTCGGCGACGGCGATCTCGCGCGCATCGTCAAGATTTGCCACAACGTGTTTCTCGGCGTCGTCATCCAGTCGCTGGCCGAGATCACCGTGCTGGCGCAGAAGGCGGGCGTGCCGCGCCACGCCTTCCTCGATTTCATCAACAAGAGCGTGATGGGCTCGGCCTTCACCCGCTACAAGACGCCGGCCCTGGTCAATCTCGACTTCGCTACGACCTTCACGCCCTATCTGCTGCGCAAGGACATGGACCTCGGGCTGGCCGCCGCGCGGTCGCTCGACGTGCCAATGCCGGTCGCCGCCACGACGCGCGAGGCGATCCAGAGCCTGATCGGCAACGGCTATCTCGACACCGATTTCGCGACGCTCATCCTGCTCCAGGCCAGGAATTCGGGCATCGACCTCAAGGCGGAGGGCGTCGAGGTCGCCGACGGCCTGCAACCTGCAGTCGGTAGCGGGGCCACTACTCCCAGGGAATAAAGGCATCTCCCGCGCGTTTTGAGGCATAGCGCGTGACGCATCATTCCCGCGGGGATTGCCGTGGTGAGCAACGACGATCTCACGAGCCTGAACGAGGCCCAGCTCATCCAGGCCTACATCGAAAGCGTCCAGTTTTTCGAGACGATAGGACATGTCGGTCGCCAGAACCGGCTGATGAGTCGCCGCATACGAATAGTCGCCGAAATGAAGGCGCGCGGCGACGACACGTTGCAGTCCTTGCGTGGCCTGCTCGATCACATGGACCCGAAACTGCGCTACGCCGCCGCATCTGCGTTCAAGACGATCGACGATGCGGCGTATGAGCGGACTCTTCGCGCCCTGGCAGAGCGCAAGGACCTGATTGGCAGGGACGCGAGATCTTCGCTGGAATTCGATGCGCTCATTCGGAAGCATGGTGATCCGCAGCCGCGAAGAAAGTGCCGCGTGAGCCCGAATCGTTTGCATCGCAAGCGGGGTGGCAGAGCGGCAATCCGCCGCCCAAGGCGCCGACTCTGGCCGAGATCGAGCAGGAACTCGTCGGCGCATTGCCGCCAGCGTCCGCCGACCGACTGATCCGCCTGGCGCGCCCCGCGATCGGCCTATGGCCGCAGCGCCCGCGGCCGGACCCGCCGGTCCGCGCGTCGCGACTCGGCGGAATGCCCTACGCGCCGCCGGAATGGCCATGGCCGATCTATGAGACCGAGCCGATGCTCTTCCTTGGTCATCTCAACTGCGCCGACCTGCAGGGCTTGCCTGGCGCGGAGACTCTGCCCTCCGCCGGAATACTGGCGTTCTTCGGTGACCATGATGCGGTCACGGGCTGCGACTTTGCCTTCGGCAGCCTGGCCGCCGTCTACTACTGGACCGACATCGATCGCCTCGCCCCGGCCACGCCGCCGATTGAAATCGAGTGTGTATTCCCGCTCAGCGAGCTGGCCTTCAGGCCGCTTATCGATCTGCCTCATCAATTTAGCCGCGCCGTCGAAGAGATTCTGACGGACGGTGAAGAGTCCTCGCGCTATTTCGAAATACGCCATGCCGCGATCCTTCACGGCATACCCGATGATGTGCGCAGCTATTGCGGTTTCAGCAAATTACTTGGATGGCCGAATCTGATACAACACGATCTTGACTGCATCGGTGATCCTGCTGACCCCAACGGCTTCCGCCTGTTGCTCGAGCTCGACGAATACTCGAACGGCACAGACAGTGAAGGTTGGGGCCCCGGTGGCTCGCTGTACTTTCTGATCCGCGACGCCGATCTGCGCGCGCGTCGGTTCGACCGCTGCGAATTCGAGATGCAGTGTACATAGAGAGCCGGCGCGCGGGCGGCCGGGTGCGGTGCCGGATACCGGCTGCGCCTAGGACGGCCCCACCGCTTCGCGGTAGAAGCGCTCGTCCACGTAGGGCGCGGGATCGGCGAGAAGGCGCGCCGGGCGGCCCAGCTCGGAACGAAGACGCAAGACCGTCAGCATGGCCTCGCGCTCCATCCGGCCGCGCGGACTCAGTCCCTCGTTGGCGTCGAGCAGCGCCGCCACCGCGCGCTCGGCCATGGCCGCCGGTACGCTGGGCAGCGCCTGCCGATAAATCGTCACGGCCTCGGCCCGGTTCGCCGGATCGAACAGCCAGTCGAGCGCGGCGACGCCGGCGCGAATGAAGCCCATCACGCGGTCGCGGTGATCCTGCGCCCACGCGCGGCGCGCAGCGGCGACGATGGTCTGATACGGACCGAGCGCCTCCACCGCGTTCGCCAGCCGGCGGTAGCTCTGCGCCTCCGGCAGCAACTCCAGGGGCGTGGTGAGGATCGTCCCGGCGTAGCGGTTCTCCATCAAGGCCTGCGCCCGCTGGGCGGTGCCGCCGACCGGCTCCAAGCGGTAATCGCCGTCGTGCAGGCCGCCGAGCGCCAGGATCTTGATCAGGGCGAGCGAATAGCCGGTCGCCACTGCATCGACGGCGAGAGTGCGGCCCTTGAGATCGGCGATGCTCCGGATCTACGGATTGACCACCAGGCGCAGCGTCCCGCGGCTGAACGCCATGAACGCGAAGAAATCCGGCGCAGCGTCCAGCGCGACTTCGCCCTGGCCTTCTTGATAGGCGACGACGTTGTCGAATGCGGTCAGCGCGATTTCGACGCTGCCGTTCATCAGGCCGCGCGCCAGGGCGACCGAATTCGGCGCCGGCTGGATGTTCAGCGACAGGCCATTGCGGGCGAGAAATTCTTTCCTTTCGGCGACCCATAGCGGCAGGTTGGCGCCGCCGGGAAAGGTCATGACCGCGAGCGGCGTCATCTGAGCCTGCGCGGCATCGGCCGCGACAACGGCCAGCAGCGCCGCCAGCCACGCAGCCGCCTTGCGCATCGCGAAGCTTCTCCGTCCGGGCCGCGGCGTGCCTACGTCCCCTTGCGGCCGTGCAGCGGCGGCAGGAAGACGTCTTCCCAGCGCAAAGGCGGCGCCTTGAGCTGGCCGAGCCGTGCCATGAAATCGGCATAGGCCTTGATGCCGTAGACCTCGGCGCCGAATCCGGTCTGCGGATCGCGCAGGGCATCGAGCACGATCTGCTTGGTGATCGCGCTCGACGGCTCCTTGGCCAGATAAATCTCGGACGCGCGCTCGGGCTTCTCGCGAATGAAGCGCGCCGCCGCGTCCATCGTCGTCGCCATCGACGCCATTAGCTTCGGGTTGGGGTCGGCGAAGCGCCGCGTCGCGCCGAGCACGAGGAACGACGCCGGCCCGCCGAAGACTTTTTCCGAATTGACCACGGCGTGAATGCGCGCATCGCCGAGCAGCAATTGCGTGAACGGCGCCGCGCTGAAATATCCGGTCACCTCGGTCCCGGCCCTGATGCCGTTGACCGCATCGGGATGCGGCAACGACACCACCATGGTCCGCAGGCGGTCGTGACCGCCCGGGCCGAACTCGCGCTCGGCGGCCATCTGCAGCACATACATCTGCGGGCTGACCAGCGCCGGCATGGCGATGCGGTCGCTTGCCGTGAAATCCTTCAGCGACTTGATTTCGGCCCGGTTGGTGACGAGCACCAGCGGCGTCGTCGTCACGCCGGCGATGCCCATGACCTGCAACGGCGTGCCGCGCGCCTTCTCCCAGGCGATCAGCATCGCCGGCACGCCATAGGCGCCGACATCGACATTGCCCGACAGGATGGCGTCCTGCATCGCCGCCGAGCCGCTGAAGCGCAGATAGGCGATCTTGACCTCGCCGGCGCCGCCGGCCTGGGCCTCGCGCTCGAACATGCCCTCCG
>JACQDQ010000326.1 GCA_016201015.1 Pseudomonadota bacterium | reverse complement strand
AGGCGTAGGCGCCGATCGCGAAAAAGGCGGCATAGCCGAGATCGAGCAGGCCGGCAAAACCCACCACGATGTTGAGGCCGAGCGCCAGGATCGCGAAGGCGATTGCATTGGCCGCCGCGTCGATGTCGCCCTCGTTGGTGTCGACCAGCGGGAAGGCGATCGCCGCAAGCGCCAGCAGCCAGACGCCAATGCGCCGCCCGCCCTCGCTTTGCGCACGCTCCTTGAACGCCGAGATGAACGTGCGACGCACTGCCAGCGGCGACGCGGTCATTGCATGTGCATCAGGATTTGCTCGGCGCGCCGCGCCCGAACAAGCCGGACGGACGGAACACCAGCACCAGGACGAGGATCGAGAAAATGATCACGTCGGTCCAGCGCACGGCGAGGAACTGGCCGCCGAGGGACTCGATGAGGCCGATCAGGATGCCGCCCACCATCGCGCCCGGAATGTTGCCGATGCCTCCCAGCACGGCGGCGGTGAAGGCGCGCAAGCCGGCGGTATAGCCGATGATGAAGCTGGTGGAGTTGTAGTAGAGGCCGAAGATCATGCCGGCGGCGCCGGCGAGCGCCGAGCCGAGGAAGAAGGCGGTGACGACGACGCGGTCGACGTCCACGCCCATCATGCGCGCCGCCTCCTGGTCCTGGGCGGTCGCCTGCATCGCCTTGCCCATCTTGGTCCGGCGCACGAAGTAGTGGAGCGCCAGCATCAGCATCAGCGACACGCCCCACAGCAGCACCTCGCGCAGCCGCACCACCGCCTCGCCGATATCCCACTGCACGCGCGGCATGGGGTTCGCGAAGTTCTTGGTGTCGGCACCGACGGTGAGGAGGATGACATTGAACAGGATATAGGAGACGCCGATGGTGGTGATCATCGGCGCCGTCCCCGGCATGCCGCGCAGCGGGCGCAGCGCCGTGCGTTCGATCACCACGCCAAGCGCCCCGGAACTCAGCATCGTGATGAGGAGCGTCACCAACAGCACGCCGACCAGCGGCAGGCCGTAGAGGATGGTGCTCTGACCGGCGAACCCCATGGCCTGCAGCACCCACAGAGCGATGAACGAGCCCACCATGAACACGTTGAAATGGGCGAAGTTGATCAGCTCGATGATGCCGTAGACCATGGTGAAGCCGAGCGCGAGTAGCGAATACATCGCGCCCAGGCTCACCCCATTGATGATCTGCTGAAGGAGGAGGTCCTGAAAGTCCATCTATTCAGGACCCCCTTCGGGCATTCAACACTTCAAGTGTGACTTACGACCCCGGAACCGCCGGAGCCACTCCGATGTAGCGGTTCTGCGCGTCGAAATCGTCGACCGGACGGCTCTTGTTCTCCTTGTACTGGAACACGCTGACGATCTTGTCGAGCATGTCGCCGTTCTCGTCGAACGAGATTTCCCCTTGGAGGGACTTCATCTTCGTCGCCTGGATGGCGTCGCGGACGTTGTCGCGATTGAGCGGCTTGCCGCCTTCGACGACGCGCTTGATCGAGTCAATCGCGACGAGGGCGGCGTTGTAAGCCGTGATCGTGTAGTCGTCGAAACCAGCGCTGCCGTAGCGGGCCTTGTAGCGCTTGACCCAGTCAGCCGACTCTGGAGCCTCGGTCACGTGCGGAGAGGCGTTGGTCGAGTACCAGCCTTCGGCTGCCGGGAAACCCACGCCCTTGAGGAACGTGGTGCCCTGGACGCCGTCGCCGCCAGCCTTCGGGATGTTCGGGATGATGTCGTAAGCCTGCTTGGCAAGCTTGACGCCGGCCTGGCCCACGCCGCCGTAGTAGAGAAGGTCGGGCTTCGCAGCCTTGACCTTGGTCAGGATGGTGGAGTAGTCGGCTTCCTTGGGATTGAGCTGATCGCGGCCCAGCACCTTGATCCCGATCTTCTCCGCCTGCTTCTGGAATGAATCGGCAATGCCGACGCCATAGGCGCCGGAATCGTCCAGCACGTATACCGACGTCACCTTCAGCGTGCCCTTGACGAAATTCGCCATGTTCGGGCCCTGGAAGGCGTCCGTCGTCACGGTGCGGAAATAGATCGCCTTGCCCTTCGGCTTGAACTGCGCCGCAAAGGCGGGGTTGGTGATGTCGGGGTTGGTCGAGCTCGGCGTGATCGTGGCGAGGTTCGCCTCGCTCAGGATCGGCGTCATCGCCTTGCCCTCGCCGCTCATCTGCGGGCCGATATTGAGTACCACGGCCGGGTCGGCAACCAGCTTCTTGGTATTGGTGGCCGCCTGGGCGGGGTCGTACTGGCCGGCGGTCGCCGTGCCGCTATCGTAAACGACGACGTCGATCTTGTGGCCGGCCACTCCGCCCTTGGCGTTGGCCTCTTCGATCGCCATCATGGCGCCGTTCTTGATGTGCAGAGCGTCCTCGGCATCGGCGCCGGTAAGCGGCAACGTGATGCCGACCTTGACCGTTTTTTGTTGAGCTTGGCTCGTAGCGACGCCGGCGAGGCCGGCCAGGGCCGCAACCGCTAACACCGCCGCGGTCTTCAGCCCGCTGCGGACGTAGTTCGAGTGTCGCATGGTTTCTCCTTCCTGTTCACCGCACCTCGCGGCCACATTTCGCAGCCGCGATGTTTATAATTGCCAAAACTATAGCACTACTCGCCGGACGACGGAAAGTGCCATCGATATGCAACCCGGCGGCTCAAAACAGCCGGATTTCCTCGACTAGTTCCTGGCTTGGGCGATGTGTCTTGCCGTGGACCCGCATCGCCAGACCGGCACGCGGATCCAAAAAATGCGCAATTTGCCGGCCGAAGCGTCACGATCCTCGATCGGGCTCGGACCCTAGAACGGCTCGACCCAAGGCCGCAGCTCGATCTCCCAGGTCCAGGCGCTGCGATGCTGGCGATGGACATGGAGATAGCTGCGGGCGATCGCGTCCGGCTGCAGCAACCCGTCCGATCCGCGGCCGCGCGTATCGTTCTGCTGCGCGATGCCGCCGTCGATGACGAAATGGCCGACATGTATATTCTTCGGCGCGAGTTCGCGGGCCATGCTCTGCGCCAGGCCGCGCAGGCCGAACTTGCCCATCGCGAACGGCGCCGAGTTGGCGTAGCCCTTGACGCTGGCCGAGGCGCCGGTGAGCAGAATGGTGCCGCGGCCGCGCGGCAGCATGATGCGGGCGGCGGCCTGCGCCACCAGGAAGCCGCCATAGCAGGTAACCATCAGCGACTTCTCGACGCCCGCCGGGTCGAGTTCGACGAACGGCCCGCGCGTGCGGAAGCTGGCGTTGTAGACGACGACATCCGGTATGCCGAGATCCGCCGTCACGGCGGCGAACAGCCTGTCGACATCCTCGCGCCGGCTGGCATCGCAGGCATAGGCACGCGCGCCCGTCTCGCCGACCAGCGCGTCGAGCTTGCCGCCGCTGCGCGCCGCAAGCCCGACCCGCATGCCTTCCGCCGCGAACAGCCGCGCCAATGCCGCGCTCAGGCCGTGGCCCGCGCCGACGATCAACGCCACCTCACGATCGGCCATCGGCCACCTCCATTCTTCCAGAGAGAGTTGCCGCGCGCCTAAGCCGGCACTTTGGCGCCCTTGGCGACGCCCGGTCGCGCGCCCACCTTGGCGGCCCAGCGCTTGAGGTTCGTCAGGCCGTCCGTCTTGTCGATGAGATCCTTGCGCGCCAGGACCACCGGATAGAAGGCGATGTCGGCAATCGAGTAGTCGCCGGCGAGGTACTCGACCTCGCCGAGACGTTGGTCGTTGCCGCGGAAGATATTGAGCAGCCGAGTCTCGAAATAGGCCTGGATCGACGCCACCTTGTCCGGCGCCGCATTGGTCACGAGGAAGAGCCCGGTGCTTGCCGGGGCGACATCGGTGCTGGCGTGCATGAACCATTGCAATGCAGTGGCCCGCTTCGCCTTGTCGGTCGGCAGGAATTTGCCGGTCTTGTCGGCGAGGTAGAGCACGATCGCGCCGGACTGCGAGAGAGTCACGGGCTTGCCGCCGGGGCCGTCGGCATCGACGATCACGGGAATTGCGCCTAGCGGATTGAGCTTGAGGAACTGCGGCGTCTTCTGGTCGCCCTTGGCGAGGTCGATCTTATGGACGTTGTAGGAAAGCCCGCACTCCTCCAGCATGATGGATGCGCGGCGGCCGTTGCCTGTTCCCGCGGTGTAGAGATCAATCATCGTGGCGTTCTCCCTGCGTAGGTGAAATGCGCTTGCACCCGTTTGAAACGGCGCATTTGTAACAGATGGCCGCGCAACGCCGCAACGCGCGCAGCGCGACTCGCACTGCGCGGCGAGACGCCGCCCTCACGCAAATTTGATCGCGGATATGTTGCGCCGGTAGGTCTGCGGCCGGCGGTGGAACCTGGGGCCGGCCGAGCTTAGCGCAGGCCCTGCATGATGTTGCGGTTGACGCCGATCAACGCACCGAGATCGCCCTGACCATCCATGATCGCGCCGGTCTCGCGCGATACCCACAGCGCGATGCTGATGAGCCTGGCGCGCAACTCCTTGGGCAACGCGTTGCGCTCGTCGGCGAGATCGACCATGAACGCATCCCATACCTGCTTGTTCCACAGGATGGCATCGAAGAAGCGCGCCTTGGTTGGCGCATCGTTGACCTGCTTGTCCTGCACGTCGGTCAGCGCGACGGTGACCTGCGCCAAGAGCTGGTATTCGACCGAGCGCGGATCGCTCGTCCGCTGCTGTACCCGGCTATAGGTTTGGTAGCTCACTAGGTGCCTGTCCTTTCCGCTAGTGCCGGCGTCTTCTCGAATAGCTCCGTTTCGAATTCGACCAAGGCCTTGCACAGCTTCAGAGCCTGATAGAAGCGCCGCCCGCTGACCTCGTTATGGATGACGAGCAGCGAGCGCCGCACGTGAGGCAGCGTGGTGGCGTTGAGGTATTCCTCGAGAAACCCGACGAACTTCTGGTGATAGGTCTCGTGATTCTCGGCGTCGAGATACATGAGCATGACGGTGAAGTAGATGTGCCGTGCCGGCGTGTTGGCGTCCACCTCCTGCATGATGTCCTTTTCGCGCAGGAGCACGGCCTTGTTCTGCAGGACGAGCGATGCACCATTCTTGCCGGCGACAATGACGGCGCCGTTCACGACGAACTTCTCGCCAGGCTTGATTTCGATCTTGAGCGACATGGTTAGAGCCTATTCTGGCTTGTGCCCGCGAGCGCGGGCGGTTGTGCCGACTATTGTCCGCGGAAGAGACCCAGCAGGATCTGCGGCGCCTGGTTGGCGATGCTGAGCGCCTGCACGCCGAGCTGCTGCTTGACCTGCAACGACTGCAGCGTCGCGCTTTCCTTGGCCAGGTCGGCGTCGACGACGGCGCCGAGACCTTCCGTCAGCGAATCGGCGATGCTGTTGATGAAGTCGTTCTGGAACTGCAGCGAGCGCGAGCTGCCGCCCAGCGCGCCCAGCGCCGTGCTCACCGACGTGATCGCCGCGTCGATCTTGGTCAGCTCGGTGGTCGCAGCCGCGACCGAGGAGATGTTGGTGAACGTGGAGAACACGACCGACATATCCTGCGCGTTCACCGTGATGGTGCCGCCCGACACGGTCGAAATGACGTTGAGCGCGGTCGAGGCGGCGCTGATCAGGTTCTTGCCGTTGAACACCGCGTTGTTGACGAAGGCGGTGAACTGCGTCTTCATCTGCGCGTAATCGGCATCCAGGATGGTCTGCTGCTGCGCGGTGTTGGCCTGGTTCATGCCCTCCACCGATTTCGCCTTCATGTCGGTGAGAAGGTTGGAGAGGGCGGTCGTGCCGGCGATGGCGACGTCGACGACGCCCTTGCCGTTCGACAGGCCCTGCTGCACGGCCGCGTTCGCCTTGACATCGGCGCGCAGGCCCTGGGCGATGGCGAAGCTCGACGCGTTGTCCTTCGCGCCGATCACCTTCAAGCCGGTTGAGACCCGGTCCTGCGTCTGTTTCAGCTGATCGGTGGTCACGCTGAGATTGCGAAGCGCCACTAGGGCGCCGGCGTTGGTGTTGACCGAGAACGTCATTTGCATTGCTCCTGTTCTAGGTTGGCGACCGGTCCCGCTTTTCCAAGCGGCCCTGTATCGTCGGCCCAGGGTCGAGTCCTATGGCAAGGGCGTAAGAGCAACCCCCGTGCCAGTTCCGGACATTTGCGTTAAATGCCCTGATTTGTTGGATTTAGTGTTAACGCGCGGCAGCCGGCGCCGGCGCCGCAGGCAGGCCCTGCCGGACCCACGCGGAAGAAACTGCCGTCCGGCCGCCAATAAGTGCCGGGCCGAGCGATCGGGTAGGGGGTAGCCTTACGGCTTCCCCCTCCCACACCACCGTACGTACGGTTCCGTATACGGCGGTTCATCGAGCACGGTTGAGGCGGAAGTGCAAGTCGAGGAGGGACGGCAGGCCGAGTTGCGCGAAGACGGCAGCTCGATAGGCCTCGTTCATGTGACTGGCCCCGGCATTCCACCAGGGGCCGCGTCCGTTGTAAGCGGACTGCCATGCCCGTAGCCGATCAAGACCGCGTTGCATCAGGCGCTTGGCTCGCGTAGCGGGACGTTTCCATTGACGCCAGAGGAGGCAGCGCAGCTTGCGCCTCATCCAGCCGTCAAGTTCCTCGAAGACCCCTTTTGCCTCCGCCAGCCGGAAGTATTGCATCCAGCCGCGCAGGATCGGGGTGAGGTCGTTGACGGTGCGTGCCAGGGAACGTCCCCGCCCTCGGCGCAGTATCGTCCTGAGCTTATCCCGCAGCCGGGCCACGCTCTTTGCCGCCACCCGAAGGCGCGGTTGCTTATGGGCGGTAACGGTATATCCCAGGAAGGTCCGCACCCAAGGTCGATCAACGGCGCTTTTGGCAGCGTTGACCGTGAGCCGCAGCCGCGCGGCGAGGAACCGCGTGATCGAGGTCATCACCCGCTCGCCGGCACGCCGTGTCCGCACGTAGATATTGCAGTCATCGGCATAGCGGCAGAAGGCATGTCCGCGTCGTTCGAGTTCCTTGTCGAGATCGTCGAGCAGGATGTTCGACAGCAGCGGCGACAAAGGTCCGCCTTGCGGCGTGCCTTCGGTCCGTACTGTCGTCAGCCCGCCCGTCATCAGTCCAGCCTGCAGGTAGCGGCGGATCAACCGCAGCACCCGCTTGTCCTTAACCCGGCGCGCCACCCGTGCCATCAGCACGTCATGGTTTACCCGGTCGAAGAACTTCTCCAGGTCGATGTCGACAACGAAGCGTCGGCCTTCGGCCATGTGCGCCCGCGCGGCAAGCACCGCATCGTGCGCACTCCGCCCCGGACGGAAGCCGTACGAGGCACCGGAGAAGCTTGGATCGAAGAGCGGCATCAGCGCCTGATGCATCGCCTGCTGGATCAGCCGGTCTATCACCGTCGGGATGCCTAACTGGCGCGTCCCGCCGCCGGGCTTGGGGATTTCAACCCCGCGCACCGGCGCTGGTTGGTACCGGCCTTTCAGCAGGTCCTCTCTGATGCGCGGCCAGTGGTCCTTCAGGTGCGACTGCAATTGCTCCACGGTCATCCGGTCGATGCCCGCGGCGCCCTTGTTCGCCATCACCCGGTGGTAGGCCGTCATCATGTTCTCTCGGCTGACAATCGTCCCCATCAGCCGCAGTTCCGCCTCCGGATCGGAAGGTGTCGGTCTTGCCGTGGTGGTTGACGCACCCGGCTCCTGCTCTCGCGGCTTCCGGCCGCTACCCTTGGAGCGGGCATGAAGCATCTCAGCCCCATCGCCTGCGTCTGTTATCACCATCGAAAGACCGGCCTCCCTCCGGCGCTTGACGTTCAGCCCTTCACCGGTCGGTCCGGTTACTACGGCCTCTGCTGACTTCTGCCGCCCCGTCCCGGCGCCTCGCAGCGCCGGTAGCACACCTGTTGCCAGGGGCAGGACGGCAGATCTCCCAGGGTAAGACGCGTGACCTTCGTGCCATATACCCGGCGCATCTACGGCCGCATCCTCCGGGTGATATCGGGCTTCGGGTCTTCTGGCCCCCTCGCCCAGATGCGGACGCCTCTTATGCGCTTCCTGTTCGTCAGGCCGGCACTTTGCTTACAGCTTCCTTCGGACCCCGCCTCGCGGCGACGCCCTTGCTGTTCGGCTAACGGTTCCCGTCACCAGGGCCCGTGAAGGACTTTCACCTCCAAGTCATCGGTCGGCTACCACCCCGACCACATCGTGCTTGCGCACCTACGCGCCATGCCTGGCGCACCAGAAAGACGGAAAGGCCCCGACCGGGGCCTTTCCGCCGCGGACGCGACGGTCCGCGTTCGCGTTACTTCTTCGGCGTGGCCGGCGTTGCCTGCGTGGTCTGCGCAGCATCGGCCGGCTTCGCCGCCGCCTTGGCCGCCTTCGCCGCCTTGACGCAGTCGGCGAGCTTGGCGTTTTCCGGCT